>DATJUC010000113.1:0-2736 GCA_035502675.1 Candidatus Acidiferrales bacterium | reverse complement strand
CCGAAACGCTCGGGTACGCGGGTCAAGTCCACGGTCTCGGATACTCGGTCGGCGTGCAGAAGTCGGACTCGACCACCGACGCGCAGGGCCAGGTCACCGGCTACGATTCGAGCGGTTTGCAAGTGCAGGTACAATCGCAGTTCGATCAGCTCGAAACGGTGCTCGGCCTGCAGATGCTGCGCGCGGTCGAAAACGGCGAGACGTCGTCGTCGCGCCTGATCGCGGCCGATTTCACGCGGCAGTTCGGGAAGTTCGGGTTTACGCTGCTGTTGCAGGCCAACCGCCAGGATCAGGAGACGACGCCGCCGCTGGGCCCGACCACGCAAACGGGCGGAACGCTGAGCCTCTTTCGCCAGTTCGGACATACGACGTTCACCGTCGCCGACACGCTGCAGCATACGGTCGGTCCGGGCTCCGACGCGTTCTCGCAGATTCCGCTGGTGACGGTGGCGCGGCAGATCTCGCCGGCGCTTTCGGCCGGCGTCTCGTTCGGACTTCAACGCGTCACCGACAAACTCGACCCGGCGGCCGACAGTCACTCGCGCATCTTTGCAATCACGCTGAGCTCCCCGTTCAGCCTCGGCAATACGCTCACGACCGGACGCCCGGATCCGCGGCTTCCGGCGATGATCGCGGGCCGCGTGCAGGTGGCGTCGGCGACGTCCACGACGACGCCGAGTTATGTCGGGTTCTCCGGAGCCTCCGGGTCGGGCGGCATCTCCAACGTCGAAGTCGTGCTCGACAACCAGTACATTCAGCGCACCGATCTCACCGGCGGTTTTCAGTTTTCGTTCGTCAGCCCGGGCCAGCATCAGCTGCGCGTGGAGACTTCGTCGCTGCCGCGCGGCACGACGGCCGCAACGCCGGTGCAGATCATTTCCATCGAGGGCGGCCAGGAGGCCCAAGTCGTCTTCCAAGTCGGGAACTTCGGCGGCATCCTGGGTCACGTCTACGGCACCGACACCTCCGGCAATCCGGTGCCGTTGCCCGACGTCAAGCTCCGAGTCGACGGCGGCTCGTACTCGCAGACCGACTCGAGCGGCGAGTACGGCTTCGGCGGATTGACGCCGGGCTCGCATACCGTCGAGGTGATCGAGAACACGATCCCGGCCTTTGCGAGCTTCGATCCGTCCCAGCTCAAGCAATCCGTCGACGTGAGCAACGGGTCTTACACCAAGCTGGACTTCGACGCCCAAGCGCTGGGATCGATCAGCGGCAAGATCCTCTACGGCCCGGAGATGGCGCGCGACCATATGACGGGTGGGGTGCCGAACGCCTACGTCGTCGCCGAGCCCGGGGAACACGCCGCCATCGACGACGACGACGGTAATTTCATCATCGATAACCTCCCGGCCGGCGATTACACCGTCTCGGTCGACCCCGAGACGCTCGACGAAGGCCTGGGAGCCGGCCCGTCGTCGGTCACGGTCCACCTCGGCCCGGGCGAGCACTACGAAGGCGTCGGCTTCACCGTCGGCCGGTTCGAGAAGAAGGTCGTCTTCTCGCTGCTTTCGGGATCGTCGACGGCCTCGGCGCCGGTCATCCATCTCGCCGAAGGGCGGCTGCCGCCGGGAGGCACGACCGAGGTCACGGTCGACGCGCCGCCGGGCGCCAAGAACGTCACGCTGGCGGTCTTCGGTGGCCACGTTCCGCTTTCGTACGACAAAAGCCGGAAGCGGTGGACCGGCGAGATCGCCGTTCCCAAGGACGCCAAAGCCGGCGATTACGACGTCGACGCTGCCGTCGCGAGCGGGACGGTCCCGACCAGCACGACGCTGCGCGTCGATCCTTCCGAACCGTTGGTCATCGTAACCTACGCGCCCAAGAACGCTCCGCTCGGAACCACCGTAAGCGTACGCGCGCGCTTTTTGGTCGACGTCAAAGCCGGCGATCGGATCGAGTGGGAAGACGGCGACGTAACGGTTTTGAGCAAGCCCGTTACCGGACGCGTCTTTACATTTGACGTCCGGCTATCTTTACGCCCACTGCACGGACTGTTATTAACCCGGGGAGGCAAGCTTCCGATAGAACTCTTGTAAATCGCTTTCCCAACCTCTGCCAAGGATGGCATTTTCGCGCATGGTGAAAGGACAATGAACGTAAAACAACTGTTGGCAGCAGGCGCTTGCGCCTCGCTCGCCTTCCTCGGCGCTCCCGCGGCCTATGCCGCCAACCCCACGGCGACGATCACCGTGAAATGGAATACGCAGGCGATCAGCACGCTGACCGTCGTGACCGATTACACGGTCGCGTCCGGCGTTGCCAGCCAGGGTAACTCGATCCCGACGTACTACACGACCTCATCTCCTGCAGGCGGTACGGGCAGCTGCGGCGGTTCCGCGGTAGCCGAATCGGCCGGCGTTGCGAACTTCTTCAACGTGACGCCGGATAACACGACGCACTATACCGACTGCTACTACAAGAACGGCGCGGACGCGCACGTCTTCACGACCGACGGTCTCGGTTACGCCTTGACGGTTGCGGGCACGATCCCGCACTCGTGCGGCGCGGCCGACTGTGCCGGCGGCCCCTACATCCTCTGCCTGATCACGGTTGGCAGCTGGGCGAATAACGTCGGCGCGGCAAACGCGGTGGCGTCCAGCGCCTCCTCGGCACCGGCCCTCGACAACGGCGGCACCAATACGTGCGCACACGCCGGCGGCATTACGATGGCGACGACGGGCGGCACCGGCGGTAACATCCTCGCGAGCCAAGCCAACCCCACGGGCGCAAACG
>DATJUC010000112.1:0-6345 GCA_035502675.1 Candidatus Acidiferrales bacterium | reverse complement strand
CGATTCCGGTTGGAGACGAGCTTTTGGGCCGGATCGTCGACCCGCTCTGCCGTCCGCTCGACGGCTTGGAGGCACCGCAGCTCCACGATACCCGCCCGATCGACGTACGGTCCCCGTCGATTGCCCAGCGGGACGACGTCCACGATCCGCTCTATACGGGCGACACGGTCGTCGACACGATGCTGCCCATCGGGCGGGGTCAGCGGCAGCTGCTCATCGGCGATCGCGGCCTCGGGAAGACGTCGCTCGCGATCGATGCGGTCGTCAATCAACAAGATGGCGACGTGCTCTGCGTGTACGTGCTCATCGGGCAACGCCGTTCGGAGGTGAGCGGCGTCATAGAGACGCTGCGCGCCGCCGGGGCTCTCCCACGCAGCGTGGTGGTCGTCGCCGAAGCGAGCGCCGCGGCGGGCCTGCAATACATCGCGCCATACGCGGGCTGTGCCATGGCCGAACACTGGATGCACGCGGGACGCGACACGATGGTCGTCTACGACGACTTGACCCGCCACGCCGAAGCCTACCGATCGCTCTCGCTCCTGCTGCGCCGGCCGCCCGGACGCGAGGCGTATCCGGGCGACGTTTTCTTCCTCCACTCGAGGCTGCTGGAGCGCGCGACGGTCCTTTCTCCGGCGCTCGGCGGAGGCTCGCTCACGGCGCTGCCGATCGTAGACACGCAAGAAGGCGAGATCGCGGCGTACATTCCCACCAACCTGATCTCGATCACGGACGGACAAACCTATTTCAGCCACGATCTCTTTTCGTCGGGTTTCCTTCCGGCCATCGACGTCACGAAATCGGTTTCCCGCGTCGGCGGTCGCGCGCAAGCGGCGGCCATGCGAGAAGAAGCCGGCCGTACGCGTTTGGAGTACTTGCAGTTTCTCGAACTGGAGCGGTTCGCGCGCTTGGGGACGCGGCTCGAACCAACGACCGCAGCGCGCATCCGGCGAGGTCGCGTGCTCCGAGAGATTCTCAGACAGGATCGGCTCGCGCCACGTCCGATCGTGACCCAGCTTGCGTCGACGATCGCTTTCAACGACGGCCTCTTTGACGCACTGGAGCCGGAGAACGTGCGGGAGACCTTAAAGGGGCTCTCGAGCGAGATTTTGGCGAGCGGACTGACGCTGGGAACCGCTCGAGCGGAGTGGGTGAATAGGCTGCGCGCATGGCTGGGAAGCAGGTCGTGAGCAAGCGGCGGGACCTCCAGGCACACGCCGGAACGCTCGGCGATTTGCGCGACGTGCTCGAGTCGATCAAAAACGTCGCCATGGCAGAGATCGGAAAGCTCTCTCGTACGGAGCCCGCTCGCCGGCACATGCTGGAAGAACTGACCCTGATTGCGGCGGCCACCGCTCCTTATTGGCCGGCGGCGGCGCGCGCTCCACAAACGGCACTCTATCTCTTGGTCGGGTCCGAACGCGGCTTCTGCGGGGATTTCAATGCCGAGGTCGCTCGGCTATGGATCGAGATCTGTGAAAAGGATTCCCGGGCGCACGCCATTGCGGTCGGGAGCGCTCTCATCGAACGCTTGCAAAACGCGCCGCGAATCGTGGCCAAACTCGAGGGTCCGGCGATCGTCGAAGACATCGACCGTACGCTCGTCGACGCGATCGGTCGCATTGCGTCGGTGGAGAAAAGTGCCGAGCCGTTTGTCCTGCTATCGGTCGCCAACGGAGCGGGCGGCGTCGAGCAGACGGCGATCCTGCCCTTCGAACCGCCTCAAGATGCTTTGTCGCCCGTGCTTGTGGATCTCAACCTGCCTCCCGACGCGTTTGTTCGGGAATTCGTCGACCAGTACGTCGACGCGGCTCTGCATAGCATCTTCGCCACTTCGCTACTCGGCGAGAACCGGGCACGCCTCGCTCATATGACGGTCGCCGTCGATCGGCTCGACGAAAACGCCGGCGATCTGCGGCGCCGTATCCACCATCTCCGCCAAGAAGAGATCACGCAAGAGGTGGAGACGATTCTCCTGAGTCTTCAGGCCGCACGATGATGAGCCGGCGACCGACGCAGCCGGAAGCTACGAGATCTCGATACGCCCGGAGCCGGTGAACCTCCCCACGATCGCCGCGTGCGTCACACCGGCGGCGCGCAAGGCGTCGACGAGCGGCACGGCATCGCCGGCATCGACGGCGATCAGCAGGCCGCCGGAAGTCTGTGCATCGCACAGCACGGCGTCCAAACCCGCCGGGAGCTCGCCGGCAAACGTCGCGCCGCTAGCGCGCGCGGCGGCGAGATTGGTGCGCGTGCCGCCGGGCATGACGCCGCGCGCGGCCAGCGCCAACGCGTTGGGCAGCAGCGGCACCGCCGCTGCGTCGATTTTCGCGCCCAAGCGGTTTGCCGTCATCTCGCGCAAATGTCCCAGCAGCCCGAATCCCGTGACGTCCGTCATCGCCGAGATCTGGAATTGCGTGGCGACTTCGCTCGCCGTACGGTTGAGCGCGACCATGGACGCGACCGCCGGCGCGAGTTCCGCCTCGCCGATCTCGTCGTTGCGCCGCGCGGTCGTGAGAATGCCGGTGCCCAGCGGTTTCGTGAGCACGAGCGTGTCGCCGGGGCGGCCGGTATCGTTGCGCACGACCCGGCCGGGATGCACGACGCCGGTTACCGACAGTCCGTATTTCGGCTCGTCGTCCTTGACGGTGTGGCCGCCGGCAATGGCAATGCCGGCCTCGGCCGCGACGTCCGCGCCGCCGCGCAGGATCGTTGCGATGATGCTCGGGTCGAGATCTTCGGGAAACGCCGCGACGGCAAGCGCGCAAAGGGGGCGCGCCCCCATGGCGTAGACGTCGGAGAGCGCGTTTGCCGCCGCGATGCGCCCGTAATCGTATGGATCGTCGACGATGGGCGTAAAGAAATCGACGGTCAGCACCAGGGCGTGCTCGTCGTCGAGACGATAGACGGCCGCGTCGTCAGCGCTGGCATGGCTGACGATAACGTTGGGATCCGCGACCGGAGGCAGCTCGCGCAGGACCTGCGCGAGGGCGTTAGCGTCGAGCTTCGACGCTCAACCGGCGCAGGCGCTCAGATGCGTCAGGCGCAGGATGTCGGCTTTCGTCACGCTGACTTCCTTATCGCAGAAGGATTTCGTCCCCTCGTGCGAGCCTGCGATGCCGGGCCTCTGAGAGCGTCGTAGGCCCTTTCTTCGATCGTTTCGTCCTCCCGCGCCGAGGCGAGGTTACCGGTAACGAGGGTTTGCGTGAGTGCTCGGGCAGCTGCCATTTTCGTAAACGAACCGGCCCGCAACCCAGGCAAGCTTTTGGCCGGAAACCTCAAAAAGCGGCGACGGTAATCTCGCCATGAAGAAGGCCGGCGGCGCGGTCACCGCTCGTACGACTGAGCGGCGATGACGTATTTCGGATCTTTGGCGGACTGCTTTCCGGCATGAAAGACGGCAAAGCGCTCGGCCAAGCCGCCTGCCAGCAGGAACACTCCGCCGCCGCGGGCCGTGGCCTCGCTGTTGCGCGCAATCAGCAGCGCGCCGGCGATGTTGTAGCCGGCGGCCAAGCGCGCGAGCGCGCCGGCGAGCCCGCGCCGATAGGGCTCGCCTTGGACGTCGCCGAGTTCGCGGTGCAACCGTTCGAGCGCGACGCGTACCGCAATCGATCCGATCAAGGCGAGGCGCCGTGCCAGGCCGCGTTCTTCGGCAGGTGCGAAGCACAATCCGACGGCGCCGGCCGTCGACGCCGAGGTTGCCGCAAACAGCAAGGGCAGCGCTTTGCGGCCGTAATGCCACGCCGGCATGACCGTATCGCCCAGCAAAACCGACGTGTAGACCGACATGAACGGGCCGATGGCTCCGGCAACCGTCTCGGCGACGCGGCCCGCCGGGCGAGCGACGCCGGTGATCTCAGAGATCGCAGCGGCGGTAGATGCTGCGCCGAACGCCGAGAAGATATAGGTGCCGACGCTCATCGGCGAAGTCGGCTTGAAGACACGCAGCATGTTGGCGAATCGCTGCGGCTTCTTGAGGTCGCCGATCAAGCACAGGGCGCTGGCCGCACAGCCGGCCGCCGCGCCGAGAACGAGAGTCCGCGCCAGCCCGTGCCGCTTGCGCGCGCGTGCGGCCAGCGCCAACGTCGCGCACGTGCCGGCCAAACCGCCGGCCCAGAAGTACGCCGGAATCAGCGCCGTCCACTCCGGCGGCTTCACGATCGGCCGTCCGTAATAGCCGGTCACGACTTCACGCTCGCCACCAGCACGGCGCCGACGATCGCGACGGCGGCAAGCGCGGCGGCCCGCCACATCTCCGGAAGGCGTTCGGTCGCCACGAACGGATTCGGCGGTAATCCGTAGACGTCGGGGCGGTCCAGCAGCAGAAACATCGATCCGCCTCCGCCGATGCCGTCGTTCCCGTCCGCGAGATAGAGACGCGCATCCGGAAAGTGGCCGCGCACCGTTTCGACGCGCGACTTCGCGCGTTCGCGCAGCTCTTCGACGTCTCCGTATTGAATCGAGGCGGTCGGACAGGCTTTGGCGCAGGCCGGTTCGTCGCCGGCCTTGAGACGGTCGTAACACAGGGTGCATTTGCCCATCGTTCCGCGTCCGCGCGTCTCGCCCAGCTGCGGGGAGACCTCGTCGACGCGTTCGGAGATCACGCCGAACGGACAGGCGACCACGCAATACCCGCATCCGTTGCAGACGTCGTCCTGAATGACGACCGTACCGAACTCGCTTCGGACGATCGCACCAGTCGGGCAGACGTCGAGACAGCCGGCGTGGGTGCAATGCTTGCAGACGTCCGATTCCATCAACCAGCGGTTGCGCTCGTCCATCTGTTCGACGAACGCGACGTGCCGCCACGTCGACCCGCTCAGCTCGCCCGTATTGTCGTACGACATGCCCGTAAACCGGTAACCGTCTTGCGGCAGCTCGTTCCACTCTTTGCAGGCGACCTCGCAGGCCTTACAACCGATGCACAGCGTGGTATCGGTAAAGAACCCTTTGCGACCGCGCTCGGCGGAGCCGTAGGTTGCGGCCTGCGCTTGGGCCGACGTTTGCGCGAGCAAATCGATAACCAGCCCGCTCACGGCCGCTCCTGCGATCGAGCTTTTTCCTGTAGAGCCGTGAGATACCGCCGCATTTCGGCGCCTCGCGGCCGCCGGCCGGCCCGGATATCGCACGTCAGCCCCTTGGTCTCCTGGATGTGCACGTTTGGATCGAGGGCCAGGTGCAGCAGGTCGTTGGCGGAGTCTCCGGTCACCAAACCTTTGCGCCCCCAATGATACGGCAAGCCGACGGTGTGGACGACGCGTCCGTCGACGTGCAGCGGCCGCACGCGGTCGGTTATCATGACGCGCGCCTCGACGACCGCGCGCATCGTCGCGATCGTCGCCCATTCGCCGTGGCGCAGTCCCCGCAGGTCCGCCAGCGCCGGGGTCACTTCGCAGAAGAATTCCGGCTGCAGCTCGCTGAGGTGCGGAACGCTGCGCGACATGCCGCCGGCGGTGTGATGCTCGGTCAGGCGATACGTATAGAGAACGAACGGAAACAGTTCGCCGCGCTCGCTGCTCGGCGACGGATTGTACTCGTTGAACTTCCGCGGAAAGACTTGCCGCGCGGGATTGCACTGCTGACCGTAGAGCGGGTTGCGGACCGGCGACTCCTGCGGCTCGTAATACGTCGGCAGCGGCCCGTCGACGACCCCGTTGGGAACGAACAGCCAGCCCAGCCCGTCGTCTTGAAGTATAAACGGATGCCAGCCGGCGAGCGCCTTTTCGCGCTGCGCCCCGTCCGGCGGCGTATAGTCGGGACGTTTGCGTTTCTCGAAGTCCGGCGTATCGTGGCCGGTCCATTGCCCTCGGCCCTCGTCCCACCAGACGTAGCGCTTGCGCTCGCTCCACGGTTCGCCGTTGGGATCGGCCGACGCGCGGTTATAGAGCATCCGGCGGTTCGATGGCCACGCCCATCCCCATTCCGGCGCCACCCAGCTTTGTTCGCTTCCGGGTTTCCGATTTGCGGACTGATTCTTCTCGTCTTTGAAGCAGCCACAGTAGATCCAGCATCCGCACGCCGTCGTTCCGTCAGCCGCTAAATCCGTATACGACGCCAGCGCTTTGCCGCCGGCATCCCATCCGTTAATCTCGCGGAGAACGGCGTGTGCGTCAGGCTCGGCCACGACACCCAGCTCCGGATACGTCCAGGTCAGCGCCTCGATCGGATCGACGTGCGGATCGCGACTCCGATCGGCTTTGGCCTTGAGGAGCTTGCCGAGGTGATAGTAAAACCACAGCTCGGAACGAGCGTCGTCTTTGGGGTTAATCGCTTTGTGATGCCATTGCAGAAGCCGCTGCGTATTGGTGAACGAGCCATCCTTCTCGGTATGGGCGGCCGCCGGCATCC
>DATJUC010000111.1:0-3411 GCA_035502675.1 Candidatus Acidiferrales bacterium | reverse complement strand
TATTCGATCGTCTCCCGAAGGCCGCTCGAGGCGTGCGACGCGAATTTCACCAGGACGACGTCGCTGCCTTTGCGCGTCTCGCTCGAACGCTGTAAGACCTCGGCGTCGTACGCGATCGTCTCGGAGCTGCCTTTGCCCGATTCGGTTTCCTTACCGTGATAGACGATGGCCGGGTGACCGTGCAAGGTCGCGCTGCCGGTCGTGACTTGCTGATCGACCGCGAGGTCGATGGTCGATCCGGATCCGGTCTGCGTGAGCGAACCGCGATACTCCAGCGTGGTCCCGGCCGACGGCCATGGAGAGGGAGCCGACGCGTTCGCCGGCTGCGGCACGGCCGGCATCGCCGCGCTTCCGGTCGAACTGCCGCTGCAACCGGTCGCGAACGCGGCGGCCGCGACGGCGATGCTGGCTGCGGTTAGGCGCGCCTTGGAATTCAGCATGGCGCCGTGATGCGCTTGTGCGGGAAGACCTCGATCGTAATCGACGGAGGCTGCGACAGATTTTGTCCCGCGAATAAGGTGCCGATGCCATGCAGGACTCCGCCCATCGCGCTCGAGGTGGCGACTGCTTCGCACGGCGTGAAGGTGACCAGCAGAATCACCACTCCACCCATCTTCGCTTGGCCGTAGACGTCGTAACCGGTGCCCGGTACGAACCTCTTGGAGATCAACGCCGCGCGGTTTGAGACCTTGGTCGCGAAATCGGCCGGCGCCGACATCGCCATTTGGAGGTAGAAGATCGGCTTGCCCTTAGTCAAGACCGGAAGCATCTTGTTGTAGTTCGTCGTGCTGCTCGTCAGCGTGACGTTTCCCAGGGTCGCGCCGGCCGGATAGGCGATTCTCCCGCCGAAGCCGTCGAATGCCGGGATGCAGAGCGTGCCGGCTTTCGATTTGATCTGCAGCGTCGGCGTATTGGAAAAGAGCGAGGTCGTCGTTTGATTTTTGCACGGCTTCGGGCCCGACGCTCGGGCGGTTGCCGCCATGGGGTTACTCTGCGTCGGCGGGAGCGCGCCGGACTGCGCCGCGCAAGCCGCCAAGGCGAACGCGCTCAGAACGACGACGGCGCGGGACGTAAGGGACGATAACGACACGGCGTTCTCCTCGATTACAGGTTTTGTGCGATGTTCCAAGCATCCACGGATCCGATGCCGGTTACGAGATCGTAGCCTTCGACCGCGTCGTACGGACCGTTGCTGCCCTCCACGATGTCGTGGAAGACGGGAGTGGGTGCCGATCCGTAGCCGGCGGTTTTGAACGCGCCGAACAGCGCGCTGCCGCCGTTGCCCATGCGGCCGTTCTTGAACTGGTCGATCTCGGTGACGGCGGCGCCGAAGATCGGCGACGAGAGCGACGTGCCCCCGAGCGGGTTGTAATTCGTATTCCACGTGCCCGTGTAGTAGAACGCGATGCCGGTGTCGGGATTCGCGTCGAGAGCGACGTCGGGGACGTTGCGTCCGCGATCGACGGTGCCGGCCGTTCCGGCTTGCCATTTGGGCAGCGGAAAGACGGTCGAGATGCCGCCGCCGCTGCCGTCCCAGGCGACCTCCATCGCCCACGTGCCGCCGGTGCCGACCGTCAACGCCGTGCCGCCGACCGCGACGAAGTACGGCGAGCTCGCGGGCGCGTTAGCGCACAGGCTTCCTCCCGAATCGCCGGACGACGCGTGGAACGTGATCCCCTTGGCGGCGCCTTGCTCGGCGAGGCGGCTCCATGCTTCGACGGTTTTCGCGCCGATGTCGACCTCGCATCCGCCGAAGCTCGAGTTGAGCGTGTCGACGGTGTTGTCGGAAACGACGCGGTTGTAGAGATCGGTGATGGAGGCGTTCTTGAGCGACGGAATCTCATACATCGAGAGCGCCGTGCCGGGGGCGTTGCCGACCAGCGCCTCGGCGTCGAGCGCCGCTTCGATCGAGTCGTTCGTCGAGTCGCCCGGCGGCGGGCCGCCGAGCAACAGAATGCGTTTGGTCGCCGGGCCGGTGCGCGCGATCTTGAAATAGGCCAAAAACGCGCGTAGATCGCTCTCGGCAAAATCGGCGTCGATCGCGATGCCGGATGCACGTCCCAGACCGTCGTACGGCTTGGAGTTCGAGCCGAGATGCTCGACCGGCAAATCGTAGCCGACCGAGAACGCGCGCGGCGCGTAGCCGCGATAGCCGGTTGCGCTGCTGACCGGGCCGAAAAGCGACGAGTTCGAAGCGTTGGGCAGCTTCGACCCGGCGCCCCGCGCGACCGTAAGGTGATCGGTGTGAACGACGGTTACGGTGTCGAGGCCGTCCACGCTCAGCAACGCTCCGTTCAACTCGGCCGGCGCGTATGCCGGTCGAACGTTGAGGTAATCCGAGCCAGACTTTTCAGTGACGCGATGAACCGACGTGCGAAAGTAGCGATCGATGGCGGCGACCGGAGCGCTGGCATCGATCACCGTTCGGTTCTCGAACGTGTTCTCGATGCGGAAGCCGGCGGCGCGCAACGATCGAAGCACGCCCGAATACGTGGCTCGCGAGGGAGCGTACGAGGCGTCGAACTGAGCGTCGCTCAGCCATTGGCGATAGCGCCCGGAGTGCGCATCGGTTTGTTCCTCGACCAATCGGTCGAGCTGCGCCTGATTGCGGTATTGGAGGGTGAGCGTCAGTCTCAAGCGCGCGTGGGACGGCGCGGCGCCGGCATCGCGCACGCCGAGTTGAGTCATCGGCGGAGCGTCGGCAACCACGCCGTTGCCCGCTCGGGCCGCGATCGAAAGATTTGCGCTCGTGGTGTCGGGGGCTAAACCCGCACCCGGTTGAGGCAGTGCCCCTTGGCTCGAGCAGCCCGATGCGACGGCACCGGAAAGTAACGCGAAAAGCGTTGCACGCAACGTGAAGTTCATTCCCGCACGTTTCGGAAACGGCGTCGGCCGACCTCGACGTTACGGTGCCAGATTGGTGCCAATTCGCGTTCGCTTGCGTCGTACGCCATGTTGAGCGCCGACGGTTCGTCCGGCGCGTTCGCGCGGGTCCTCACGACGCGTGCGCAACGTTCGTTTGAATACGAATTCGCAGCTCGCGTGCGGACGCGAGACTGCGCGCTCGCGCCCGATTGGCCGCCGCGCGGGGGAATGCGCGCTCGGAACGGCTTTCAGGCGGCTCGGGACGCATTTTTACGGCGATTCGGCGCCTTTGAGGCGAGCCGGGGCACTCTCCGTGCTGGCGGCGCCCCAAGCGGGCGCCAGCTAGCCCGGTCGCTTTGCTCTGGGGACGAAGGTGCGACTGTAAAGATTTCGAAAAGAAGCCGGGCTGAAGCTTCCTGGTTCAGCGCGTCTTTGCCGCTCGCTTTTTGAGGAGAACAACGTGGCTCTGGTGATCTATACGCCCAACGACGACCGCGCGCACTCGCACGACCTCGGTACCGAACTGCAAGCGCTGGTCGAAGCGAT
>DATJUC010000110.1:0-6447 GCA_035502675.1 Candidatus Acidiferrales bacterium | reverse complement strand
CCGCCGCCCCCTCCGCCGCCGCCGCCCCCGACGACCAGCACCGCGGAATCCAAAAGCACGGTGGATGCTCCGCCACCGCCACCCCCTCCGTTGCTCGGCCCATAGCTGTTGCTGCCGGTTCCGCCTGGCGCTCCGCCGTTGAAGCCGCCTGCACCTCCGGTACCAGCGCTGGCGGCGCCTTGGCCACCGACCGATACGCTCAACCTCCCTGGCGCGAGGTTGACGGTCGCGGCGACCGACCCGCCATTTCCACCGTCGCCGCCGCCGCAACAACCGGCGCCTCCTTGCGCGCCGACGGCTTGGATTCTCGCCTTTGTGACGCCGGCTGGTACGACGATCGACCGCGTCGTGCCGGTATAGCCGAAGTTCGTGTATGCCAGCGTTACGGTGCGGGCTTGACCGGCGCCGTCGTGCAACGACCCCGTGCAGGTGCCGGCGCTGGGCGTGCTCGCAACGGTGACGGCGAACGACCCACCCTCGGCCGGCGAGACGGTTGCGATGCGGCCGCAAATCCTTTGCACCGCAAGCGAGAGCGCTTTGTCGTACGGCGCGTTGGTCCAACCGATTTCCGATGCACTGAAGGTTGCACTCGAGCCCGTGCCGCTGGTCGCGTAGAGATCGACGCCTGCGTACGCGTCGTTGAGCATGTCCGACGTTTTAATTGCGATCGGCTGCAGCGCCGGCGCAAACGTGCCCGTACCGTTAATCGCTCCCGCGGTACTTGCCGAGATCGCTGCGGGTACAATCGCCAGCCCGGTGTAGTCGAGCGTTGCGGCGTCGCTCGAACTGAGAAGCGTTCGCGCTGGCGGATCGTCGCTGCCGGTGGTTGCGATCGTCGTCGCACCGCTGGTGTCGCCGTCATCGAGCCGCAAGGGATGCTCGTAGGTGCCGACGATCGTATAGCCGGCTTCATCTAGCGCTATCACCGAAAAGCCTTTCGGATGCGTAAATGCCGTACCGGCCGTTCCTGACGGGAGTTCCGACACCGCCAAAGATTTCGGTGCGCCCGTCAGCGTGAGATTGAGGCTGTTGATCTTGTGGCGAACCATCGTGAAGGCCAGGTTCGGATCGCTCGCGAGAAGCTTTGTATCGGGCGGAATCCTGCCATTGACAGGCCCTTTGTCGTAGACGTGCACGTCCAGCGTATACGCGCCTGAAAGCAATCGCACGCTAAGGAGACAGAAGGTGACGCCGCGGCCTTTGGTGCAACGCGGATCGTTCGCCGTCGTTAACCCGATCGTTTCCTTCGATGGCGTCGGACCGCTGAAAAGCAGCGTCATTCCCTTGAACGGCGTTTCTGAGTTCGTGGGCGTCGCAAAGCGAATGTTGACCCTTAGGCTCGCTTTAGAGCGATGCGGCGTCGCACCGATAAGGGAGGCATACTGCCCCTCTACCACATTGGGAAGCGGCGTCGACGTTCGGGCGGCGCATCCGACGAGTAGCGCCGCGATGCCGAGCGCGGCGACCGATCTACGAACGTGCAATCGAGGCCCCCTTTCCGGGGCGTTTCTCGAAGACGACTTCCAAAAGTTGCGATACGGCTCCTGGCTTTCGGCGATCCTAACGCCAATTCGAAATACTCACCGCAGGAGCACCGATCTGCGGCCACTGCGGCGACACCACTGACGGAAGAGTCCGCCTGCTTCCCTGCCAGCCCCGCCGGATGACTGCATGAAGTCGCCGCACCGTCACGCAGATCCCACCGCCGGCCGCTGTAAACCGCATTAGCCAACGTCGCCGGGCCGAAAAAGCGCCGTTCGCTCAGCCGAAGCCACTACCGTTGTTGTGGCGGAGCGCCTCGGCTGGGCCGGATCGTGAGCCTCCCTGACGCGGCCACGGCGGCCGTTTTGGCACGGCACCGCAACCGAATGGCAATCGCCAACGAAAAAGCCCGTGATTATGGGCTTTCTTCAATGGGATGGCCGGGGGTCGAACCCGGACGCTCTTTCGAGCTGCAGATTTTAAGTCTGCTGTGTCTGCCTATTCCACCACCATCCCGGCGTGGTTGCCGGCCGCGCGCCGGCATTATTGGCGATAATGCTCGACGACGTTCTCGGAGCGTAAGTGAGCGGCGTTGGGATCTTGACCGGCGTTGCGACGCGCGCGGCGCTGCCGCAGGAGATCCCAGAACTGGTCGAGCTGCACCTCGATCGAGTCGAGGCGCTTTTGGTCCTCGGGCGTAAGTTTGCCGTTGTCGCCGTGCTCGAGCAGTCGGTGTTCTTCCTCGACGAGCGTTTGGATGTGCTCGCGGATTTGAGCGTCGTTCATATCAGTGAAATCCTCTTCGCGTCTCGGCACCTGCCCCGACCGGTATCCGTTGTCCTGCCACCGGCCCGGCGGCGTCGCGCTGCTGCAGCAAAAACCCGAGCAGGAGGTCGGCCGTCGTGGCGACCGCGGCGTCGCGCTTGACCATGTCCATCACGGTGTCGAGTACGATGATGCCGCCCGGTAGAATGTCGGCGCGCTGCGGTTTCATCCCGACGACCTCCTTGCGATCCTTGAGATCGAGCGCACAAAGGCGCACGAGCACCTTTTGCAGGTCGGCGCGCGTCACGGTGTAGGAAGCGATCTTTCCCTTCCGCCCCCGCACGATCGACGCCGTCGTGGTGGCGCTGCCGCCGACGAGTGCGAGCCGCTCGACCGGAGGGAAGTCGCTCAGCGCCGCTAGGGCCTGGCGCGCAATCGCCCGGGCTCGTTCGATCGTCGTCAAATCCACGATGCCGTCGCGCCCGGCCAACGCCGGCACCGCTTCCGTCAGCCGTACCGCACCGATCTCGCACGAAACCAGCCGCTCGGGAACGCTCAGCGTGCCGACCGCGTACTCGGTGCTGCCGCCGCCGGTGTCGATGACGCCTACGCGTTCGCCGTGCAGCGCGCCGAACGCCGTGATCGCGCCCCGGTACGACGCCGTCGCCTCTTCATCGCCGCCCAGTACCCGCAGCGGCACGCCGAGCAGCTCCTGGACCGCGGCGGCGAACTCGTCGCCGTTCTCGGCTCTGCGCACGGCGCTGGTCGCCAGCGCAAATAGCCGCACGTAGTGTCCGCGAATCGAACGGTGCAGCTGGCGAATCGCGTCGAGGGTGCGCCGGACCGGTTCGTCGCCTAACCGTCCGCGCTGTCCGAGACCCTCCCCGATGCGCGTGCCGATCGAACGCGCCAGGTCGACGTGCGGCAGCTCGGGAGCGACGTCGGCCAGCAAGACGCGCGTCGAATTCGTACCGACGGAGATGGCGGCATAGTGCTTGCTCACAGCGTCTGCAGCTTAGGAGTTGGCCGGTCCGTGCTTGGATTCCAAGAGCGCGGCGCGCCGCTTCTTGCGCAAGAAGTGGCGGTCGGCGGCGGGGACGCCGTCGGGCAACTCCCACTCCTCGGTGCTCTTCAGATAGCTCGCGATCTGCTCGTCGAGTTCGAGGTCGCGAATCTGCGGCGCCAGGACGACCGTCGGGCGGCGCCCGTCGCGGCGCAACTCGAACGCCAAGCGCTTGCGCCGCACCAACGAACGCTGGTACTCGACGCGGTGGGCTTCCACGTCTTCGGCGGACGCACTGGCGAGGTCGCCGTTCTCGAGCCGCACGGTCGCGCCGTACACGTTGAGGTTGATGACGGTGCCGTCGACGGCGTCGCTCACGGAGTCGCCGCGGGCGAGGGGCTGAGGAAGATAATGGCTTCGTTGGGGCGCACGAGCCGCAGCCGGTCGTGGATCTCGGGAATCGCGCCTTCGGGGTCTTGCAGACGCCGCAGTTCGCGCAGCTGCTCCTCACGGCGATGGCGCAGATCGCTGATGTCGGCGCGCGTGGCGGAGAGCTCGTTGGCCATTGCGACGTTCTGCCCGATCGCGCGAGCGAACTGCACGCCGACCAGCAGAATGACGAGGAGGCCGACGCCGACGGCGGTCAGCCGGCCGGCGAAACGGAGGAGGTGACCGGTTCGAGTTGCTCTGTTTGCCACGATCCTAACCGCCGGTACTTCCGATAGCGTTCCTCCAAGAGCCTCTCCGGTGGGAGCGCCGACAAGCGCACCACCTCGGCATCGACCGCCTGCAACACCCGTGATACCACGGTCTCGGCATCGCGATGCGCTCCGCCGAGCGGCTCCGGCACGATCTCGTCGACGATGCCGAAGCGTTGCAAATCCTGAGCCGTAAGTTTCAACCGGGACGCCGCCTCTTCCGCTTTGGTCGCGTCAGACCAGAGAATCGCGGCGCAGCCTTCCGGCGAAGCGACCGAATAGGTGCTGTGTTCGAGCATCAGGACGCGGTCGGCGATGGCCAGCGCCAAAGCACCGCCCGACCCGCCTTCGCCGATAACGGTGGCGACGATCGGCACGCGGGCCAGCGTGAACTCGTGCAGGCACATCGCAATCGCTTCGGGCTGAGCGTGCTCTTCGGAACTGATGCCCGGGTCGGCCCCCTTGGTATCGACGAGCGTGACGATCGGCAATCCCAAGCGTGAGGCCAGATGCGCCAGCCGGCGGACCTTGCGATACCCTTCGGGCGTCGGCATCCCGAAGTTGCGCCGCAGATTCTCCTTGGTATCGCGCCCCCGCTGCTGACCGATGACCATGACCGCGCGGCCGTTGAGCAGCGCGAAGCCGCCGACGATGGCGGGATCGTCGCGGAAGTGGCGGTCGCCGTGCAGCTCGTCGAACCGGTCGAAGCGCGAGATGTAGTCGAGCGCGGTCGGCCGGTTCGGGTGGCGCGCCATGTTGACTTTCTGCCACGGCGTCAGCGACCCGAACACCTCGCGCAGCAGCTGCTGATACTTCCCCTCGAGCCCGGCAATCTCGGCCGACATGTCGACCGGTTGACTCTCGTTGGCAGCCCGCAACTCGGCGATGCGCCGCTCGAGTACGATGAGGTCCTTTTCGCGTTCGACGATCACGTTATTGCTCACACGCGAGCTCCGCCGCGGGCGTATTCCAGCATGCGCGCGAGCGTCTCTTTGAGCGCGTGCCGGTCGACGACCGTGTCGATCGCGCCTTTCTCCAACAGGAACTCCGCCGTTTGAAACTGATCGGGTAGTTTCTGACGGATCGTCTGCTCGATGACGCGGCGTCCCGCAAAGCCGATTGCAGCTTTCGACTCCGCGACGATGACGTCGGCCTGGAAGGCGAACGACGCGGCGACGCCGCCGGTCGTCGGATCGGTCAGCACGATCATGAAAAAGTTGCCTTCTTCCGTGAAACGCGTAACGGCGGCCGTGGTCTTGGCCATCTGCATGAGGGCGAGCATCCCCTCTTCCATGCGCGCACCGCCCGACGCGGTGAAGACGATGCACGGGACGCGCCGGCGGCGGGCTTCCTCGAAAAGCAAAGCGATGCGTTCTCCGACGACGGTCCCCATCGTGCCGCCGCGGAAGTGAAAGTCCATGACGCCCAGCGCCACGTCGAAACCGCCGATCTGTCCGAAACCGCAGACGACCGCTTCCGAAAGCCCGCTTTTTTCGCGATCGCCGACCAGCTTCGCGCCGTAGGTCTTCTTGTCGACCCATCCCAGCGGATCGCCCGGAACGATGTCGCTGCCGATTTCGACGAAGTCGCCGTCGACGATGGTACTGATGCGGTCGTAGGCGCTCATGCGGAAGTGATAGCTGCACCGCGGACAGACGAATTGGTTCGCCGCGAGATCGCGCCGGTACAGCACTTCGCCGCACTTCGGACACTTGGTCCACAAGGCGGCGTCGCGCGACGGCGCTTCTTCCTTCGATCGCCGGCTGGAAAGCCAATCGGGCATGGGCATCAGATTACGCTCTTTCGCTGCCGTTCTTACCGAAGAGCCGCGCGGAGTACAGCTTGCGCAACTGCTTGAGGTAGTTGAAGATTTCTTTTTGGTTTAACTTCGACTCGCCCACCACTCGATCTTTGAAGACGTACGGCACTTCGATCGCTTGCCCGTAATGCGCCTTGGCGATCACTTCCAGCCCGATTTTAAAACCGATCGGATCGAGTCGAACGCCCTCGAGCGCATCGCGGCGCACGAGAAAATATCCGCTGGTAACGTCGCGGACGTGCGTCAGGGGGCGGGCCAGCATGCAGGCGACTTGCGACGTGACGATCCGGCGCTTCGGCCAATTCTCGATGCCGCCGCCCGGTACGTACCGGCTTCCCACGGCCAATCCGTATTTCCCCGACTCCAGTGCCGCGACCATTTGCGGCAATACGTTGATGTCGTGGCTGAAGTCGGCATCCATCGCTCCGAGCGCAACGGACTGAGGACGAGCGATTTTCCAACCGTCGATCACGCCTGAGGAAAGGCCGAGCTTTCCCGGCCGGTGGAGCGCCCGGACCGGCAGTTCCGACGAGAGCCGGTCGACGATCGCACCGGTGCCGTCGGGCGAGTTGTCGTCGACGACGATAACCTCGCCGTCGAGGCCGTTCGCCTTGAAAACGCCGTCGAGGGCTCGCAGCAAACGCTCGATGCCTCCGGCCTCGTTGTACGTCGGAATGACG
>DATJUC010000109.1:0-3357 GCA_035502675.1 Candidatus Acidiferrales bacterium | reverse complement strand
CTTGGTGTCTGCAGTATGGGGCCCGTTAGCCGGGTTTATCGTGTCGAGCATCCTCCAAGCGCTGCCGGCCGGACAGATGCTCGCGTCGATTCCCTACTCGATGATGGGCGACGTCATCGACTACGACGAGCTTCGCACCGGAACGAATCACGCCGCCAACTACTCGGCGATCGTTTTGCTCGTCATCCGCCTGCAGTCGGCGATCGGTGGGAGCGTCGCGTTCTTCATTCTTTCGGCCCTGCACTTCGACGTCCGCGCCGTCGATCCGCATCGACTGCAGCCGGCGATGATCGCGGCGGAGTTCGCCGTTCCGTTCGTATGCACGCTGATTGCAATGGCATTCGCGGCGCGCTACCCGCTCGACGAGCGGCGGCATGCGATCGTTCGCCGGCGACTCGAGCGACGGCGGCCGTCCGATGGGGTTTCTTGCCCCTCGGCGGGGGATGGTTTCGCCGTATCCCGCGAAGTATAATGCACTCCTGTGAAAGCGGACCTGCGGGACGATCCCCTGTTCCGGGGAACAACTCGGCGTCCCCTGCGCCAGCCCGTCGACGCTACGTCGCGGCCATCGAAGCGTGCAGCGATCGCACGATCGTTTGCGGGGACGTCGTCGTGGTCGATTGCAGCGACGGCACCTCCCGGCGCGTTTCGTGCGGAAACGTCGACGTCACGCATGTGGCGTGGCGCGACGAGACGACGCTCTTTTGCACCAGCGAATCGCGGCGGTAACCGCCGGCAGCGTCAGAGAGCTTCACGACTTCAGCGACGAAGGATCGCGATTCCGTCGCTCCGATCGAAGCAATCTCGCGGAGCGGCCGCGACGGGCTCGAGATTCAGGGCTATCTCGCGCGTCCGGCCGACGAGGGCCCGCACGCGCCTCCGGCCCAAGGCTCGAGTTTCATCGAGCCCCGCTCGAAGCCGGCGTAACCTCCGAGCTCGTCGTGTCTCCGAACGAAGGTCACCACGTCGACGCGCTCGAGTCACAGATCGATCTTTGCACCCGCATGCCGGCTTGGCTCCAGCGATTCGCACCCACGAGGAGAACTAGGTGATCACACCCGACGTCATCGATACCGCGGCCCTGATTCGCAACCCCGGAAAGACCTCGAACGTGAACGGCCAACGCGCGGTCTGCTCCAGCGACAGCACGATCGTGACCAACGCGATGCTGCGCGTTCTCAAGGACGGTGGCAACGCGGTCGACGCGGCGATCGCCGGCTGCATCGTTCAGGCCACGGTCGAGCCGTTCATGACGAATCACACGGGTACCGTGACGGCGCTGGTCTACGAAGCCAAGACCGGAGTTCTGCACGCGCTGGACAGTCAAGGCGTCATTCCCGAGGATCTTCCGCTGTTCAAGCCCGTACCGGGCATGGCCAGCGGCTACGCTCGCCCCGGCGCGGAGCCTTCCGCCTGCATTCCCGGGTTCATGCCCGGCATGAAAACGCTCTACGATCGATTCGGCAGTAAGCCTTGGTCTTCGCTGGTCGAAGAGTCGATCTATTGGGCGGAGGAAGGGCATCCGGTGTCCTCCTTCGAGCATCTCGTGAACGTGTTTGCGTTCGACTTCATCACGTATTTCCCCGAAGGGCGCGAGCTCTACATGCGGGACGGTTTTCTTCCCAACGTCGGAAGCCGCTTCCGCAATCCGGCGCTGGCAAAGACGCTGCGCGCGCTGGCCGACGAAGGGCCGGACTATTTCGTCACCGGCGCGTGGTCCGAACGCTTCGTCGAGAAGGCCAACGCGATGGGCTGGAAGATCGCCAAAAAACACATGCAGATCGATCCGGCCCGGTGGAGCGAACCGGTCCGCTACGCATACCGCGGCTACGAGATCGCGCACCTGCCGATACCTCAGCGCCAGGGGATTTTTTGCGCGCTGGTGCTCGGCATCATCGACAACGTCGACGGAGGAAGCGATCCGATCGACACGCCGCAGGCCATCTATGCGATGGCGCACGCCCTGCGTTCGGCGGCGTACCAGTGCGGCTACCTCAACGATCCCGAAGTCTTCGACGTACCGCTGGAGACCTTTCTCGATCCCGAGTTCCATCGATTTTTGGGGACGCTGATCGCCCGCAGCCGGCCGCGCGTCGACCTGACGAACCACGTCACGCAGACGTGGGGACCGCCGCGCATGCACGCCGCGGGCCTGCCGTTCGGCAAGGCCCCGGAAAACACGCAGCCGTCGGGGAGCTGCGAGCTCGCCATCGTCGACGCGGACGGCAACTGGGTTCAGATGATGAACACGCTCCAGAGCGGCGGTATTCCGGGGCAAGTAATCGACGGCGTACCGATGGTCGGCTCGCATGCGACCGCGGCGAACATGCTTTCCGCCATCGATACGTGGCTGGCCCCGAACAACAAGATGCGCTCCGTGATCGGAAACACGATGGCGTTCAAAAACGGCAAGCCGGCGTTTTCGCTCGGCTCGCCCGGCAACGTTCACTGCACCGTTCCCCAAGTGCTGGCCAACATCATCAACCGCGGAATGGCGTTCGTTCCGGCCGTCGAGGCGCCGCGGATGCTTCCGCTCGGCGACGACTACGCGCTCTCGATGGAGACGCGATTGCCGCTCGAGACCGTCGAGAAGCTGACCGCGATGGGCATTCGCCTTCAGTCCGAAGTCGATTACGACTTCCACATGGGTTCGTTCCAAATGGCGTGGCGCGAGCCGTCGGGAACGCTGGGAGCGAGCGCTGATTTACGGCGGTGCGGTTTTGCGGCCGGCATCGACTCGTAGGGTGTCGCCGCGCGTGACGCCGTTAGGCGCCGGCGCCCGAGCCGCCGACGACGCGCCGGCAAGGAGCGATTTCAAGGCCGCCTTTCGTGGCTGGCGTGGATCGAACTCGACGGAAAGCGCGCGCGGCGCTACGCCCGCAAACTGCGGTTTCAGCGGCCACGGCTTCCAGATCGAGGTCCGTCGGGGGAATCCTGAGCGGTTCGTGGTCGACGGCAAATGCTGAGCTACGACACCGAGATGTTTCGCTTCGAGCGGTTCGGCGAACGCGAATCCAGCCGCGGAAACTACGAGTTCGGGATCGTCGGCGAGCTGCCGCTCCGTCTTACGACGCGGCGGTCGCCGCTTCGCGCGTTCGCGCCGGGGCCGCGGGGACGTACCGTTCGAGCCAGGTGAGGATGCGCGTGCAGTAGTCGACGTACGCCTCGTATTCTCGAACGCCGTGCCCTTCTTTGGGATAGAGCACGAACTCGGTCGGCACGCCCGCTTCGACCAGCGCCCGGTGGAACTCGAGAGCTTGCGTCGGCGGCGTGCAGCGATCGCGCGCCCCGGCGATGTGGAGCGTCGGCGTCGTGACGTTGCGAGCGTTCAGGACGGCGCTACGGCTATAGTACTTT
>DATJUC010000108.1:0-12197 GCA_035502675.1 Candidatus Acidiferrales bacterium | reverse complement strand
CAAACGCTTACAGCCCGTTATGGGATGTGCAGCTGGGTGCCTGGACCAAGGCCGCGATTGCCGCCGGCAAAAACACACGCCAAACCGACGAGAACCAAATATTGAACCTCGTGGGTGAAGGATACTTGACTGGACCCGGTGGCGCACCGTATGGTTCCGTTTTCGTCGTAAACTGCCCGCCGGTGGCGTATGTCAATCAGCGCCCCGATAAGGACCTGGCGGACAACGTCTTCAACCGATGAAGCGCCTAATCTTCGCGCTGCTTGCCGGAAGCCTTCTCTGGTTTCCGGCGGCAGCCGGCCTAACCGACAACCTCCCGCCCGTGCACGTCACGATTCACGATCACGCTTTCGTGCCTCGTATCGTTCACGTCAAGGTCGGTCAGGAAGTCATTTGGCGTAACACCGATCAGGACCCGCATACGGTCACCAGTGGAAGCACCGATGCGGGCGACGGCCGGTGGAATAGCTCGCCACTGATCCCCGACGGCGGAACATTTACGCTACGGCTTATGAAGCCCGGATCCTATCCGTACTTTTGCAAGCCGCACCAGTTCGAAGAGTCAATGCACGGGACGATCGTGGTCTCGGAGTAGCTCGTAGCGCGCAGGTGTCAATGCGGATCTTCGTGCGCGCGTCCTGCGCGCTTATTGCCATCATCCTAACCGCCGCTGCCGGCGCCGCCGGCGCTGAGTTGACGACAGGCACCATCTTGGGCAACGTACAGTCAATGGACGGGAAGCCGCTTGCCGACGCACGCGTAACGGTATTTGCGCCGTCCGGCATATATTCTCAGAACAGCGACGGCGGAGGACATTTACGATCTTGCGCGTCATCCCCGACACCTATGTCGTTAGCGTCGAGGCCGCGGGTTATCAACCCGAGCGAATGACCGTTGTCGTCCTGCCGGGAGAGCGCCAGTTCAAGATTTTCGTTTTACGCCCAGCGCTCAAAGAGATCGCTCGGGTGCAGACGGCTGAACAGACATTTACGCCCGGGAACACCACTGACGTCTTTACCGTTAATGGTGAACAGGCACAGGGAGGCACGCCTTCGGCTTCATCTTCCGGACTTGCCAACTACTCGCGCGACTCGATTCAAGGAGCGATCTCCGATGTCCCCGGCGTCCAGCAAGATTCCTTTGGCAACGTCATCATCCGGGGCGGAAAAGTTCAGGATACCGCTTATGACTACGACTCCGTACCGGTTCCTCAGGGACTGATCGCCGAGCCAGGCGGGAACATAGTGGGGGCGCAACTCGGCACGACCGGGGTTGGGTCGGACACGGTGACGTTAGGTGGGTATGGCGACGAGAGCCAAAACGCACTCGGCGGGGTCGTTAACGAGATCCCGCTAGTGGGAACGTATCCGGCGAAGTCGGTATTCGAGGTGGGTGCCGGTATCGGCGCACAGCTCGGCGAGACGAAGTTTACGATACAAGCCGCGACGCCCAATCTAAAGTGGCGTTACGCCCTCTCCTCTTCGGCCGGAAGCGAGTATCTTGCGTACGGCGACGGGGTGACGTTCTACCCGGCCGAGCAAGGGACGTACGGTCTGGGGTTCCAGACTCGTGCGCAATACGCGATCGCAGGAAACGTCCACTACACCGCAACGCCACACGACGATCTCTCGGCTACGTTTCTGACCGGAGCCGCCGCGTACCAACAGTACGATTCACCGTATCAAGGGTTGAGGTGGTCGACCTTCAACTCCCCCGGTGTTGCCTTCCCGGGCCAGCCCCCAAACCCAAATCAGCAGGTCGATACGCCCTCGATTGCACGGGGCACATACGGGGTCGAGAAACTGCAATGGATTCACGACTGGCGACACTCGCTCGGGCGCCTTCAAGTGTTTCAATCCCAAGTAGGTGCAGTAGCGAATGGTCCGGAATGGGACGACCTGTCCTTCCCCGACGGCGTCGTCTCGCTGTATTCCACACAATACCAACGTGAAGACGGTGTCGGCTACGACTTTGACGATCAAGCCAGCGAAAGGCACGATCTCAAAGCGGGTGCACAATACGATGTAGACGCAAGCAGCATTTACCAGATCGTGCCGACCGTGCCGCAGATCGTCACCGCGAGGCCGTGGCTCAATCAGTATTTGGTGTATTTGAACGATGTGTGGAGCATAACGCCGCACGTTTCAACGCAGGAATCGTTACGATATATTGGTCAGCACACTGATACCAGCAACGGCCTGGCATACGGCGACGGTTCCGTCGATCCCCATGTTGCGATCGCCTACACTTTTGCAACTCAGAATGCAATCCGCGCTACTTTTGATCACACGTCGGCCCTACCGCTTCCGTTGGAGGTGCAGCGTACGTGCACGCCCGCGAGTCGGTGCAGCAACGATTCGGGAGGAAATGCTACGGGTGCCGTGCCGAGCCTCCCGCTGGCCCCGGAAACTGCGAACGACTACGCCCTCTCTTACGAACGTAGCGGCCCCCTGCAAGTGAAGTTCACATATTTCGCGGAACGAGACAAGAACGTCATCGACGTCTTGCCCGAGAACTATCGTGACGCGGCGAACGCGGGCCAGAACCCAAACGCGATCGGCGTTCCAACTAACGCTGGTGAACTTCGTTCGCATGGTTTTGAGTTCTGGGCAAAGGCGAGTGGCTTCACTTTGAACGCCAACTACAATCGTACGTTCTCATCGAGTATCTACCAGTTTGCCTTCAACGACCTCAACGCGGCGGCAATCCTCGCCGGGCACCTGTTTCCCGCCAACTATATTCCGAACTTTACGACCACGTTTTCGTATGAGATGGACTTCTCGCGGCACCGCCTACGCATTACTCCTACGCTCTCTTACGAAAGCGGCTATCCATACGGCAACGGTACGAAAGTCTGGACGATTGTAAATGGCGTGCCTACGCAAGTTCCAAACGACAACTACGTCAATCCAGGATACAACTACTACTTTCTCAAGAATCCGGCCCTCCCGTACAACGCTAGGACAAACCCGTACATCGCTACCTTGGGTACTAGCGAGGGGGCCGACCCGAATACGCTACGCGCGCCCTCGCAAACACTTACGTCGGTCCATACAGAATACGATCTGACGCCACATCTTACGATAGCGTTCGATGTTACTAACCTCTTTGGTATTGCCGCACCGACGCAACTGCAGGGAAATCCGTACCTCATTGGTCCGCCGGGCTACGGGGGTGGCGATCTTTACTACGAGCGAGCATACGGTTCGCAGTACTGCGCGAAGTGCCTCTATGCGCTTGGCAACGGCGTACCGACAAACGACGGCCAGAGTCCGGCAGTTCCGTGGAGCTACGGAGCCGGGGGGTACGTTCCCGAGGGCTACCCCCTGGCTAGAACCGCACTTCTCCGCGTAAGATACCGGATCTAGCGGCGGACCTTCGGCGAACCTCATACGTAAGCGCGAGCACGTTGCCGGCTCTCGTAACCTGCTATCGTTTAGCCTACAGTGAAGTCTGGCGCCAAGATCGCAACCTTCGCGCTGCTGTTAGTGGCGCTCACAGCTCCGGGCGGAGCCGAAACCCAACCGCCGCTCTATTATCTGCAGCCGGGCCAGCTCGACCTGACCATGCTGCTCCCACCTCCACCCCCGAACCCATCGGCACTGGAGAGCGCCGACGAGGAACAAGTTGAGAAGGCTGTTGCAGACCGTACGCCCGCACAACTCGCCGCAGCCGAAGCCGCGTCGATGCGCACTGTGTTTTTCTTCGCGCCTTCGCTGGGGGCGCCGTTCACGAAGGGCAAGCTCCCCTTAACGGCGAGATTTTTTTCGCACATGCGATCGGACGTCGAAGAAATTATCGATCGCGCGAAGTTGTACTGGGCGCGCGCGCGCCCCAGCGGTGCAAAAAAAATGCGAGGCTCCTATCCTAGCGGTCACGCCGCGTTTGCCGCCTCCACGGCGATAGTGCTTTCGCAGCTCATTCCCTCCAAGCGTGAATCGATCTTCGAGCAAGCGCGAACGTTTGCGCAAAATCGCCTCATTCTGGGCGTGCACTACCCCACCGACATTGCTGCCGGTTGGACCGCAGGCACGGTGGCGGCATACGCGATGATGCGAGACGCAGCATTCCAACACGACTTTGCGGCTGCGAAGGCCGAACTAAGCGAAGCAAAGCTACTATGAGAGGCGCGACGCTGCAAACCTTGCTGCGGATCGGCGTGGCGGCGCTTTTGACAAAGTTCGGTATGTTGCTGGCGCGGTACGAACTTGTGGCGATTTGCCTGTTCATCGGCGGGTTGGAATTTACGCACGACGAGGCCATCGGAATTTAACCTCTCGTTTCGCACGGTCCACTCCGTTCTGGATGTATTCTTTGGCAAGCTCGGATGAAGTCTCGAGGGCATCCTGGATGCCCTTTCGCGCGTGGCGCATCCGTCGCGCAGTAAAAACCTGCCCGGGTCACTGCTTCGATGCAGCGTTGTTGAGCGGGCACGCTTCTTATCTCGCGCTCCGCGCGCGCCGTGGACGGTCTTATACGCACAAACATGAACCGCACGCGTGCAGCAAAAGTGCGCACCTTCGTTAGCGATACGCGCCGCCGAGGTCGTCCCCAGCGGAAAAGTGCGTCGACATGTCGTTCTCTTGCCGATGGTTGGGGAAGAATTTGAAAAAGGCTTGCCAGCTGAAAGTGAGAATTTAATTCGCGATTCACCGAGCGTGGTGCGTCCCGTGCCGCTTGGAAGCCTTATCACCGCGAACTCCAAAGACAGCCATAAAAAGGAGCCCCCCCCCCATATTTTTTTTTCGAGCGTCTATGCCAGGCGAGCAACCGCTCTCTTTCGGAGCCCGGCGACACAATCCGGACGCGTGCCCCGTAAGGACGGCAAGAGCCATCGACCCGCAAGAGGTACCAAGGTAAGGACGTGAGCGCGTTTACCGAAGCCGGCGTGCACCAACTCTTCTCGGGCCCGAACTCGCTTCGCGACCCGTCGGAGCGGTTTGCGTTTTGGGCGACCGCGGTGTGCGCGTTGCCGGCGGCCCTGCTGATCGGTTACGTGCTGCACGAATCGATCGGCGCGTCGCAAGTCGCGCTGTTCATTGCGATCGCGATGGTGTACGTCACGCTGGCCCGCGGGCGGCTGCTCGGCTCGAGCATCCGCATTCACGAGACGCAGTATCCGAGGCTCTTTCGCATCGTCAAAGACGCTTGCGCGGCGCTCGAGATACCGATGCCGCTGGTCTTCGTGCGCGAAGAAGGCAGTAACGTTCCCGTCGCCGCGCTCGGCTTCGGCGAGCCGTACGCGCTGGTGATTTCCAGCCACTTCATCGAGTCGTACGAGGACGACGAGCTAGCTTTTGCGATCGGATGCGAGCTCGGACATATCGCCGCCGGTCACACGCGCTTCCTGTCGCTCTTGAGCGTAAACGGCAACGAAAATCCGCTGATTTCGCTGATCTTCGGCGCCTGGCTGCGGCGCTGCACGACCAGCTGCGACAAGATCGGCCTGCTGTGCTGCGGCTCGCTCGACGCCGCCATCCGCGCCATGAGCGTTTCGACGTTCCTGGAGTTCGGAAGAAAGGTCGATCTGGAAGCGTTCGCCGAGCAGCAGGCCGATATTCAGGCCGACACGATCTCGCGCTGGGGTCAGTGGCTCGGCGCCGATCCTTACGCGACCGCGCGGATCGCGTCGCTGCGGCACTTCATCACCTCTCCGCAGTACGTCGCGGCCGCCGATTGGTTCCGCCGCGAACGCGGTCAGGAGCCGCCGGCGCTGGTCGCTCCCGGCACGACGACGGTGGTCGACAAGGATTGCGCCGGATGGTGGCGGCGGTTTGCCGCTTTCATGATCGACGCCACCGTCGTTGCGGCGATCATCGGCTCGTTCGCACCGGCGCACGTCACGCGCGCCGACGCGGACACCGGCACCTCGGTCACGATCGCGTCGCCGTCCCCCTCGGCGCCGAAATCCGCCGGGAAAGGAAGCGCCGCGGCGGCGGAGACGGTGCCCAAAGTAACCACCAGCGAATCGGGCGACAAAGAAACGGTCGACGTCGGCCCGGTAACGGTCGTCACCGACCGGCGCGACGAGCTTCCTTCGTGGCTTCGTCAGTTCGACTTCAATCCGACCAGCCGCACCGGCTTCACGTTTTGGCTGACCGTTTACATGGCGCTGCTCGTGGCCACGGCCGGGCAGACGTTCGGCATGATGATCGCGGGACTGCGCGTCGTCACGGTAGACTTTCAGCCTCCCGGAGTCGCACGAACGATCGGCCGCTACATTATCGTGGCGGTTCTCATGCCGCTGATCATCGTCTTGAGCCTCTTCTGGCGACGCGTTCTACTGCACGACCGCTGGACCAAAACCCGGCTGGTCAAGATCGAGCGCGTCGTCGCGCGCGCGACCGGTACTACGTAACGCGTTGTTCGCACGCGTGAGATAGTTGTAAAGCCCGACCGCGGCGACGATTTCGACGACCTGGACGTCGTCGAAGTGGGCGCGCAGCTGCGCCGCGATCGCCGGCGGAAGCCCGCGCGGCTCGCGCGTCAATGCAACCGCCGCGGCTAGCGCGGATCGTTCGGCATCGTCGAAGCGGTCGCTGCGCGCGTAGTCGGCCAGCTCTTCGAGCGTCGCCGCGTCGACGCCCAAGCCGGCGGCGACCTCGGCGTGCGCCTCCAAGCAGCGCTCACACGCATTCAGCCACGACACCATCAGCGCGCACAACTCGCGCGTTCGCGGGGGCAGCGTACCGCGTTCGAGTTCGGCGACGTGCCGGGCCAGCGTACGCGCCAGCTCGGGCCGGGCGGCCAGCTCGCTCCAGAGGTCCGGCACGCCTTAGGCCGGTTTGTCGAACGATGCGAACTGCGGCAACGACCGCAGGATCGCGAACCGGGGATCGCTGGCGAGCTCGGCGCGCAAATATCCGCCGCGCGATTTGCGCAACAGCGAAATAGCGACGCGGTTGTCGCCGACGGCAGCCAGCGCGACCGCGAGATCTTCGGGCGAAACTTGATTGACGTGCGCCTGCGCGTAGGCGATCTCCGAACGGGCTTCGGCCAAGCGATTCGAACGCGCGTAGATCTCCGCCAGCAGCGCGGCGGCTTCGGCGCGGCAGCCGCCGCATTCGTCGGCGAGCCGGCGCAACGCTCCGATCGCGCGAGCGCGATCACCGCGCGCCTCGTACGCCAAGCCGAGCGTCTCGTAGGCCTCGTGCCGCTCCGGCGAGAGGTCCAGCGTCTCGCGCGCGTAGGTTATCGCGTCGTCGTAGCGTCCCTCGAGGTAGGCCGCGTTTCCGAGCCACGCCGTGGTGGCAACCGACAGCGGATCGAGTTCGGCGGCCTGCTGCAACTGCTCGTACGCCTCGGGAATGCGGCCCGACTCGAACAGCGCGACTCCGTACCATTCGTGTGCCGGGCCGCTCGAGGGATCCAGCGCGATCGCGCGCTTGAGGTCGGAGACCGCGCGTCGCATCTGCATGCCGGTGGGGGACATCGTTTCCGACGAGATCATGCCCAGCACTGCGTAGGCTTCGCCGTCGTTCGGGTCGAGCGTCAGCGCTTTTTGAGCGTACGCGCGCGCGCGGGCGAAGTAGACTCTCGGCGGAGCCGGTCCGTATTGGTAGTCACCCATGATCGCGTCGGCCGACGCCAGCGCGGCGTATCCGCGCGGATCGTGCGGATCGCTGTCGATGACCTGCTGGAAGTATCCGATGCTCTTGCGCGTTCCGTCCGGCGTGCGCAGGTTCCAATAGTAGCGGCCGATCTCGTAGAGACGGCTGCCCTCGGTGGAAAGCGCGACGCCGGCGGCAGCCTGGTGCGGCGCCAGCGTCGCGCCGAGAATCGCTCCCATCAGCGCCGCGGCCAGAACGACGACGGCCGCCCACGGCTTCAGGCGCGGGTACGCGGGCTCGCGCTGCGCCGGCGCAAATCCTGGTTGCGGCAGCGGCACCGGCACGGCGGCGGCTTCGCGGCGCACGACCGGTAAGATGAAGCGATAGCCGCGCCGTGGAATCGTCTCGATCGCCTCGCGATCCAAGCGCGCGCGCAGGGTCTTGCGCAGCACGTAGACGTTCTGTGCCAGATTGGCTTCGTCGACGTATCCCTCCGGCCAAATGCGGTTGAGCAGCGCCGCTTTGGTGCAGACCTCGCCGGGGTGCTCGACGAGTGCCAACAGCGTTTCGACGACTTTCGGCCCTAAGGCGACGGGTTCGGAGCCCTCAAACAATAACAAGCGCTCCGTATCGAGGTGAAACGTTCCAAACTCGTAGAGGCTCATCATCAACGCTCCTAGAGAATTTTTTTGAGGCTTCCTGAAGACGCCCGCTCGTGCCGCCGCTAGGCTTGATACGGTAGCATGAAGGCGTTCCTGGTCGTCCTCCTGACGCTCGCCGCTGGGATCCTGGCCGATACTCCTGTATACGCCGCAGTCTCCGCAAAGTTTTCATTTCCCGTGGCTCGAGCACCGCACCCCTTGCCGCTGGACCCGTCGCTGGCCGATCCGGCCTGGCAGAAGGGACGAGTTCCCAACGGCGACGGCCCGTGGATGGACTTGACCGCACGCTCGCCGGCCCGCGAGGAGACGACGGCGTATCTGCTCTACGACGACCGCTACCTTTACGTCGCTTTCGCCGCTCGGCAGGCTCCCGGAACGATCGTCGCGAGCCAGACGACCAACGACGTCGGCTTCGGGATCGACGACTTCGTGGGGATCGGGGTCTCGACCAGCCCGTCCGGAACCCAAGGCTATTTCTTCGAGACGACGCCGCGAGGCGTGCGCTACGAGGCGGCCGACGAGAACGTCCGCTACCGGGCTCGCTGGCGGTCGGCGGCCGCAACCGGACCGGCCGGTTGGACCGCGGTCCTGATCGTTTCGCTCGACGACTTGAAGGTGCGGTCCGGGGCCAACCAGTCGTGGCGCCTGCAGTTCGTGCGCGGTTTGGCGCTGCGCGCCGAGCACTACGTCTGGTCGTACGACGGGCTCGAGCAAGACCAACCGGGCGGCAACTGGCCTACTTTCGATACGCGGTTTTGGGCTCACGGCACCGGAATTTCGGTCGCCACCGGGCGCCAGCGAGCCAAAGGGCGCGTGGACGTCTACGGACTGGCGGCGGCAGGCGCCGATCGCAACCTGTTTCAGCAAGCCAACGGAACGTTTTTGCCCGAAACGCAGCGCCCGGCCGGCATCGACGTCAGCTATTCGCTGACCCCGACGATCAGCTTCGTCGGCACGCTCAATCCGGATTTTAGTAACGTCGAGATCGATCAGCAGACGATCGTTCCGCAGGAGTTCGAACGTCAACTGCTCGAGTATCGGCCGTTCTTCGCGCAGGGCGCGAACTATATCAACGCCGAGTCGAGCTTCCGTACTCCGGCCGGCGAAGTCTCGACCGCTCCGAACCTCGTGTTCTACTCGCCTAGCGTTGGGCCGTTCGACAGCGGAGGCAAGGTCGAGGGAACGTTCGGACAGCAAAGCTTCGGCTCGCTCACCTTTCACGGGTTCGACGAGACCACCGGCAACACGTTCAGCGATCAAGCCTACGGATATCTTCATGCGGTTCCCGACGGGTCGTTCATGTACTGGAGCGACGGGGTGTTCGCGAATCACAGCCTCGCCGGCACCGACACGACGATCGACGAAGGGATCGAGGGGCGCAATCTCGCCAACGGTTTGATTTGGTTCTTCGATCATTCGTTCGAGAACGGCACCTGGGTGCCGCAGGGTCACGCCGATCAGACCGAAGCGTTCGTCGACGTGCACCAGCCATTTTACGAAGCGCTGATGAGCTATTTGGACATCTCGCCGAACTACGACCCGATCGACGGATACACGTCCAACTCGGACGTTCGCGGGCCGCAGGCATACGTTTCGTTGAACGGGACCATGCCGGGCGTTAAGTCGTGGAACGTCTTTCTGCTCGGCGATCGCTTCCTCGACGACAGCGGCGCGGTGCATCAAGCCGACGCCCAGCTCTTTACAGCCTGGACGTTCAAAGACGGATTCTCGATCGACGGCGCCGGCGTGCAAGTCGGCCAGTTGCGGTCGTACGGCGTCCCGGCCGGCCCGGGATGCAGCGGGCCGATCGTCTCCACGTCGACCTTCACGGGGTATCCCTGCTATCGCGACGGCGTGACGACGCCGTACGTGTTGACGACGATTCCGCTGGGTTACGGCGACGGATCGCCGACGCCGATCGACGTCTCGTACGCCTGGGGACCGTTCGGCGGAAACGACGTTCATCTGTTCACGACCGCGTACTCGCGCCCCATCGGCCGCATCGCGACGCTCGGACTGGCGTATGACGGCACCTACGAGCGCGACCCCAGCAACGGCGAGCTCACGTCCCAGTGGCTGCGTTCGATCAGTCTGGGACTCAACTTAGGCCCGGAAAGCTCGTTCTCGGTCGCGCTGCGCGACATCAACGGATACGGCGGCTTCGCGACCCAGATCGGCAACAATCTCGCGGTCGCGTATCACCGCCGATTTCCCGGCGGCAACGAGCTCTACGTCAACTACGGCAGCCCGGCCGCCGGCGCGACGCTCGACCGTCTCATCGTCAAGTACGTCTTCCACGCGGGCGCCGACGAGGGAACCTGATGCCTCGTCTTAGTCCGAGTAGGGCTCGTAGACGCAAACCGGCTCAAGGATTCGATTCATTTCGCGGAAGACCGACGCATCGATCGCGGCGTCGGCGGCCGCGGCGTTGTCGTGCACGTGCGATACGTCGGTCGCACCGACGATCGCGCTCGTGATCTCCGGGCGCCGCAGGCACCAGGCCAGCGCCAACTGCGACATCGTCACGTTGGCTTCACGCGCCAGCGGCAGCAGCTTTTGCACGGCGTCCAGCACGGGCTGCTTGAAAAAGTCTTCCATCATCGCCTTGCCGGCCGAAGCGGCGCGCGTACCGGACGGCGGGCGCGCCGCGTCGACGTATTTTCCGGTGAGGACGCCCATGGCCAGCGGCGACCACACCACGTTGCCCAAACCGTATTCGGCGGTGGCGGGAAGGACGCGCGCCTCGATCCGCCGGTAGAGCGCGCTGTACTGCGGCTGATTGCCGGCGGGTTCGTACCATCCGCGGGCCCGGCACAGCGCCGCCGCGGCCGCAATCTGGTCGGCGTTCCATTCCGAAACGCCCCAGTAGAGAATCTTTCCGCCCCGGATTAGATCGTTCATGGCCGCACACGTCTCTTCTACCGGTGCGTTCGCGTCGAAGCGATGGCACTGATAGAGATCGACGTAGTCGACTCGAAGACGCTTCAGCGAACGGTCGATCTGTTCGAAGACGTGCTTTCGCGACAGACCGCGATCGTTCGGGCCGTCTCCCATGGGAAAATACACCTTCGTGGCGATGAAGAGCGAATCGCGCCGAAACTGCGACAAGATTCCGCCCAGCACTTCTTCGGCCGCGCCGCGCGCGTAGACGTTGGCAGTATCGAAGAAGTTGATCCCGCGCTCGTAGGCGGCTTTGACGCAGGCCGCGGCGGCTTCGCGCTCGACCGCACTTCCGTAGGTCAGCCACGAACCCAGTCCGACGACGGAGAGCTGCGCGCCCCAGCGCCCGAGTTTGCGATATTTCATGCTTTCCTTTCTAAGACGCCGTCACGGCGCCAAAACGCGCAACGCCTTGGGTAAGACTTCGAAAACGGCCGGAGTCTTGCCGGCCGGTTCCCCGTCGGCGGTGATCCGGTGCCGGTGCCGCGTCGCTACCGCGAATCGGGTCGACCGGTACGTCCGCAAGCCGGGCACCGACTCGCGCCTTCCCAAGAACATCGCTCGCGTTACCGAGAACGCCTCCAGCGGATTGGCGATGTCGACCGAGTAGAGATCCAGCCAGCCGTCGTCGATCGCCGCGTCGCCGACGGTAAAGAGTCCGCCGAAGCGGTGGCTGTTCGCCACCGTCAGCTGAACGGACTTGAAATACTCGGTTCGGTCGTCGAAGGTGACCCGCGCGTGCATCGGCCGCGCGTGAAGAAATGCCTGCAGAGCCGTTGCGACGACCGCGAGCACGCCCCAGCGCTGCTTCACCTCCGGCGTTTGCAGCCGTGCGATGCGGCTGGAGATGCCGATGCTGGCCTCGTTCACGTAGTAGCGGCCGTTGACGCTGGCGACGTCGATGGTGCGCGTCCGCCCGGCGGCGATGACGGCGCAGGCTTCGGCGACGTCGAACGGAAGCGCCAGCGTCCGGGCCAGTTCGTTGAACGTTCCCACCGGAACGATCCCCAGGGGAACGTTCCGCGCAAGCGCTTGCGGAATGACC
>DATJUC010000107.1:0-7132 GCA_035502675.1 Candidatus Acidiferrales bacterium | reverse complement strand
GCTTTTGCATCGCGCGAACGCGCCGGCGGCGCGCGTTTCCGCGGCCAAGCGATCGACGTGTTTCCCGCCTCGCACGAAGCGCTGCGCGGTTTCGACGCCGTCTTTTTTGCCGGCAGCGAAGATGCCAGCGGCACGTTCGCGCCGCCGCTGGTGGAAGCCGGCGCGATCGTCATCGATAACAGCTCGACGTTTCGCATGCGCGACGATCTCGCACTGATCGTGCCCGAGGTCAACGCCGGCGCGATCCGAGCCGGGCAACGCCTTTTCCCGGTGGCGAACTGCACGGCCATCGTGTTGTGCACCGCGCTCGCGCCGGTGCGCGACGCGGCCGGCTTGTCGGGGATACGCGTGGCCACCTATCAGGCGGCCAGCGGCGCGGGTCGCGCCGGCCTCGAGGAGCTGCGCGCGGGCGAAGAAGCGCTGGCGCGCGGCGCGCGCGAACCGCGGCCGTCGGCGTTTGCGGCGCCGCTGGCGCGCAACGTGATTCCGCAGGTCGGCGAGCTCGACGACTGGGGCAGCAGCACCGAAGAGCGCAAGATCCGCGCCGAAGCGCGCAAGATTCTCGGGCTGCCGGAGCTCTTCGCCAGCGTGCTGGCAGTCCGCGTGCCGGTGGCCACGGCCCACTCGGAGGCGGTGTTTTTCGAAACGGAACGCCCGATCGCGCTGGGCGCGCTGGCGGCCGCGTTCGAGCGCGCGCCGGGCGTCGCGTTTCACCGCGACGGCATCGTGACCCCACGCGAGGTCGAGGGGACCGACTTGGTGCACGTCGCGCGTTTGCGCGCCGAAGAAGGCGGACGCGACCGGGCGTTCTCACTGTGGTGCGTCGGCGACCAGCTGCGCAAAGGCGCGGCGACCAACGCGGTGCAGATTCTGGAGCTGCTGCTGGCTTCCACCGTAACGGGACGATGAAGGTCGCGGTCTTGAAGTTCGGCGGCACGTCGGTCGCGACGCGCGACCAGCGCGACATCGCCTACCGCCGCGTCTTAGAAGCGCGCGACGCCGGATTTGCGGCGGTTGCGGTGGTTTCGGCGATGGGGCGCTCTCCCGATCCGTACGCCACCGACTCGCTGCTCGATTTGCTCGAGGAAGGCGCGGGAACGCGCAATGCCGATCTGCTGCTCGCCAGCGGCGAAACGATTGCGGCGGCGATCTTCGCGAGCGAGCTGGCCGCACGCGGCGTCGCCGCGGTCGCGCTCTCCGGCGCGCAAGCCGGCATCGTCACCGACGACCGCTTCGGAGACGCGAAGATTCTGCGGGTCGAGCCGGCGGCGATTTCGGCGCTCTTGGAAAACGAGGCGGTCGCGGTGGTGGCCGGCTTTCAGGGCGCGACCGAAGACGGCGCGGTGACGACGCTCGGACGCGGCGGCACCGATCTCTCGGCCATCGCGATCGGACACGCGCTCGGTGCGGAGCGCATCGACATCTACACCGACGTGAGCGGCGCGATGACCGCCGATCCCCGCCGGATTCCCGAGGCGCGAACGATCGACCGCGCGTCGCTGGAAGAACTGGCCGAGCTGGCCCAGCACGGCGCGAAAGTGATGCACCACAAGGCCGCCGCGTACGCCGACCGCACCGGCACGCGCTACGCGATCAAAGGCTTGGCGACCGATCGCGGGACGCTGGTCGAGCGCGCGAGCGACGTGCACCGTCCGGTCACCGGGGTGACCGCGTCGGGGCGCGTCACCTGGGTGCGGATCATTCGCGGCGACATCGAATCGCCGTCGCGCCGCATGGAGACCGAGCTGGAGATGTTTCGCAGGCTCGCCGGCGCGGCCATCTCGATCGACCAAGTCACCATCAACCAAGCCGGCGTCGCGTTCGTGGTGGAAGGCGATCGCGGCGGGGACATTCGCCGGCTGCTCGGCGACTTGAACCTGGCGGTGCGCGTGCGCGAAGGCTGCTCGAAGCTGTCGGTCGTCGGCAACGGCATGCGCGACACCCCCGGCGTGGTGCACCGCGTCGTCGACGCGCTCTCGCGGGCCAACGTGGAGATCATCCACTGCACCGACAGCAACGTCACGATTTCGGTGCTCGTTCCGGCCGCGGACGCGACCCAGGCCGAGCGCGCCGTACACGCGCAATTCCAGCTCGACGCAGGAGAGGCATGACGATGAAACCGAGGATCGTGACCGCCATGATTACGCCGTTCGACGAGCGCGGCGAACTCGACGTTCCCGAAGCGGTTCGGCTGGCGCGCTGGCTGGCCGGACGCGACAACGACGGTCTGGTCGTGGCCGGATCGACCGGCGAAGGACAGACGTTGGATCGGGACGAGCGCAACGCGCTGTGGGAGGCGGTCAAGGCGGCCGTCGGAGCCACCGCGTCGGTCATCGCCAACGCCGGTTCGAACGACACGCGCGCGTCGGTGGCCGCGGCGCGCGACGCGGCGGCTGCCGGCGCCGACGCGATCCTGGCGGTCGTGCCCTACTACAACAAGCCGACGCAGAGCGGCATGCTCGCGCACTTCGGCGCGATCGCGGACGCGACGCCGCTGCCGGTTTACGTCTACAACATTCCTGGGAGAACCGGCGCGAACATGCTGCCGGAAACGCTGCTCGAATTGTCGCGCAAGCATCGCAACGTCGCCGGCGTCAAGGAATCCAGCGGCGACCTCAAACAGATCGCGACGATCTTGCGCGATCGTTCCGAAGGCTTTGCCGTTTGGGCGGGCGACGACCATCTGTTTCTGCCGGCGCTGTCGATGGGCGCGGACGGCTTGGTGGGCGTAGCGACGCATCTCTGCTCGCGCGAGTACCGCCGTATGGCCGACGCGCACTGTGCGGGGAACGTCGCGGAAGCGGCGCGCATCCACCTCGCGACGCTGCCGCTGATCGACGCGCTGTTCGCAACCACGAATCCGATTCCGGTGAAGTGGGCGATGCGCGAGCTGGGATTCCGCGCCGGCGAGTGCCGGCTGCCGCTGGACGCGATGCCGGCGGCACTGGCCGAGCGGCTGCGTCCGCTGCTGCAGCCGTTCCGCGTTCCCGGCGACGAGCTCGTTGCGAATTAGTGGAGTCGATCCGGATTCTCGGCTGCCGGCTCGACCTGGTGGACGCCGGCGAGGCGACGACGCGCGTGCTCGAGTTCGCCGAAAGGCCCGCGGCCGCGCAAGTCGTGACGTTAGGCACCGAGATGGTCGTGTACGCGCAGAAGGACGCGGCCTTTCGCGAGATCGTGAACGGCTGCGCGCTCTCGCTGTGCGACACCGTCGGCCTGTTGGCGGTGGCGCGGCGCCGCGGGGCGACGCTGCGCGAGCGCGTCACCGGGGTGGAACTGATCGATCGCGTCTGCGCGCAAGCCGCGCAACGCGGGATCCCGGTGTACTTCCTGGGCGGCGCGGAAGGCGTTGCGGAAGACGCCGCATCGGTCCTCGAAGCGCGCTGGTCCGGATTGAGGGTTGCGGGAACGCAGCACGGGTACTTCCGCGCTTCCCAGGACGCGTCGGCGGCGGCCGAGATCGCGCGCAGCGGCGCGAAAATTCTGTTTGCCGGCTTGGGATTTCCGCGCCAAGAGTTCTGGCTCGCCAAACACCTGGCGGCGACGGGCTGCGGCGTGGGCATCGGCGTCGGCGGATCGTTCGACGTGATCGGCGGCCGCGTTTCGCGCGCACCGCAGGTCTATCGCCGGCTGGGACTCGAGTGGCTCTACCGGCTGCAATGCGAGCCGCATCGCTGGCGCCGGCAGCTGGCGCTGCCGCATTTCGTTTGGCTGGTGGCGTTGGAACGGCTGGGACTGAGGGGTAAGGAGCGTTAGGTGAAGGCGATGATTCTGGCGGGCGGTCTTTCGACGCGCCTCTATCCGTTGACCAAACAGGTGCCCAAGCCGCTGGTTCCGGTCGCCGGCGTGCCCAATGCCGTGCACCTGGTTCGCTACCTGCACTCGTTTGGATTCGACGAGATCGCGATCAACGTCCACTACCTGCCCGACGCCATCGTGGAGGCGCTGGGCGACGGCTCGCGGTTCGGCGTGCGCGTCGAGTATTCGTACGAGCGCGAGCTGCTGGGCAGCGCCGGCGGCGTCAAAAAGATGCAAGACTTCTTCGGGAACGAAACGTTCGTCGTCGTCGGCTGCGACGATCTCACCGATCTTCCGCTGGACCGGCTGGTGGCGTTTCACCGCGAGCGCGACGCGATCGCGACGATCGGTCTGGTCGAATGCGAGGAAGTCGACCAATACGGCGTGGTCGTCGTCGACGAACGCGGCAAGGTCGTCGGATTTCAGGAGAAGCCGCCCAAGGGCACCGAGCGCAGCAAGCTCGCCAACACCGGCATCTACGCGTTCTCACCCGAGATCTTCGGGGCGATTCCGGCCGAGACGTTTTACGATTTCGGCAAGCAGGTCTTTCCCGAGCTGCAGTCGGCGGGCGCGCCGTTCTACGGCTTCGACGCGCGCGGCGCGTATTGGGTCGACATCGGTACCCCGAAGGAGTACCGCCGGGCGAGCTGCGACATCGTCAACGGCACGTTCGCGATTCCCGGAACGCGATCGAACGGGATCGATCCTTCGGCATCGATCGCCGCCGGCGCGCGCGTCGAAGGCAACGTTTGGATCGGCGCGCGCGCGCGATTGGAGGACGGGGCGGTGGTCGTCGGGCCGAGCGTCGTCGGCGACGGCGTGGAGATCGGCCGAGGTGCGACCGTCGAGCGCAGCATCCTGTGGCAGGACGCGATCGTGGGCGCCGGCGCGCGTCTGCGCGACGCGATCGTCGGCATGCAGTATTGCGTCGCGCCCAACGCGTCGCTCGACGGCGCGGTGCTGGCCAACGACCCTTTGGAGTAACGTGAAGCACCGCACTACCCTCGCATTGCTCGTCGCGCTCGTCGCGACGGCGCCGGGCCGGGCGGCGGCGCAAACCGCGGTGCCGTCACCTTCGGCCACGCCCTCACCGGACGAGATTTTCCGGCAGGCGTTCCTGCGGCTGGAGAGTTATCCGATACCGCCATTCGCCGTCTTCACGTCGGTCTGGAAAGTGATGCCGACGCAGGCTGACGCTCAGGGCGCGGCCGGCTCGTATCCGTGGCGCTACGCGCTGCGGAGTGCCGACGGTCTGGAGAACGCTGCGGAACCCGGCCGCGACGATCTGCAACTGCCGAAGGCAGCGGTCGTGCCATCCTACACGGGGCTCTTTGCGACGATCCTTCGTCCCGTCGAAGCCTCTCCGGCTCCCGGCGTCTCCGTCCCTTCGCCACTTAAGGTCATCGCCGTCGTCGCCGCGACGCACGTCGCTTACGACATCACGCTGGCCGGCATCGAGCGCGTCGGCGGGTACGCGTGCTATCATTTGCGCCTGCGGCCGCTCGAAGAACAGCGACGATATACCCTTCGCGATCTCTGGGTCGACACGCAGACCGCCGATCTGCGCCAAGCGTCGTTCATCATCGAGGGCCGTGCGGATCACGAAAACTGGGACGGTGCCCGAGAGACGGTTACGTTTGCGCCGGCGCTGCAGTACTGGATCGTCGCGCGCGAGCAGTGGGCTGCCGGGGGACCGATGGGCGGCCACACCTTCGACGTCCAGACCGAACGCGTCGCCTTCCCACCGGAGTTGCCCGACTGGATATTCGACCAGCATGCCTACGACGCGCATCGCAGAGCCGGCGAAAAGGACCCGCTCGCGGAGATCCTCGACGCGGTACATCCGCCGGGCCCCGCCCGCTAGCGCGGAGTAGACGGCGCAAGCTCGCGTCGTGATCGAGCTTCGATGTGGGGCGCGTTGCTCGAGGTGTTCTTTCCGGCGCAGTGCGCCGGTTGTAGCGCGTTGGGCAAGGGGCTGTGCGCGGCGTGTGCGCCTCCCGCAACGACGCCGTTTCGGCGCCGCGCCGGCGGCATCGAGGTGCGCGCCTACGGCGAGTACGAGGGCGCGCTGCGGGCGGCGATTCTGGCGATCAAAGACGGCCGCCGCGACGTCAGCGCGGCGCTGGGCGAGCGCATCGCGCCGTTCGTCGAGCGCGGCGCGCTACTGGTTCCCGTACCGACGACGGCCAAACGCCGGCGCGTACGCGGCATCGACGGCGTCGAGCTGATGGCGCGGCGCTGCGCGGAAATGGCCGGGGCTCGCGTGTGCTGCGCGCTGGTGCAGCGGGCCGGCGACGCACAACGCGGCCGCTCGCGCCGCGAACGCCTGGCCGCGGTTCAACGGTTTTGCGTTCGCGACGCAGGCACGGTGCGCGGAACCGGCGTGCTGCTGATCGACGACGTGTGTACGACCGGTGCGACGCTGGCGGATTGCGCGCGCGCCGTGCAGGCCGTGGGCGGGATCGTGCGAGGGGCGGTCGTGGCGGCGGCGACGAAAGCGGAGATCGCGTGAACCTGACCGCCGGACGGATAACTGCGATCGATCGCCTCTACCTGCAGCGTGCCTACGAGCTGGCGGCGCGCGGGCTGGGCAGTACCGCGCCGAATCCGCCGGTCGGCGCCGTGATCGTCAGCGGCGGGCGAATCGCCGGCGAAGGCTACCATCATCGCGCCGGCGAGGCGCATGCCGAGGTGAACGCGCTGGCGCAAGCCGGCGAGGCCGCGCGCGGCGCGACCGCGTACGTTTCGCTCGAGCCGTGCAACCATGCAGGCCAGACGCCGCCGTGTACGCAGGCGCTGCTCGAGGCCGGGATCGCACGCGTGGTCGCCGGGACGCTCGATCCGAATCCGCGCACCGACGGCCGCGGCGCAGCGTTCTTGCGCGAGCGAGGCGTTTGGGTGGACGTCGCCGAGGACGCGCGCGCGCGCGAGCTGATCGAGCCGTTCGGCCGGCAAGTTCGCGGCCAACGCCCGTACGTCGGATTGAAGATGGCGATGTCGCTCGACGGTGCGATCGCTTCCGAGCCCGGCGTGGCGCACTGGCTGACGTCGGACGGCGTGCGATCGTTCGTACGCGAGCTGCGCGCCGCATACGATGCGGTCATGGTCGGCGCCGGAACCGTGCGCGTCGACGATCCGCAGCTCACCGTGCGGCCGGCGCATCACCGGGAACGGCCGTACGTTCGCGTGGTGCTATGCGAAACCGGCGCGGTCGATCCGAATCGCCGCGTGTTCGCCGCGGTGCCGGGCTACGCCGACACGATCGTGCTGGCGCCGGCCGGCGCGCGCACGCGGTTTGCGGTGCTGGAACGTACCCCCGGAGCGCGGGTGGTAT
>DATJUC010000106.1:0-3839 GCA_035502675.1 Candidatus Acidiferrales bacterium | reverse complement strand
AGATCAGGCCTTCCTCCTCGATGGCCGCTTCCAACGGACGCAGGTGGTCCTCCCCGTCGTCCACGCCGCTATCGTTCGCCCTTCATGAACTGGCGAATGAACTTGTCCGCGGCGGCCTTGCTCTCGCTGCGATCGACCATTCGTTCGACGGCGGCCGTGCCGGCTTCGCGCAGCCGGCCGACGATTTCCCAAAAATGCGCGAGAAACGCTTGGGTGTCGTTGGCTTCGTAGTCGACGGTCGCGACGAAAATGGTGTCGTCGTGCGCGAGCATGAAGCGGGCTTCGACGTATTCGCGTTCGACGTCGCCGAGCGCGGTGAGCGCGTGACGGCGGTCGCCGACCCAGTCCGGAATCTCGTAGGCCGTCGATATCCGCAGCCGGTGCGGCTCGAGCTCCGAAACGGCGACCGAGAACATCTGCCCGCGCGTGCGAAACACGATTTCGGTGAGCTCGCCCTCTTCTGCGCTCTCGGAGACCTCGACGCGATGCCCTTCGTCCTCGATGAATCGCGCGATTTGATCGCGGACGGTCACCCCGCGATCGTCTCGCGATCTTCGGCAGTGCCGAGATGCTGCGCCAAATAAGCGCGCGACAGCTTGACGTACTCGTTGGCCGAGATCTCGATCCAAGACGCGGCCTCGCCTTCGAGCGCCTTTTTGACCTTGGCCGGCGCGCCGGCCGCGACGACGCGCGGCGGGATCTCGGCGCGCTCGCCGACGACGCTGCCGGCGGCGATCAGTGCTCCTTCTCCGATGATGCAGCCGTTGAGCAGAGTCGCGTTGCTGCCGATGAGCGCGAATCGCTTGACGTCGCAATCCTCCATGACGGCGCAGTGGCCGACGGTGACGTCGTCCCCGACGATCGTCTTCCCGTGCTCGCTGACGTGCACGACGGCGTTGTCCTGGATCGACGTTCGGGCGCCGATCCGGATCGGGCCGTTATCGCCGCGCAGGACCGCACCGAACCAGATGCTCGACTCGGGACCGACCTCGACGTCGCCGATCAACGTAGCGTTCGGTGCGACGAATGCGGACGGATCGACCTTAGGCCGCTTGCCTCGGTACTCGATGATCATTCCGGATGCTTCGCACACGGATTCGGCGAACCTAGTCGCAATGCACAGGCACCAGACGCCGCTGCGCGGCGTCAAGGCGACGCCCCGCCCGAAACCGGACGATCCGGCGTATACCGCCGTGAACTACGCGTACGCCGGTCGTGCCGGTCACATCCACGAGGTCGTGGAGATCGGCGGCCGGCGTCTTGCCAAGGTCGGCTTCGACGATCGCAAAATCGTCTATTATCTGCTGGAGGATCTCGAACTCGACGATCGTGCCAAGCGCGGGACCTTTCACGACGACGACCTCGGCCGGATGCGCTCCTAACCCGGCGTGGCGGCTCGGAAGCTTGCCGGCGCCCGGACCCGGCGGATGGCCGGGACGGCAGCCGAGACTCGAAATAGCAAAGTCGCAAGCACCGCGTGAAGGGACGCGGCCCCGGGTACCAAATGCGTCGTCGTCGTACTTTTTACCGTATCCCTGCAGGAGTGGCGAGCGTGCCCGACTTTCTCAAGACCCTTTTCGTCAATCCGCCCAGCTACGAAGGATTTGACGGCGGCGCCGGGGCCCGGTATCAGGCGCGGCGCGAGGTCCGATCGTTCTGGTATCCCACGTGGCTGGCACAGCCGGCCGCGATGATCCCCGGCAGCCGTCTCGTCGACGCGCCTCCGGGCGACCTGAGCGTCGACGACGTCGCTCCGCTAGCCAAAGATTATGAATCGATCGTCCTGCACACGAGCGCCCCGTCGTTCGCCAACGACGCCAAATTCGCTGCGCGCTTGAAAGAGGAGAACCCGCACGCCATCGTCGGCATGGTCGGCGCGCACGTTTCGGTGCTTCCGGAGCAGTCGCTCAACGATGCGCCGGCAGTCGACTGGGTCAGCCACGGTGAGTTCGATTATACCTGCGTCGACGTCGCCAGAGGGCTGCCGCTCGCGCAAGTCGACGGTCTTGCCTACCGCGAAAACGGTTCGGTCGTCAAGACGCCGGCCCGGCCGATCGTGACCGACATGGACGCCTTTCCGTCGGTATTGGACGTCTACCAGCGCGATCTCACGATCGAGCATTATTTCAACGGCTATCTGCAGCACCCGTACATCTCGCTCTACACCGGTCGCGGCTGCAAGTCGCGCTGTACGTTCTGCCTGTGGCCGCAGACGATCGGCGGACACCTGTATCGGTACCGCAGCGTCGACAGCGTTGCCGCCGAGATGGAACGCGGGAAAGCGATGTTTCCCAAAGTCAAGGAATGGTTCTTCGACGACGACACGCTGACCGACAACGGCCCGCGCGTCGAAGAGATCGCTCGACGGCTCGGCAAACTCGGCATGACGTGGTCGTGCAACGCCAAGCCCAACGTGCCGCGCAGCACGCTCGAGGTTCTCAAGGCCAACGGCCTGCGTCTCTTGCTCGTCGGTTACGAGTCCGGCGTCCAAGAAATCCTGAACAGCATGAAGAAGGGCACGCGCCTGGACATCATCCGCCGCTTCACCAAAGACTGCCACGAACTCGGCATCAAGATTCACGGGACGTTCATCCTCGGAATCCCCGGGGAGACGCCCGAGACGATCCGGCAGACGATCGATTTCGCTTGCGAAATGAACCCCGAGACGCTGCAGGTCTCGCTCGCCGCCCCGTATCCGGGGACGTTCCTCTACAACCAGGCGCTCGAAAACGGCTGGCTGCAGATCGACGACGGAAAGCTGGTCGACGGCCACGGCATCCAACAGGCCGCCCTCGCGTATCCGGCGCTGAATCAGACGCTGATGTTCGAATCGGTCGACGAGTTCTACCGGCGGTTCTATTTCCGTCCGCGCAAGATGCTCTCGCTGCTCGGCGGCATGTTGACCGACGCACAAGCGATGAAGCGCCGGCTCCGCGAAGGCGGCGAGTTCTTCCAGTTCCTGCGCGAGCGTAAGCGGGCAGAGAAGGTCAGAACGAACGCGGCGCCCCTGCAAGAGAGCGCCGCAAAATAAACGAGGCAAAGCTCTTTCGTCGTGTTGCGTCACCTGAGAGAGCTTTGCCGTCCGCTTCCCTTCAGTGGGGCGCTTTTATTGTCGCGTAAATCATCTGCGAGAATCAATCAATTCGCGGGGTGATTTGCCTCAAGGAACCTTAGTCGGACTCAACTGAGATCGCCGCGTTTTGACCTGATGGCGCGATGGCGGTTCCGGCATCGTTAGTAACGTAAGGGACCCCTGCTAAAGCAAGGGCCCCTAGGGGTCTCTCCGCGAGCGAGGTCGAGTCTAGATTCGAACCTGCGCTTGGACGAAGAGCGTGAACGGCAGCGGCGTACCCGACAGACCGTTGCTGGAACTGGGTCCGTAGGACTGCAGCGTCGTCGGAATCGTTCCGCCACCCGGGTTGGCCACGCGATTGGTCGGGCTGTTCCCGTTGTAGTAGTTCGACGTGTAGAGGCTGCCGTTGGTCACGTAACCGCAGTAGTTCGGGCTGGGCGGAAACGCCGCCGTCCAAGGCTCGGCCGAGCCGCCGAAGCAGCTGCGGAAGAGGTTGGCGCCGGTCAGCGTGAGCCGCACCTTCGGGGTCAGGTCGTAGGCGATTTGAATGTTCGCCGTCATCAGGTTGGGCTCGATGTACTGGCCGAGCGATGCGAAGTGGCCCGTCTGCGGGTTGGGGATGTACAGGTAACCGGTCGCACCGACGCCGGCCTGCTTGAGGTAGTCGCAGTACTGGCCGTTGGCGTCCGGAACCTTGGCGAGCGTCTGGTTTTCCGTGCAGACGCGCGGGTCGACGCCCGCGACGTCCATCGGCGAACCGTAAGCG
>DATJUC010000105.1:0-3004 GCA_035502675.1 Candidatus Acidiferrales bacterium | reverse complement strand
CCAAGCGCGTCACCAGCGGCGTGGCGACGTTGTACGGAAGGTTTCCCGCGACGATCCACTCGCCGCCCGCCGCCCAGCGCGCGTAGTCGAAGTCGAGCGCGTCGGCACCGACCACGTCGGCGCCGGCGAGATCTTCGCGCGCCTTCAGCAGCGCGACCAAGTCCGGATCGATCTCGAGCGCGGTGACGCGCGCACCTTGGTCGAGCAGAGCCGACGTCAGCGTACCGGTTCCGGCGCCGATCTCCAGGACTCGAGCGTCGCCGGGCGCGTTCTCGAGTGCGAGACGAGCGATCCGAACGGCGGCCGCAGGATCGACGAGAAAGTTCTGTCCGAATCGTTTCTTCGGCCGCAGCCCCCATTGCGCCAATAACGCGCGCGGGTTCTGCGCGCCGGTCACTTCAGGCGGTAAACGGTGATTTCGCGGCGGCCGAAAAGCATCGCGTCGCGCTCGGTGTTGAAGCCCAGATCGATGCGGTACCCGCGGATGGCGCCGCCGGTGTCCCCGGCCACGGCGAGGCCGTAGCCCGGAATGAACAAGCGCGTGCCGAGCGGGATGACGCTGGGATCCACGGCGACGATGCCGCGGCCGGCGGGACGGCCGATCGCCGTGATGCCGCTGCACCCCGAACAATCGGCGGTGTAGGCGGTGGCGACCATTTGCAGGGCGCGCCGTGCGACCATCAGCGATCGAAACGCGCTGCTATCTTCGAATCGCGAAAGCGCGGACAGTTGGTCGACGCCTTCCGCGATCACCCGCGCGCGCGGTTTGCGAACGACGCGCGAAGAGACGACGGTCGCGTCGATCGGGCCGCCGTCGCGCTGCGCGAAGCGAACGATTTCTTCGCGAACGCCCGCAGCGCCGCGGCTGACGAGCCGCACGGCACCGGGAGCCAGATCGAAATCGATACGATGCACGACGTTGGGACGAATCGCATGATGCAGGGTTCGTTGCCATTCGACGACGTGCACGATCCGAACGGTGCCGCCGGCGGGAACTGCGGCGGCGAGCGCGGGCTGCACTTCGTCGTGCGCGCCGAGCGTCACGTTTTCTTGCTGCAAGAGCGTCGCGACGGTGTCGGCGGAACTTTGCACCGTAATGCTTTGCGCCGGCGTTTGAATCGTTACCGGAACGGCCGCGCGGTAGATCACGACCATTCCGTCGGTGATCGGAACGCCGGAAGCCGGATCGACGTAGTCGGCGTCGCCGACGGCGACGTTGCGTTCGCGCAGAAAATCGCCGACGGTCGCCGCGTCGGTTTCCTCTTGCGTTTCCTGGCCGTTCCACTCGAAATCGATCGTATGACGCGCGACGCGCGCGATCTGCACGGGTGCGCCGGCGGAAGCCACCGCCGCGGCCGGGTGCGTCGCGAAGCCCGCCCAGACGAATCCGACGGTGAGGGCACCAACGGCGAGCACGTGGCTGACCCGCAGCGGGCCGCGTCCGATCAAACCGGGGATCCTTTCTCTCCAACTCGGGTCGCGAGGTCCGCAGCACACCGGTCTAACTCGCGGACGACCAACGCCGAGCGGCGCCTTTCAGACTGATGGCGAGCCCGGCAAGGGCCTTGGCTCGCGGGTGGCCCCGAAGTGCGGGGCAGTGCCCCAAAGTGTGGGGCGGGGCTGACCCGGGCACTATAGCATGGGGTTCGAGACGCCGGTATATGCTTAAAGTCGCAGATTAGCAGGGCCCTCCTTTCCTAGAGAGCGGGCGAGCGTCTGCGGCGGAGCGCTGCCCGGTAAACGCGAAAGGACGGGCTGCCGTGGAGTGCCTGCGCGTCGGCTTTTTTACCGAAGTGTACCGTCCCGTCGTCAACGGAGTCGTCGCATCGGTCGACACGCTGGCCGAAGGTTTGCGCGGCCGCGGACACCAGGTCTACTGCTTCGCGCCGCGCATGCCGGGCTACGACGAGTCCGACGGGCCGGTCTTTCGGATGCCGTCGCTGCCGCTGCCGACGCGAACGCCTTACCGGCTGACGCTGCCGCTGGTCGGGCGCCGCAACGTGAACAACGTCATCAAGCGCCTCTCGTTGATCCACGTGCACTCGCCCTTCGTCACCGGCTGGACGGGGCTGCGCTACGCGCGGCGGTACGGCATTCCGCTGGTCTACACGTATCACACCCAGCTCGAGGCCTACGCGCACTACGTGCCCTTCGAACCGCGCGCCACCCGCTTTGCGGCGTCGCAGCTGACCCGCACGTTCGCAAACTTGGCCGACGCGGTCGTCGTTCCGACGGCGGCGATGGCGACGCGGTTGCGCGACTTGGGCGTGACCGTGCGGGTGGAAGTCGTCGCCACCGGCATCGACGTCGAGCGCTTCGGCGCCGGCCGCCGGGACGAAGCGCTGCGGCTGCGCGTGGGTGCAGGCGCCGGCGATCGCCTCGTGCTGTGCGTCTGCCGGCTCGGAAAAGAGAAGAACCTCGAACTGCTTTTCGAGGCGCTGGCCGAAGCTGCGGATCCTTCGATCAAGCTGGTCGTCGCCGGCGAGGGGCCGGCCCGTGAAGAGCTCGAGGATCGCGCCGCCGCCTTGGGCGTTGCCGCGCGCGTGCGGTTCCTGGGGATCGTGGCCCGCGAGCAGCTGCCGGATCTGTATGCGAGCGCGGATGCATTCGCGCTGCCCAGTACCACCGAAACGCAAGGTCTGGTCCTGGCCGAAGCGCTGGCCGCGGGGGCGCTGGCGATCGTCGCCGAGACGCCGCAGAGCCGCGACGTCCTGGGGCAGGCGGGCACCGTCGTCGAGCCGGTTGCGTCGGCGTTCGCGGCCGCGTTCCGCCGGATCCCGCGCGAACGCGATCCGCAAACGTCGGCGCTTGCCCGCCAGGCGGCAAAGCGCTTCTCCATCGACGGCCAAGTCGACCGGATGCTGGCACTCTACGCCAGCCTGGTGCGGCCCCAGGAGCCGCTGCTTGACTCGAACGTATGTTCGATATAGAATTGGCCGTGAGGCAGCATCCCGATGGCCAAACCGCGAGTTCCGCTCCCGCCAATCGAAGCCGCCGTCGGCTA
>DATJUC010000104.1:0-5299 GCA_035502675.1 Candidatus Acidiferrales bacterium | reverse complement strand
TCTCTGCCTTGGTGCTTCCGGTACGCGAAGAGAACGGCGCGATCGATCTCGGCGATTGGTATTATCGAAACCTGCGCTGGTTCTTCGGCTTCCTTTTTCTGCTGCCGCTGGCCAGCATCGCCGAAGAGGTGATTCGCACGGGCACGGTGGCATCGCCGATCAATCTTGCGTTCCTGCTCGCGTTCTCCGCCGTCAGCGCCGTCGCGTATTGCCTGCGCTCGCGGCGCGCCCAGGAATGGATCACCGCCCAGGCTATGGCCTTGACGCTCGTGTACGTCGGCCTGCTCTACCTGCGTCTGCCCGGCTGACGGAGAGTTTTTCCCTCGAGAGAAAAGGCTGTACTATGGACGATCTGGATCCGACACGGCCGGCGCGGGAACGATCGCCGCAAACGGGCGCTCGGTGTAAGGCGGCGACGCGCGCGGAACAAGGGCACGTATGAAAGCCGTGGTCTGCGAGCATCTCGGCCGGCCGGTCGGCGTGCGCGACGTTCCGCTGCCGGAACCCGGTCCGAAAGAAATTCAGGTGCGCGTAGTCGCCGCCGGGGTCAACCCTATCGATTGGAAGCTGTGCGAACGAGGCGACCGCCGCATGCCGTTCGTGCTGGGGCAAGACTTCGCCGGCGTCGTCTCCGACGTCGGCAACCGCGTTACGAAGTACCGCGTCGCCGACCGCGTCTTCGGCATCGCGCGCGACCACGGCGCCTACGCGCAGTTCACGGTGATTCCCGAAGACGACGGCCCGCAGCCGATCGCCAAGGTCCCCGCCGAGGTCGGCGACGCCGACGCCGCGGCGCTGCCGACGGCCGGCCTCACGGCGCTGGCTGCGTTGGATTGGCTGGGCGTCGGCCGCGGTACGAGCGTTTTGATCGTCGGCGCGACCGGCGGCGTCGGAAGCTACGCGGTGCAGATGGCCCGCGACCGGGGCGCGCACATCGTTGGAACGGCGGCCGGCACCAGCGAGCCGTTCGCTCGCGAGCTCGGCGTCGATGAGTTCGTCGCGTACGATCGCGACGACGTGGCTGCCTCGGTTCGGCAAACCCACCCGGACGGCGTCGATGCCGTCCTTGACCTGGTCGACGATGCTCGCGGAATCGGCCGCATCGCCGGCGTCGTGCGATCGGGCGGCAAGATCGTCTCGACGATCGGCGCGATCGATCCGCAAGCGCTGCGCGAGCGCGAGCTGTCCGGAAACAACCTTTCCATGCAGCAATCGCCGGCGTCGTCGCACGCGGGTCTTCGGGCCCTGCTGGAGATGCTCGAACGCGGCGCCGTGCGCACGTTCATCGCTTCCGAAGAACCGCTCGAAGAGGCAACGCGGGCGCTGGAACGCAGCAAGCGCGGAACGGTCAACGGCAAACTAATTTTAACCGTCGACTGAGCTCCGGCTCGACAAGCTCATCGTCCATCGGTACAGGCCGGCAACTGCGGCGACGAAAACGGCCGCGCCGAGCGCCGTCGCCCACGGCGTAAACGTGTCGCCGACGACCGCCAACGGATTGTCGTTCTTGAGAAAGACGACCAGGCCGGCGAGGATGACGCCGAAGAGGCTCTCGCCGACGATCATTCCCGAAGCCGTGAGCACGCCGACCTGTTTGGCACGATCGGGATCCGGCCGTCGCGACGCCCAGCGGTTGTACCACCAGCCCAGCAGCGCGCCGACCACGACCGGCGCAGTGGTCGACGCCGGTAAATAGATGCCGAGGCCCACGGCCAGCGGCGGCAATGCGCGTCCGCGCCTCCGCAGCAGTTCGTCGACCGCAACCGACGCCGCGCCGATCAGCGCGCCGATGCCGATCAGCCGCCAATCGAGCTGACCGCCGATGACGCCTTTTGCCAACGCCGAAATCAGCGTAGCCTGCGGGGCCGGCAACGCGTGCGGGGAGGACGCGCCGAATCCGTAGGCGCGATCGAGCAGCGACAGGGTCGGCGGAATGACGACCGCGCCGACGATCACGCCGACCACGAGCGCGGCCTGCTGCCGCCACGGCGTCGCGTCGACCAGCTGCCCGGTTTTGAGATCTTGGAGATTGTCGTTCGAGATGGTCGCAATGCAGAGGAGCACCGCTGTGACGAACAACGCGTACGCGACGAGCGACGTTGCCGCGCCCGGATTTGCACGGCCGAACGCAGCGAGAATCAGCGAGATTCCCAGCACCGCGAGAATTGCCAGCCCGGAGACCGGGCTGTTGGAGGAACCGATCAGCCCCGCCATGTACCCGCACGCGGCCGCGACGAAGAATCCGACGACGACGATGTACGCGATCGACACGACGGTGAGCGGCACGATCGCGCTCGACACCGAGCCCCCGTGCAGGAACCACGCCAGCAACGCCGCGAGCGGCACCAAACACACGACGGAAATCGCGGCGACCAGTCCGATCGGCATGTCGTGCTCGGTGCGCGCGAGCGTCGAACCCGCTCCCGATCGACGGATGCGCGCCGCAGCCAGCGCCGACGCGAGCCCGAGCCACACCGGACGAACCAGCCGCCCGAGCGTCCACAGCGCGGCGACGCCGATCGCACCGGCGCCGAGGTATCGAACCTGCGTCGACCAAACGGTCAACGCTACCGTCGCCGGGTTCCCGGTCGCATGTCCGACTGCCGTCAAGACCGGCGTTGCAACGCCCCACGCCACCACCAGACCGGTCAAGATGGCGAGGCCGACCGAGAGGCCGATCAGGTGACCGGCACCGACCAGCAAGAGCGATATGCCGAAACCCGCGCCCGTCGTGGCCGCGCCGACGCGCACGTAGCCGGCGAGCTCTCCGACGATCAGCCGCATTGCTGCCAGCAGCGCCACCGACGCCGACACGACCGAGCCGCCGATCAGCGCTGCGACGCCGGCCCGGTTGTGGCGCGCGTCGCCGTGCGACTGGGCGGCCGTCCCGATCTTGAGAACTTCGGCGGCCGCGACTCCTTCGGGATACGGCAGATCGGACTGCGCCACCAGCGCGCGGCGCAGCGGAACGCTGTACATCACGCCGAGAACGCCGCCGACGCAACAAACGCCGAACGATTGCCAAAACGGAAATCCGCTCCAGGCGCCGACCATCACTAAGCCGGGAAGAACGAAGATCACCGACGAGAGCGTTCCGGCGGAGGACGCCACCGTCTGCACGATGTTGTTCTCCCAGATCGTCGAGTTCTTGAAAGCCCGCAGTATGGCCATCGAGATGACGGCGGCCGGAATCGTCGTCGCGAACGTCAGGCCCACCTTGAGTCCGGCGTAGACGTTGGCCGCCGTGAAGAGCAGCGTCATCGCCGCGCCGATGGCGACCCCGCGATAGGTCAACTCGACCCGTCGGTCTTCCATCGGGCTGTTGTTGCCCTTGCGTCGCGCGAGCCCTTGCTGCGCGCGATTCAGCCGCGGCCCTCGACCCAGTCGACGAGCTCGTCCCACGCTTCCATCACCGCCCCGTGCCCCGGACGCAGTTGCGGATACTCGGGATCTTCGGACCAGGCATCGACGTGCTGAGCGTACGGCAGCAGCCGCGCGCGGTACCGCGTGGAACGGCCGGCGGCTTCCACGAGCCGGCAATAGGGAGCGAAGTGAACGTTCGGCGGAATCAAATGATCGTACGCGGAAGCGACGTCGATCGTCTTGCATTCGACGGCACCGGTATTCGCAAAACCCTGGATGCGCGCCGCGACCGCGGGACTGGAACGCCAGCTCCCGATGCGCGCGCACCAGGATTCGGCCGGTTCGGGATCCCGGACGTCGCCGTATGCGATCGACGTCGACGGGTCGAGTAGGGTAGCGTGCAGCCACAGCGTCACGTACCAATAGGCCGCCGCATTCTTTTGATAGAGCGTAGCGGCGCCCGACGCCGACTCGAGGTCGGGCGGAAAGCCCGCGTCGACGGCGCGTTGCATATCGCGGGATTCGAACGCCGCAATCGCTTCCACGAGACTATCGAGCGGATTGTGCTCGCGAGTCCACAGCACGGCGTTCCAGGTCAGCGCCCCGTCGAACCGCGCGCTCTGTTCGATCGCACGGCGCACCTGGTAACCGCCGTTGGAAAGACCGACCGCGTACGCGAGTTCGGCCGGGCGTCCGTGAACGCGCGACAGCGCCTCGTTGGCGCGGTCCAGCAAAGCGACGAGCTCGTGCGGCCAGCGCTCCATGACGTGCTCCGGAGCGTGTTGCCAAAACGCGACGGATCGCCCGCCCGGCAGCGCAAAGCGCGGCAGTCGCACGCCGTCGACGCGCAGGCTCGCGCCCGGTTCCAGCAGTGCCGCGCCGTCGCCGTTGCCTTTGTTGCCCGCGGCGTACGCATAGCCGCGCGCGAGCAACGCGTCGGCGAAGAGTACGTCCGAAGCAAACTCCGTTCGTTGGCCCGGGCAGCCCGCGACGACGACCCGGCCGTTCCATCGCTGCGGAACGCGAATCGAAAAGCGCTGGCAGGGCCATAACGAGCCGGCGTCGCGCCATCCGGGGATCGGCGCTTCCGGACACCGCAGCGACGGCGGAGCGATGTCGGCGGCGTCGCGCCGCGCGAACTCCGGCGATCCGAACGGTGCGGCCGCTCCGTAAAGACTGGCGACGCCGGGCGGAACGCTCGCCAGCGCCGGCGCAAACGCCGGCGTCGCGCACGATCGCAGATCGCCGTACTCCACCGCCGAATTGTAACAAAGCCCGCCGCCGTGAGGCTACGGGCTTTGACGTCTCTCCGATCGTGATCGCCTGTTTGAAGCCGTTGCCGGCATCCCACTGACGCGCCGTCGGTTCGGTCGTTTCACTCGGATCGTGCGTTCGCACGATCGTCAACATGAGCGGACTACGGTTTCGACTCACCGCACTTCGTCGTTGCCGATCGAAGTGTAGGCATCGTATCAAACGCGAACGAGCGCGTGCAAGGGCGCGACCGCGCCGTCCACAAGCAACTCACAAGAATGTGGCACTATGCACACGCTATCGACAGTGCGTTCACAGCGACGAGACCGCATACAGCCACCAGCGGTCCGATCCGCGCCGCGCGGCACGATCGAAATAGACCTGCGCCGTCGAGCCGTCCTCGAGCTCGACCTCGAACCAATGCCGTTTCAGATAGGCGTCGCCGCGGTCGGTCTTGCTCGAGCGCCAGGTCCGCACGACCCGCGCGATCGCCAGCACGCGCCCGCGCCACGCGAAGCGCGCCGGCAGCGGCGGATCCGCGGGATCGACGCAGGGAAGATATTCGTCACCGGACGGGGCGAGCGGCTCGCTGACGAATCGCATGCGAGCCCTTAGATCAGGCGCGTACCGACGAACACCAGGGTGACCGCAACGGCCGGACGCAGCCACGTCTGACTCATGC
>DATJUC010000103.1:0-9897 GCA_035502675.1 Candidatus Acidiferrales bacterium | reverse complement strand
CCGGCTGCAGGAGAGCGGAATCGCCGTTACGTCGTCGACCAGCGTCGGCGGACGCCGCGCCATTCGCGTCTGTATCGTGAACCACCGCACGCGCGACGAGGACCTTGGGATCCTGCTCGACGCGTTGCGGCGGATCGCCGGCGAGATGCTAGCCTGAGGAGCCTTTCTTCGGAAGCGGCTTGGCGGGATTTCCCGCGACCCGCTCGCCGGGCGACACGTCGCGGGTGACCACCGAACCGGCGCCCGTCAAAGCCCCGTCGCCGATCGACACCGGGGCGACCAGCGAGGAGTTGGAACCGATGAACGCGTTGCTGCCGATCTTCGTCTCGTTCTTGTTTCGCCCGTCGTAGTTACAGGTGATCGTCCCGGCACCGACGTTGGTCTCGGCCCCGACCTCGGCGTCGCCGAGATACGAGAGATGGCCCGCTTTGACGCCGTGCGCGAGCTTCGCGTTCTTGAGCTCGACGAAGTTGCCGATGCGGACCTCCGAACCGAGCACGCTCTCGCCGCGCACGTGCGCGAACGGACCGATCGAGACGTCGTCGCTCACGGTCGTGTCGGTCACCACGCTTTCGCGGACCGTGACGCCGCGCCCTAAGCGCGCGTTGGAGAGCCGGACGTTCGGCCCGACGACGCACCCTTCCCCAATCGTGGAGAGCAGCGAGACGGCCGTATTCGGATAGATGACCGTGTCGCGCCCGATCGTCAGCTCGGGCTCGAGATAGGTCGTCTCCGGATCGACGATCGTGACGCCATCGCGCATGTGCGCGGCGCACAGCCGCGCGTTCATCTCGCGACGCGCCACCGCGAGTTCCACCCGGTCGTTGATGCCGAGCGCGTGCAGATGGTCGGTGGCGAGCACCGGCCGAACGCGTTTGCCGCCGCGGACGAAGTCCGCCACCGTGTCGGTGAGATAATATTCCTTTTGGGCGTTGTCGTTCCCGAGACGCTCGACCGCCGCGCGCAGCTCGCCTTCGTCGAAGGCATAGATGCCGGCGTTCATCTCGTCGATGGCGAGCTCGTCCGGCGACGCGTCCCGAACCTCGACGATGCGTTCGATGTCGCGGCCGCGCCGCACGATCCGCCCGAAGTTGGAAGGCAACGGCATGTTGACGGTTACCAGCGACATCACGGCGCCCTCGCCGTCGTCGAGCGATCCGGCGACGCCGCGAAAGATCTCGTCGGTCACCAGCGGCATGTCGCCGCACGCCACCACGATGCGTCCGCCCGGCACCGGCTCGATCGCCGCCAGGCCGATCTTGACCGCGTGGCCCGTACCGAGTTGCGGCGTCTGCAGGACCGCCTCGACGCCGAACGACTCGAGATGCGGCAGCAGCTCTTCGTTCGAGATCGCGACGATACGGCCGATGCCGGCCGCGCGCAAGGCGCGCACGACGTACCACAGCATCGGGCGGCCGCACACCTCGTGCAGCACCTTGGGGCGCCCGCTTTTCATTCGCGTGCCTTTGCCGGCCGCTAAAAGAATCGCACGAATCATGCCGGCGTTTTCCACTCCTCGAGCTCGCGTTTGGTCGGCGGTCCCAGCAGCTCGAGCGCGTGACGCAGGCGCTCGCGCACGATCTCGCGGCCGAGCAGCTCCATCGAGTCGTACAGCGGGATCGACGTCGGGCTTCCGGTGATCGCGACGTAAAACGGCCGCGCGACGTCGCGCGGCTTCTTGCCGAGCACCTCGGCGATACGCTTGAAAACCGATTCGATGCCAAAGACGTTCCACACCGCAAGCGCGTCGAGATCCGACAACGCGGTGCTGAACGCGCGGCGGGTCTGCAAGTCGTCGAGCTTTCCTCCCAGCAGGTCGCCGGCTTCGAGCGGCAGTCGGCCGGCGAACAGAAATGCCAGCAGGAGTCCCAAGTCGCTGAGACGTTCGATGCGCGGCTGCGCCAGCGCCGCCATTTGCTGCAATCGCTCGGGCGTTATCGCCCACTCGCGTACGCGCTCGACGAAGCCGGCCGGATCGAGGCGCTCGCGCAGATACCGGCCGTTGAGCCAATCCAGCTTGGCGACGTCGAAGACCGGGCCGCCCGTCGGAACGTGCGCGACATCGAAGCGCTCAACCAGCCGGTGCAAATCCATCAATTCGTCTTCGCCTTCGTGGGGCGCGTTGGCGAGCAGCCCCAAAAAGTTGATCAGCGCCTCCGGAAGGTAGCCCATGCGCTTGTAAAACAAGATGCCGGTCGGGTTTTTGCGCTTACTGAGTTTGCTCTTGTCGGGATTGCGCAGCAGCGGGAGGTGCATGAGGACCGGCGGATCCCAGCCGAAGTACCGGTAGAGCAGCAGGTGCTTGGGCGCGCTCGAAACCCATTCTTCCCCGCGAAAGACGTGCGTGATCTCCATCAGGTGATCGTCGACGACGTTGGCCAAATGATACGTCGGCAGGCCGTCGGACTTCATGAGCACCTGCATGTCGACGCTCTTCCATTCGAACTCGATGTGCCCGCGCCTGAGGTCGTCGACGACGCAGACGCCCTCGTCGGGCACTCGCAGGCGTACGACGAACGGTTCACCCGCTGCCTCGCGGCGGGCGATCTCGGCGGCGTCGTACGTCAGGCAGAGGCCGTCGTAGCGCGAAGGCTGACCGGCGGCGCGCTGTGCGACGCGCATCTCGTCCAGCCGCTGCGGCGTGCAGAAACACTTGAAGGCGTGGCCTGCGGCGAGCAGCCGCTCGACGTAGCGGCGGTAGATCTCGGAGCGTTCGCTCTGCCGGTACGGACCGTGCGGGCCGCCGGCGTCCGGCCCTTCGTCCCAGGCGAGTCCGCACCAATGCAGCGCGTCCAAAATGGCCCGCTCGCTCTCGGCCGTGCTGCGCGCTTGATCGGTGTCCTCGATGCGCAAGACGAACTCGCCGCCGTGCTTGCGCGCGAAGCAATAGTTGACCAGCGCGACGTAGGCCGTACCCACGTGCGGGTCGCCGGTGGGAGACGGCGCGATGCGCGTTCTTACCTTCATCGAACGATCGTCGGCGAGGCTAACCCACCAGATCTCGCCGTTTGCCGCACTCGCGATTGACGAAATCGACGATCTGCTGCAGCGGCGCGCCGGGCGTGAAGATCTCGCGCACGCCCGCTCGTTTGAGTGCCTCGGTATCCTCGGGCGGAATCGTTCCGCCGCCGAAAAAGACGATGTCGCCGGCATCCTGCGCTTTCAGCTGCTCGACGACCAGGGGGAAGAGCGTCATGTGCGCCCCGGACAGGATCGACAATCCGATGCCGTCGGCGTCTTCCTGAATGGCCGTTTGCACGATCTGCTCGGGCGTTTGGAAGAGACCGGTGTAGATCACTTCCATGCCGGCGTCGCGCAGCGCGCGCGCGATGACCTTGGCGCCGCGGTCGTGACCGTCCAGGCCCGCCTTAGCGACAACGATGCGAAGCGGTCGGTTCGCCATGAGTCCTTTCGTCGTGCACGACGTTACGCGACCGGCTCAAACGGAGCGCTTCCTCGAGCTTGCGTGTGACCAGCGAGAGCGTGCGCCGCACGCGATGCCGTTCCAAATCGGTCGTAAGCTTCATTTTCTCGTCGTTAGCCTCAGAAGACGGATCGCTCGGTGTAGCGGCCGTATACCGCGACCATCGCTTCGACGATCTCGCCCTCGGTCGCGTACGCGTTGACGGCGTCGATCAAGTGCGGCATCAAGTTGTCCTTGGGGTCGCGGCACGCCTGCTGCAGACGCTCCAAGGAGCTGCCGACGGCAGCGGGGTCGCGGTTCGAACGCACCTCGCGCACGTTGCGCGCCTGTTCGCGTTCGGTTTCCTCGGTAATCCGCAGCAGATCGATGCCGGAAGCCGATTCGTCCTTTTCGAACGCGTTGACGCCGACGATGACGCGGTCCTTGCTCTCGATCGACCGCTGATAGCGGTAGCTGGCTTCGGCGATCTCCTTTTGGAAGAATCCGGCTTCGATCGCCTCGACCACGCCGCCGTACTCGTCGATCTGCGCGAAGTACGCTTCCGCTTGGCGCTCCATCTCGTCGGTGAGCGCCTCGACGAAATACGACCCGCCCAACGGATCGGCGACGTTAGTGACGTTGGTCTCGTACGCCAGCACCTGCTGGGTCCGCAGCGCGATCTCGACCGACTTCTCGGTGGGCAGTGCGAGCACTTCGTCCATCGAGTTGGTGTGCAGCGACTGCGTGCCTCCGAGTACCGCCGCCATCGCCTCGAACGCGACCCGCACGATGTTGTTTTCGGGCTGCTGGGCGGTCGCGCTGCAGCCGGCGGTCTGCGTGTGAAAGCGCAGCTTCCACGAACGGGGATCTTTGGCGCCGTATTTCTCGCGCATGCGGCGCGCGTAGATGCGCCGGGCGGCGCGGAACTTCGCAATTTCCTCGAAGAAGTCGATGTGCGAGTTAAAGAAAAACGAGAGGCGCGGCGCGAAATCGTCGACGTCCATTCCGGCGGCGACGCAGGCCTCGACGTATGCGAATCCGTCGGCGAGCGTGAACGCCAGCTCCTGTGCGGCCGTCGACCCGGCCTCGCGAATGTGATAGCCGGAGATCGAGATGGTGTTCCACTTCGGCATCTGCTCGGTGCAGAACGCGATCATGTCGACGATCACGCGCATGTGCGGCCGCGGCGGAAAGATCCACTCTTTCTGGGCGATGTACTCTTTGAGGATGTCGGCTTGAATCGTGCCGCCGAGCTCGGTTCGCGGGATGCCCTTCTTCTCGGCCGCGGCGACGTACTGCGCCAGCGCGATGGCGGCCGGTCCGTTGATCGTCATCGACGTCGTGATGTCGCCCATGTCGATGCCGGCGAACAGCGTCTCCATGTCGGCGAGCGAATCGATCGCGACGCCGCACTTGCCGACCTCGCCGCGCGCCTGCGGCGCGTCCGAGTCGTACCCCATGAGCGTCGGCATGTCGAAGGCCACCGAGAGACCGTGCTGCCCCTGTTCGAGCAAAAAGTGATACCGCGCGTTGGTCTGCTTGGCCGTGCCGAATCCGGCGAACTGACGCATCGTCCACAGGCGGTCGCGGTAGCCGTTGGGATGAATGCCGCGCGTGTACGGATATTCGCCCGGCCACGCGAGGTCGCGCGCCAGATCCAAATGCGCGACGTCGTCGGGTCCGTAGACCGTCTTCAGCGGGACGTCGGAGATCGTCCGGTCGACCGCGCCCGACCCGGGGCCGCTTCGCGGCGAGCTCTTCGCCGAGGCGTGCTCCCAACGGCGTTTCTGTTCTTCGAACTCGGGATTGGATTGCGCGCCCAGCCCGCTTGGGCGCTCGATCATCTTAGCCACAACCCGTCCGCTTCGACGTTCGTTCGCTTAGAAGCCTTTGACGGTCGCGCGCCGCCGAACCGGCGGCTCGGCGGCCGGCGCCTCGGGCCCGGCGAGGGTTTCCAAGAGGTGGTCGGCGGCTTCATAGGGGTCGGTTCCCCCGTCCGCGCGCGCCAAAGTCGCGTCCAGCCGCCGCTGCAGACGGCCCATCGCCAGCTGCCGGACCTGATGCAGGAACGCCTCGCGTCGTTTGACCGCGATCTCGCCGGTTTCGTTGAGAAAGACGCCGTGCCGCTCGATCGCGGCCCACAACTCGTCGATGCCCTCGCCCGAAAGCGCCTGCGTCGACACCAGTTCCGGGACCCATCCTTTAAAGTCGAGCATCTCCATCATGGAGCGAATCTCGCGCCGCAGCTGGTTGGCCATCGGGTGATCCGCTTTGTTGACGACGAAGACGTCGGCGATCTCCATGACGCCGGCTTTGAGCACCTGGATCGAGTCGCCGCTACCCGGTTGAAGCGCGACCAGCGTCGTCTGCGCGAGCTCCGCGATTTCGATCTCGCTCTGGCCGACGCCGACCGTCTCGACGAGAACGACGTTCAAACCGAACGCATCCATCAACGTCACGGCGTCGGCGGTCGCTCCCGCGAGACCGCCCAGGTGCCCGCGGCTGGCCATCGAGCGAATGAACACGCCGGCATCGGTGAAGTGCTCCGTCAGACGAATGCGGTCGCCGAGCAGCGCCCCGTGCGAAAACGGCGAGCTCGGGTCGACGGAAACGACGCCGACGGTCTTCCCGAGGGCGCGCGCCTTGCGCACCAGCGCGGACGAGAGCGTCGACTTGCCGACGCCCGGCGGACCGGTGAGGCCGATCGTAACGGCCCTTCCGGTCTTGGCGTACAGCGCGCGGATCAACGGCGCCCCGCGCCCGCCTTCGGCCCACGAAATCGCACGCGCGAGCGCCCGCGGCAAGCCGCGTTCGAAGTCGCGAACGAGCGCGTCGTAGTCTGTGTTCGTCAAGGCTCTGGATGATTCGCCGCGCCGTGCGGGGCTCCGCTCGCGAGGGAACGAAGGCTTCGTTCCATGACGAGTGCGGTCAGCCGGAGGATCGCCGCGCTGTTTCTCGGCATGGCGTTTTCGTTCGGCCCGCCGGCGGCGTCGCGAGCCGAGACGCTGAACATTCCCGTCGAGTCGCACATCCGCCCGATAGCCACGGCGGTGCTGTTCAACACGCTGTTCACCGACTTTTTCAAAGAGAGCGACGGCACGACGTACGTGCAGACCGGCGACATTCCGGCGATGTGGCTGCGCGATTCGGCTGCCGAAACGATGCCGTACATTCGTTTCGTCGCGGCTTTTCCGGGGCTGCAGCCGATCTTCGCCGGCGTCCTGGAGCGCGACGCCAAGAACATCCTGGTGAACCCGCACGCCGAAGCGTTCAGCGCGGACTATCGCGTGTGGGAAGGCAAGTGGGAGATCGACTCGCTCGCGTGGCCGGTCCTGCTCGCTCTGGTCTACTACGTCAACACGCACGACCGCTCGATCTTTACGCCGGCACTGCACGCGGCGACGCGCGCCATCGTGGCGACGTACCGTTGCGAGCAGCACCACGCGGCCTGCAGCCACTACTCGTGGCCGTACCCGGTTCCTACCCACGAGCGCTACAACCCGGACACCGGCATGATTTGGAGCGGCTTCCGTCCGTCGGACGATCCGGTGACGTACCGGTTCAACGTTCCGCAAAACATGTTCGCGGTCGTTGCGATGCGATTGCTCGCGCAATACGCGCGCGAAGCGTTCGACGATCCGGCGCTGGCCCAATCGGCGAGCCGGCTGGCGGCGCAAGTGCAAATCGGAATCGAACGGTACGGCCGCCGCTGGGACCCGGCGCACGGCGGCTGGACGTACGTCTACGAAACCGACGGCTACGGAAACGACAACCTCATGGACGACGCCAACATGCCGAACTTGACGACCATGCCGAACTTCGGGTGGTGCGCCGACGACGATCCCGTCTACCGGAACACGCGCCGTTTCACGCTGAGCTTCGCGAATCCGTACTACTACACCGGAAAATACGCGACCGGACTGGGCAGCCCGCACACGCCCAAAGGGTGGGTCTGGCCGCTCGGCATCATCGGAGCCGCGTTCTCCGCCACCAAGCCGGAAGAGATCGAGAAGGCGATCGCGATGCTCGACGCCTCCGACACCCTCAACGGTCTCATGCACGAGTCGGTGAATCCGAACGATCCGTCGCAGTTCACGCGACCCGAGTTCGGCTGGGCGAACGCCTTCTGGGCCGACCTGCTGTTCCGCTCGGTCGCGGGATACCGAACGACGGCGTTCGTGATCGTCAACACCATCGTTCCGATCGAGCGCGTAACGCAGATCCCGACCATTACGCCGCTCTACACGCAAATCACCGACACCGCCGAACTCAACGCGACGCTCGGATATCTTCTCACGCAGCACCCGGCTCCCTGATGCGGCGCTGCACGGCCGTCGCTCTCGCGCTCGCCGCCGTCGCTTCGCTTCTGCCGATTTCCGCGTCGCCGCAGGCGCTGGGGATTCCGCTGACCGGTAAACGAGTTCGCTACATCCAAACCTCGGATCTCTTTCACACGCTCTTCGCGGACTTTTTCCTCGAGGACGACGCGACCACGTACGTCCAGACCGGCGACATTCCCGCGATGTGGCTGCGCGATTCGTCGGCGCAGACGATTCCATACGTCCGCTTCCAGCAGGCGTTTCCGATTCTACGCGAGCGCTTCGCCGGCGTGATCGAGCGTAACGCCCGCAACATCCTGACCGACGTCTACGCCAACGCCTTCCAAGCCGACTACCACGTTTGGGAACGCAAGTGGGAGATCGATTCGCTGGCGTGGCCGGTAATTCTCGCGTGGGTGTACTGGCGGACGACCGGGGACCGAACCATGTTCACACCCGAGCTCCACGTAGCGCTGCGGCAAATCGTCTTCACTTATACCTGCGAAGAGCATCACCGACGCTGCAACCGGTACCGCTATCCGTACCCGGTGCCGACCGACGATCGCTACAACGACGGCACCGGTATGATTTGGAGCGCCTTCAGGCCGTCCGACGATCCGGTGCGGTACCGCTTCAACATCCCGCAAAACGCGCTGGCGGTCGTGGCGTTGCGCGAGATCGAAAGCCTCGCGCCGGAAGGCTACGGCGACGCGAGCCTGGCGAGTCAAGCGCGCGCGCTCTCCGAGCGCGTCGAGGCCGGCATCTTCGAATACGGCCGCTACTACGATCCGCGGCGCGGCTGGACGTACGCGTACGAAACCGACGGCTACGGCAACGTCAATCTCATGGACGACGCCAACGTTCCAAACCTCACGGGCTTGCCTTACGTCGACTGGTGTTCGGCGTTCGACCCAACCTATATCGATACGCGAAACTTTACGCTGAGCGCGGCCAACCCGTATTTCTACAAAGGCATCTACGCGGAAGGCTTGGGCAGCCCGCATACGCCTCGCGACTACATCTGGCCGCTCGGCATCATCACGCGCGCGCTCACTTCGACCTCGTCGCGGGAAGTCAGCGAAGCGATGACCGAGCTGGCCGAGACGGCCGGCGAAACCGGACTCTTTCACGAGAGCTTCTACGCCAACGGCTATTGGCGGTACACGCGTTCGGAGTTCGGCTGGGCCAACGCGCTGGCGGCGGAACTGATCTTCCGCACGTTGGCCGGGTTTCCGGCGACGCAATTCACGCCCGGCGGCCCGGTCGTCCCCTTCGAGCGGCGCAGCCGCACGCCGGTACTGGCCACCCCGACCGACCGGCTGGCGGTCGCGGCGCTGCTGACCTCGACGCTCGGCCGCCTGCTTCACGCCAACCCGTCGATGCCTCGGCTGCCCTAGGCGCGCCGAGGGCGGCATCGGCTCCATCGCCAAGCTCCCACCTCCTATGGACCGAGGCTACTACCGGTATCCGACGATCGCCGGGGATACGATCGTCTTCGTCTGCGAGGACGACCTCTGGCGCGTGCCGGCTGCCGGCGGCGCCGCTTCGCGCCTAACGGTAAGCTTCGGCACGTGCACCTTTCCGCGGCTCTCGCCCGACGGCAGCCGGATCGCCTTCGTTTCGACCGACGACGGAAATCCGGAGATCTACGTCATGCCGGCGACCGGTGGACAGCCGCGGCGGCTGACGTTCCTCGGCGCGACGCAAGCGGCCGTCAGCGGCTGGAGCGCCGACGGGAGCGAGATCGTGTTCGTGGCCAACCCGGTGGCCTGGTACGAGGGCGAGATGCGCCCGTTCGCAGTGGCGGCCGACGGCAGCGGGCCGCCGCGCGAGATTCCGCTGGGACACGCCCGGTGCGTAGCGCACGGCGGCGGTGGACGGGTCGCGATCGGACGCAACACCGCCGATCCGGCGCGCTGGAAACGCTACCGCGGCGGTACGGCCGGCGAGATTTGGGTCCACGCCGACGGCCAAGGCCGGTTCGAGCGGCTCAAGCTTCCGGACGGAAATCCGTGCTGGCCGATGTGGATCGGCGACCGGATCTTTTTTCTGTCGGATCACGAAGGCATCGCCAACATTTATTCGTGCCAGCCCGACGGATCCGGCGTGACGCGCCACACGCAGGAGAACGAATACTACGCGCGGTTTCCCTCCAGCGACGGCGCGCAGATCGTG
>DATJUC010000102.1:0-8501 GCA_035502675.1 Candidatus Acidiferrales bacterium | reverse complement strand
CGTTGATGTTGGTAGATTATTTTATAACCGTTACCCGACCGATCTTGCTTCTGTGATATTCCGTAAACCACAGGTTGTGATCCGGGCCGAGCACGATAAAGAATGGCTCGCTCTTTGACGTCGGAATCGGATATTCTGAGATCGCGCCTTTGGTCGTAATGCGCCCGATCTTGTTTCCGGACGCCTCAGTGAACCACAGCGCCTTATCGGGTCCGACGACGATGCCGCTCGGAGCGCACTGCGCGGTAGGAACCTTGAACTCGGTGATCTTGCCCGCAGTGGTGATACGGCCGATTTTATTGCCGACCCACTCTGTGAACCACAGAGCTCCATCGGGCCCAGATGTGATGTCGGACGGATATTCGCTTGGCTGGGGCAGCGTGTATTCGCGCTCTACCTTGCCACTCGTCGACGCCTTTCCGATCTTGTTCCCGGTGTATTCCGTAAACCACAGGAGCTTGTCCGGACCTACGGTCATGTTTGCCGGGCCCGAGTCGTAAGACAGCGCGTAGGCGTGGACCTTACCGGCGGTAGTGATGCGCCCGAGATAGTTTGTACTCGGATCGTACTGCGTATTGGAGATCGGAAACCAGAGCGCCTTGTCGGGACCGGTCAAAATGTCTTGAAGGCAGCACTGCGTCGAAACCCTGTACTCGTCGACGCGATTACCCGCAATCCGTCCGATTTCATTTGCACCGTTGTTCGTATCCGTGAACCAGACGTTGTTATCCGGCCCCACGGTGATGCCGTACGCGGAGTTTCCGTCAGGCGGCACCGTCACCATCGGAATCGGACGCGCGTTGCTGCTGATGACCAGCGACGGCGTTTGCGGCGCTTGCGCGCCCGGATGCGGGGCTCGAATTCCAAGCTGATGTTCGATGATCTTACCGTCGGTTGAGATGAGGCCGATTGCGTTGGCATCGTACTCGGTAAACCACAGTTCTTTCGCTCCGTGGGCCGCCGGCGTGATATGCGTAGGTCCGGCGTACGAAGTAGGGAGCTTGAACTCCGCAATCTTAACACGAGGTTTTAGAGCATCCTCGCCCAGGGGCCGCGCGAATCCGGCGTTGGGCATGGGCAAGGCGGAGGGTTGTGAGAGGGGAGCGGCACATCCCGTGACACACGCGAGCGCGATACCAAATAAAGCGCACGCCAGGCGGTCAAACGATCGCATGGGAGCCACCTTTCCGGCAAATTGCCTGCTATATAGTTCGACTTGGAGTCCATTCCTCATGTCGCCTCGAGGCGCGATCGATGTTCGCTCGACGACCCGCGGCCGTCTCCAGCCGTCGAAAACGGCGGCATCGGGTCAGTGCGGTGGGGCCATGAGAATCGGCGCGGTCGCGATTTTGGTTGTTAGAGAAAGCCGAACGCCATGAGCACGAGGCCGATCGCTCCGGCCCCCAAGCTCACGAACCAGACGCTCTTGACCCGCGTGAGCGCGGCCACCGCGCCTAACGCGATCGCGATTTGCACGAGCGCGATCGAGTATTCGAAGCGGTGATGCCGTTCCAATTCCTCGGCCGATGCACGCTCCATCGCGCGCGCCGAGTTCATGAGCGGCGTCTCTTTCCCCGATTCGTAGGTGATCTGCGTAAGATACTCGCTGGCTCGCATCGACGGGGTCTTCGCGCCGTACTCGCCCGACGTACGGTGCGTGCGCGGCGGGTCCGCACCGAGCTTCGCACCTGCGTCGAGCAATCCGTTGAGCGCCAGCGTGTAAACGTGCTCCTTCTGCCGTGCCGACTGGTACTCGCTCCACGTGTCGGAAGCTTGGAGCTGGTGAATCAGCGCCTCGTTGACGAGATTCCCCGACCGCAGGGCGGCAACGGCGGCGAAAACGGCCAGCAGCGCCGTCGACAGACCGATATAGCGAACCCATCGCGCGCCGCTCCCGTCGGCAGCTTCGTGAAGCTCCTCGATTTGCTTCTGGAGTTTCTCGCTGTCGATTTCCACGTGCCTGGGCATGACCGCGCTGCGTCGATGCTAGCGGCCCGTCAGCACTGCGAACCGGCTTGTTGCCCGGGATACACGATGATCAGAATATCGCTGACAGCAGAAATGCCGCTTTTCTGAATGCTCTGGCCTTTGAAGAGCGCGCCCATTCCTGAAAACACGCCGCCGTACTTTCCGGACTTCGCGACCGCGTAGCACGGAGAAATCGACGCATGCCAGAAGCCGCCGGCTTCTTGCAGCTCCGGAAACGCGGTGTAGGGCGACTTCGCCGCGATCTTCTTGCCGGTCAAGCCTCCGCCGGCGCGAACTTTGCTGCTAAACGCGGTGCTGGCCGAGAGCGTGAGCAGCAAGTAAAAACTCGGCGTGCCCGATCCCGGAGTCAACCCCGAATACCCGCTGGTGCTCGATACCAGCGTTGCTTTGACGGCCGGCGTCACGCCCGGATAGACGAGCGTACCGCCGAAGCCTCCGAACGCGGGAATGCACAGCGCGCCGCCTTTTTTCGACATCGCCTCGGTGACGGTCGCGAACGTTTTGCTGGTTTTTTGCCCCTTGCAGGCCTTCGGAGCGGCGTCGGCTACCAGGGTCGGCGTTTGAACGGACGCCGCGCTGGGCAGCGCCGCTGCGGGATCGGACTGCGCCCCGCAGGCGGTGGTAATTGCGGCGGCGAGTGCGGCCGCGAGTATGGAGCGCGCGGAAACCATGGATGTCATGCGCCTTTCCCTCCTGTGAACCAAAGGCCGTCAGAAAAGGAGAACTCCTCGCAAGATATGCGCCCGCACAGGCTCGATTGGACGCGAGCCGTCCGCTCCCTCTTTACGGTTTGCCGGTCTGCCGGCGACTCGTTCGGAAGGGCGGGTCTTCGTTGTCGTACCAATCCATGGCGCGGTCGTACAAAAACTCGAAATTCTCGAGTGAGTATGGGTTGTTCCGCCGCCGCGCTGCGAAGTATCCGCAGCCTTCGAGCTTTTGCCACATTTCGCGAATGAGCGGCCCGCAGTTGTCCGCCACGATAACGGTGTCGATCAGTCCGTGCCGCGCGTACGTTCCGATTTTTTCGAACGTCTGCGCTACCAGAATTTCCTTGTGCTGGCCTTCGTCGAGTGCCTGAAACGGCAGCAGCAGCTCGTCGCGGAAGGGCTGCTCCGACATGCGCGCCTCGAGCTCGTTCTCCACGAATAACCGTGCCGCGCAGAACTCGGGCGTCGTCAGCTCGGCAAAGATCTTCATCGTCCCTTCGAGCTGCGTGGAGCGCCGAAGATGCTCGACCTGCTCGGCGGCAACCCGAATCTGCCGGTAGCCGACCGCCACCGTGGCCGCGATGACGATGGCCGTCACGGCCGTGGAGATCGCGGTGACCGCTTCCCAAAGGACCATCCGAAACCGCCGTTCGACCCAGCGACCCAGCGGTTCCTCGAACCGAGCCGCCCGCCGGCATAGGTAAGCGAGCGACCCTAGCGAAGCCCCAAACACTTCGAAGAGGAGGGAGTATGTCTATGCGACAGTTTCTTTCCATCCTGGCAGTGGCCGTCGTTGCACTCGCCCCATGCGCGGCGCGCTCGCAGACGAGCGCGATGGCATCGAATATCGGCGTCGGACCGCACGGCTACGATTTCGCGATCGGAACCTGGTCTTGTACGAACGCCGCGCCGTCGGGCATGTCCGGCCCGGCGACCTCGACCCTGACCCTCGCGCGAAACGCTCAAGGCTCGCTCACGTTCCACTCGACCGGAGCGGGGTTCGATACCAGCGGTTACGTTGCGTATAACTCCAAGAGCAAAATGTGGTGGAATCCGGCTGCATTCGGCGACGGCAGCTACAGCGTCGAGTCGACGCGGCAAAAGGGCAGCCGGACCGTCTGGACCGGAACCTTCTTCGACGCATCGACGCGCACGACGACGACGATTCGCGACACCTATTCGTTCAGCCCGACGAAGTATACCGATCTGGGTCAGATGCAGTCGGGCGGCGGCTGGAAGACCGTTTCGAACCTCACCTGTACGAAGTCGTAGCCCTCAGAGACCGAACGCGTACAGCTTGTGATTGAACGAACCGACGAAGACGCGCTGGTCGACCGTGGCGGCGCCGAAGACTCCGCACGCACCGCCATAGCTCGTGCACGGCGAGCCGATCGCGGTTCCACTGTGCCATAAGACCGCGCCGGTGGCGTCGTTGAAAGCCCACAGCTGATCGTCCTGACCATCCGTGAAGTAGACGACGCCGTTGGCGACGGTCGGAGCCTCGTTGTCGTTGCCCTTGGCACTCGCGGCGCCGATGCTCGCTTTCCACGCCAGCGTCAGTCCGGTGCAGCCGCCGGCCTGCGCGAACGCGTTCAAACCGTTCGCGTAGGTTCCGGCCGGGTTCGGATTTCCCACGTAGAGCAGGCCGGTCTTCGGATCCCAGGCGGGCACGCCGATGAACTCGCCGTCGCTCGAGACGTTTCCGACCGCGATTTGCTGCTCGGGGACGAGCGCCGAGCTCTCGCCGTAGGTGTAGATGTATCCGTCCTTGTTCTTCGCCGACGTCTGCTCGGTCGAACAGTCCGGCGCGGCGTAAAGCATCGGCGTCGCACCGTAGTCGGAGTCGTTCGAGACGTTTTTTCCGTTGATCGTCGCCGTCTGATAACTGATCAGCCCGAGCTGAGGGCTCAGCTGTACGACGGCGTCGCCGTAGGGATACGTCTCCCCGAGCGTATTGTCCGGGCATCCGCCCGCGGTGCTATTGATGAGATCGTTGCCGCTCGCGACGAACACGTCGTTCGTGACGGGATCGATCGACGCTCCGCCCATGCCCCAGATTCCGCCGCCGCAATAGTTCGTCCCCGACGGACCCGACGCTTGCGCCGGAAAGAACGCTGCGACGACGTCGTGCGCGGCGGTGCTGATTGCGACGATCCGGCCGTGCCACGGCGGTACGTCGCAAAAGCTCGCGGTGTACGCGTAGAGCATTCCGTTGCTCGGATTGAGCGTCAGCGCCCCGTAGATGTGGTCGGTGCTCGGGGCGCCCACGTCGGCACCGGTGCTCGGATCGTAGAGCGCGTTCGTATTCCACTGCTCGGCGCCCGTCGACATCGAGAGCGCGTGCACCAAGTCGCTCCCGTCCGCGACGTAGACGACGCCGGCGCTCTTGTCGAACGTCGCCGTTCCCGTGATGCCGAACTCGCCGCCGGGCAGGTCGTTGCACGGACCTTTTTGCGCGCTCCCCAGCGTCGTATTCTTCCAAAGCACCGACCCCGTGTCGGCGTCGATTGCGTAGAAGACGTCGCCCTCCGTTCCCACGTACAAGACGTTGTGGGTCGCGCTCCCGATCGCGACGCTGGTCGCCAGGACGGGCTGCGCGGTGATGGCGGCGCCTAAATTGGTCGACCAGATCGTCCGCAGCCCGTGCGCGACGCTGGAGACCGTCAGCGTACGTTCGTTCGGATTATCGCCGGTTCGCTGCAGATCGTAACCGAAGGTGCTCCAATCGACGTAGGCCGTCGCCGCCGCAAAGTGCGCGGCGACGCGCGCCGCCGTCAGTGCCTTGCCGGCGTACACGGCGACTTCGTCGACGGTCCCCTTGAACGCCGGGTCGCTCAGCCGCGCGTCGTCGCCGATCGAGAAGCCGTAGCCGCTCTGATAGTTCTTGAACGTCCCGCTTCCGGTGGCGCTGTTGACCTGCGTACCGTTGACGTAGAACCGCGCGGTCTTGCCGTCGAAGGTGGCTGCCAAGTAATAGGTGATGTTGGCCGCGGTCGCTTTCGGTGCCGTCAGATCGACGGTGCCGCCGGTAAGCGCCAGCTGCATGTGAATGCGGCCGCCGGATCCGAAGTAAAATCCGTAGGGCGCCTCGGCCGAATCGCTCCCGTATCCGGTGACGAACGCGTACTCCGCCGGCGTCGCCGTATACCGCACCCACGCTTCGATGGAGACGGCCGATGCGGGCTGCAGCTGCGCGGTTTGCGGAAAGGAGACGACTCCCGCCGCGGTGGCCAGTCCCGGAAACGCCATCGCCGTATCGGCATTGGTCGAAATCAGTCCCGCCGCGTCCTCGGTGACCGAGCTCCCGACGGTTCCGTTGAGCGAGTGGCCCGACGCATCGTGTGCGATCGTACCGGTATCGTCGAGATGGTAGTAGGCGGTGGGCGAATCGGCCAGAACCGCGGCGGCATAGGCGTTGGCCGAAGCCGTCGATCGATGCAGCCCGTGCAGATCCGCAGGAGCGCCCGGAACGGCCGGAATCGTCGAAACGCCGTGCCCGGTGCAGCTAACCAGTAATGACAGTGCTGCGGCCGCGGAGAGCGGCCGCGCGCGATTTCCACCCACAGTAGCGCCAGCATAGCTTGCCGCATGCCGGCGCCGCCAGAGGACATCGCACTACCCTATCGGGCGCAAGTCCCATCTGAGCCGATCTCCAACCCAAGCGAGCCGGAAGACCGCGTATCGCGCCGGTTGCGCTCTACTTGCAGCTGACGGCGATCACGATCGACGGGGGCGGATCGAACGCGTAATACTTCGCCGAAGGAAAGATCACGCTGCCGCTTTTGACGCGGCCGGTCACCGGCGTAATCACGTAACCGTAGCTTCCGCTTCCGTTCGTCGAGGAAAACGACTCCGCCAAATCGGCGATCGTGCAGACCGACTTCCCGTGCAGCGCGTTCTGTGCGATGAATCGAAACGCCGGGCCGCTTTTGAAGGAGACGTGGGTCTTGCTCTCGCTGGCGATGACGTCGTAGATCAACAGCGTTCCCGGGCACGGTTCCGGCTGATAGCTGCCGTTTTCACACGGCGCGGCCTTGGAGCCGAAGAACGGAAACTTCGAGCCGTAGTTGACCCCGGTGATGTCGGAAGGTCCCGTGCCTTCACCCACGACGTGCTTGGTTCCGGCAGGCAAGCTGCCGGAGACGGACGTGTAGGTAACGGTCTGCGCGATGCCTTTGTACGGCTTCATTGCGAAAACCGTCGACGCTCGCTCGATCGTTCGTGCGATGCACGGACCCTTGAAATACCAGTAGGTACGTCCGTGCTTGCTGAGCGTCGCGCACGGGTCGGCCATGGCGCCGCTGCGCGCGGCAGGCTCCGGTACGAAACCGGGTTGCACCGGCCCGATGTGCGTTTCCCCGCACCCGGCTGTGGCGGCGGCCAAAATAGCGAAGCCGCCGAGAAGCGTCGATCGCATGCAACGCGTTCCTTTCCGCGCTTCCCGCGCGCCCCCGAGACGACTGCCCCGGCGGCGACGAGGCGTTTGCGTCATATGCTACGCTCGAAAACCGGGACCTCCGCTCCACCCCTTGGGACTGTGTCCGGGCCCTTGGCGGACGGTAAAATCACGCTAGGAAGTCCCGCTTCCTTTGCCACGCTTCCTGGATAGAATCGGAGCCTCACAAACGTGATGCCGGCCCGCACGGGGATCGCGCTTTGCTTGGCGATCGCTGCCGGCGGTTGCGCATCGTTTCAATCGCTGACGCCCGCCGCTCCCGGCGTAACGTCGCCGGCGACGTTCGATGTGCGCGCCCGCACGGCAACGGCTGCGTTGACCGTGCTTCACGTCTTTGGCGGCGGAACCGACGGCAAGGGCGTGACCGGACCGCTCGTGGTTCTCCACGGCGTCTTGTACGGAACGACCGTCCAGGGCGGCAGGGCGCGATGCAAATGCGGAACGGTCTTCGGCATCACGCCGTCCGGCGACGAGCGCGTGATCCATAGCTTTCAAGGCGGCCTCGACGGCGCGTTCCCTGGCGGTCTCGTCGTTTACCGCGGAGCGTTGTACGGCGTGACGTCTCGTGCGGGAGGCGACGGCGGCGGCACCGTCTTCCGGCTGGCGCCGAACGGTGAAAAGCGCACGCTCTACAGCTTTCCGGACGCCCCGCGCGACGGCGTGTTTCCGCAAGCACTGTACGTCGGCGGCGGTCAGCTCTACGGAACGACGAGCGGAGGCGGCCGGCTCGGTCACGGAACCTTCTTCGCGCTGACGCCGGCGGGCGGCGAACGATCGCTCTACGACGTTCCGCCTTACCAAAGCGTCCCGCAGCTGGTCTGGTCGGACGGCACGTTTTACGGATCGAAAACCGTCGGTTGCGCAGGCTGCGAATCCGGGACGGGCGTGCTCTTATCGCTGTCGGCGTCCGGCGCCGAGCAGGACGTTGCGGATTTCGACGAGGGCACGTACGGCAGTCCCCAAGGGCCGCCCGTACCGTACGACGGAGATTTGTACGTCGCGAGCAGTCAAGGCGGCAACTCGACCTGCACGTGGAGCGGCGCGCTCGGACCGTGGGGCTGCGGCGTAATTTACAAGCTGCAGCTGCCTGGAACGATAACGGCCGCGTACGCGTTCGATCCGAACCCCGACGGCGTTGCACCGAATGCGGCACCGGCCGTCATGCACGCCCGCCTGTACGGCACGACCTGGGGCGGCGGCACCGGCAGTTGCAGCGACGGCGGCTACGCCACCACGGGCTGCGGAACGATTTACGAGCTGAGCGCGTCGGGTCGAGAACGGGTCTTGTATTCGTTTGCAAATGCTTCCGACGGCGGACGGCCTTCCCAGCTCACGGCCTACGGTAACGT
>DATJUC010000101.1:0-2406 GCA_035502675.1 Candidatus Acidiferrales bacterium | reverse complement strand
GATTCGCGCGAAGCATTTGCTAAATCCGGCAATGATTGGGAGCAGGTTCACCGTGCACAGATGCTTTAGCACGATGTGGGACGGAAGTTACCCGAAGGGGTCGTAGCGCGGGGAGTCTAGACCTCGATTACCCGATGCGGTCGAAGCCCGCGTACGGCACGAGTGCGCGCGGGATGGCGATCGAGCCGTCTTCGCGCTGGTAGTTCTCCATGATCGCGAGCAGCGTGCGGCCGATCGCGAGCGCCGAGCCGTTGAGCGTATGCGCCTGTTCGGGCTTGGCTTTCGGGTCGCGGCGGAAGCGAATCGACGCGCGCCGGGCTTGAAAATCGGTGCAGTTCGAGCACGAACTGATCTCGCGATAGTCGCCCGCGCTCGGAAGCCAGACTTCGAGATCGTAGGTCTTGGCGCTGTTGAAGCTGACGTCGCCGGCGCAGAGCAGCATCGTGCGATGCGGTAACTCGAGTTCTTGCAGCAGCGCTTCGGCGTCGGCGACGAGTTGCGTCAGCGCATCGAACGAGCTTTCCGGCGTCGTGATCCAGACGAGCTCGACTTTCTCGAACTGATGCTGGCGGATCAGTCCGCGCGTGTCCTTTCCGGCGGCGCCGGCCTCTTTGCGGAAACACGGCGTGTGCGCGGTGAGCTTGCGCGGGAGCGACGGCCCTTCGAGCATCTCGCCGGCATGGAGCGCGGTGAGCGGTACCTCGGCCGTCGGAATCAGGAAGAGGTCGGCGTCCTGATCCTGGAACATCGCGTCGGAGAATTTCGTCAGTTGGCCCGTGCTCCACATCGTCTCGCGCGTGACGAGCACCGGCGGTGCGATCTCTTCGTATCCGCGAGCGGCGGCGCGATCCAGGAAGAAGCGCGCGATCGCGCGCTGGAGCTGCGCGCCCTTGCCGCGCAGCACGGAAAAGCGGCTGCCCGAGAGCTTTGCGGCGCGCTCTAAATCGAGGATGCCGAGTGCCTCGCCGAGCTCCCAATGCGGCTTCGGCTCGAAATCAAAGCTCGGTGGGGTTCCCCACGTCCGCACGCGCTCGTTCTCGCTCGAATCGCGGCCGGGAGGCACCGAGTCGTCGAGGATGTTCGGCGTCTGCTGCAGCAGCGCACGCAGCGGCGATTCCGGATTGTCCGGCGCGAGCGCCTTTGCTGCGTCGTCGCGATCGGTGATGCGGGCGGCAATCGCGTCGAGTTGCGGGCGCAGGTCGCGCGCGGCGGCGGCTTTGTCGGCGGCTTTGCCGATCTCGGCCGAAAGGCGGTTCTTTTCAGCTTTTAGACGCTCGCTCTCTGCAAGCGCGGAGCGGTACTGTGCATCGAGACGCAGAACCTCGTCGACGAATGAAGCGTCGATCCCGCGACGCTGCGCAGAACGGCGCACGCGATCGGGATCGCGTCGAACAAGAGCGATATCGAGCATGGAACACCGCGGCTTCGTCTTTCGCGAAGAAAATCTTTTGTCGCCCGCGGAGGCGGTTGCGACCTATCTCGGGCGCGTCTCGGTGGCGCCGCGCGCTGCGGAACGCGTGCGCCTCGAGCTCGCCTGCGGCCGCATCTTGGCGGAGCCGATCCTCGCCGACATGGATTATCCGAGCGCGCCGCGTTCGGCGATGGACGGCTTTGCGGTGGCCGCGGGCCGCGCGCCGGGCGCGTTCACGGTGGTCGGCGAGGTACTGATGGGACGCCCGTGGGGCGGGCGGCTTGCTCCCGGCGATGCCGTGCGGATTCCGACCGGCGGGGTCGTGCCGGAGGGCGCCGACGCGGTCGCGCCGGTCGAAGAGACACGGTTCGGCGGCGGTGCGGTGATGGTCGAGTGCGCGCTGACCGCGGGAGAAAACGTCAATCCGCGCGCGGGGGACATGGCTGCGGGAAGTCTGGCGCTGCGCGCCGGCACGCGGATCGGCGGGCCGCAGCTCGGCGTCCTCGCGACGCTCGGCGTCACCTCCGTGCGCGTCTATCCGCGCCCGCGCGTCGCGGTGATCTCGAGCGGCGACGAACTGGTGCCGGCGGCGATGTCGCCCGCGCCCGGCCAAGTTCGCGACTCGAACCGCTATGCGATCGCCGGCGCTCTGCAAGGGATGGGCGCCGACCCGTTGCATGGGCCGACCGTCGCCGACGTTCCGGGCGCACTCGAACGCGCGCTGCGCAGGGCGCTGGCCGAATCCGACGCGGCGATCGTCACCGGCGGTTCGTCGGTCGGCGAACTCGATCGAACGCCCGCGGCGATCGCCTCGCTCGGGGCGCCGGGCGTCATCGTCCACGGCCTGCGGGTCAAGCCGGGAAAGCCGACCGTCCTGGCGGCGATCGGGTCGAAGCCGGTCATCGGTCTGCCCGGCAACCCGACGTCGTCGGTCGTGATCCTGGAGGCGGTCTGCGGGCCGATCATCGCGGCGCTGACCGGCGGGCCCCTTACCG
>DATJUC010000100.1:0-3042 GCA_035502675.1 Candidatus Acidiferrales bacterium | reverse complement strand
CAAGGCGACCGCCGGCGGCGGCGGCAAGGGCATGCGCGTCGTCGATCGCGCGGCCGACTTGGATCGCGCCTTCGACGGCGCAACCGCCGAAGCCGAGGCGAGCTTCAAAGACGGCCGCGTCTACATGGAAAAACTCATCTCCAACCCGCGGCACATCGAAGTGCAAGTCCTCGGCGACGATTTCGGGGCGATCGTGCATTTGGGCGAACGCGATTGCTCGGTGCAGAAACCGTCCCACCAAAAGCTGATCGAGGAAGCGCCGGCGCCCCAGCTTTCTCCCCAGACGCGCGCGCGGCTTCACGAAATGGCGATCAAGGCCTGCCGTCACGTCGGATACACGAATGCGGGAACTCTGGAGTTTCTAGCGTGCGGAGACGACGTGTATTTCATGGAGATGAACACGCGGATTCAAGTCGAGCATCCGGTGACCGAGATGGTCTACGGCATCGACCTCGTGAAAGAGCAGATCCGGATCGCCGCCGGCGAACCGCTGGGCTACGGGCAAGGCGATTTGGTCGCGCGCGGGCACGCCATCGAGTGCCGCATCAACGCCGAGGATCCCGAGAATAATTTCGCCCCACAGGCCGGCCGCGTCGGCACGGTCGTGTTCCCGGGCGGTCCGGGCATCCGCGTCGACACGCACCTCTACGCGGGCGCAGCGGTGCCGCCGTACTACGACTCGATGCTCGCGAAGATCGTCGCCCACGGCGATTCTCGCGACGCCGCCATCGCCCGCATGGAGCGCGCCCTGCGCGAGACCGTCGTCGAGGGCGTGAAGACCACGATCGGCATGTGCCGCGAGATCCTGGCGACGCCGGAGTTTCGCAGCGGACGATACGACATCGGCTTCTTGCCCGCGATGCTCGCGACCGGGGTCGCCTGATGGCGTCGCGCCGTCTGGGACGCGAACAAGCCCTGCAAGCGCTTTACTCGGTCGCCGTCGGCGGCCGCGAGCCGGGCGAGGCCTTGAACGAAGTCGTCGGCGAACGTGCCGAAGCCGAGCATCGGAGCTTCGTGCGCGACCTGCTTTTCGGTACGCTGGAATACGGTGAAAAGGCCGACGGGATCGTCGGTCCCCTGCTCGAGGGGTGGTCGATCGAACGTCTTCCCACGATCGACCGTTTGTTATTGGAGATGGGCACCTTCGAGCTGCGCTGTCGTCCGTCGACGCCGCCCGCGGTCGCGATCAACGAAGCAGTCGAGCTCGCGAAACGCTTCTCCACCGAAGATTCCGGGCGATTCGTCAACGGCGTGCTCAACGCGGTCGTCAAAGCGGGCCGCAACGGCGATGCCCAGACGTAAGGCGCGGCGCAAGAGCTGGGGATTTTGGCGCATCGCCGGCGTGACGGTGCTGATGCTGATCCTGTTTGCGGCCGGCACGGTCGGCGGCATCGTTTACGCCTACGCGCGCAATCTGCCCGACATCAGCCGGATGGCGGATTATCAGCCCGCCAGCTCGACGCGCATCTTCGCTCGCGACGGCACCTTGCTGGCGTCGGTGTACAAGGAGAATCGCGTCTGGGTACCGATCTCGCGCATTCCGCCGGTGGTTCGCGACGCGTTCATCGCCAACGAAGACCATAACTTCTACTATCATCACGGCGTCGATCTGGGCGGCATCATGCGCGCCGCCTATGCCGACCTCACGCATCAGGAGTTTCAAGGCGCGTCGACCATCACGCAGCAGCTCGCCCGCCGCCTGTTCCTGACCGACGAGATCTCCCTGTCGCGCAAGATCCAGGAAGCGTTGCTCGCGATCGAAATCGAGCGTTTCTATACCAAGGACGAGATCCTCGAACGCTATCTCAACATCATCTACCTGGGCGCCGGCGCGTACGGCGTCGACGCGGCCGCGCACACCTATTTCGGGCGCCCGGTCGACGCGCTCACGCTGGGTCAGGCCGCGATGCTGGCCGGCGTGGTTGCGGCCCCGTCGGACTACTCGCCATTCGACAACCTCGCGCTGGCGCGCGACCGCCAGCGTCACGTCCTCGACCGCATGGTGGAGAGCGGCTACGTGACGCAAGACCAAGCCGACGCCGCCTACGACGCTCCGGTCGGTCTGATCGCGCCGCGGCCGGTCGGTCTGCAAGGGTACGCGTTTCCGTACTTCACGACGTACGCGATCGCGCAGCTCCAGAAGCTATTCGGCAAAGATGCGGTCGAGGAGGGCGGTCTCCAGGTCTACACGACCGTCGATCCGCGCTTGCAGCGCATCGCCCAAGATGCCGTGAGCTGGGGCGTCAAGCAATCGCTGGCCGAAGGCATCAACGGTCACGAAGCGGCGCTGGTCGCGCTGCGTCCCTCCACCGGCGAGATCTTGGCGATGGTGGGCGGTACCGGCTTCACCTTGGACAATCAGTTCAACCGGGCGTGGCAAGCGCGGCGCCAGCCCGGTTCGTCGTTCAAGCTCTACGTTTACACCGCGGCCATCGACTCCGGAATGTCGGCATCGACGATCGTCGACGACTCGCCGGTCAGCTACGCGATGGGCGACGGAACGCAGTGGTCGCCGAAGAACGACGATTTCGGCTACATGGGCCCGATCACGCTGCGAACGGCGCTCGCACAGTCGCGTAACGTCGTCGCCGTCAAGGTTGCCGAGCAAGTCGGCATCGACCGCGTCATCGACTACGCCCACCGCATGGGAATCACGTCGCCGCTGGAAGCCAATCTTTCGCTGGCGCTGGGCTCGTCGGTGGTCTCGCCGCTCGAGCACGCAAGCGGTTATGCGACGATCGCCGACGGCGGATTGCACGTCGACCCGACGCCGTTCCGCATGGTCAAGGATTCGCTCGGAAGCGTCATTCTCGACGACGAGTATCCGCAAGCCAGCGACGTCGTCAGTGCCGGAACCGCGTTCATCGTCACCTCGATGCTCGAGGACGTCATCAACCACGGTACCGGGTACCCGAATGCCGTGATCGGCCGGCCGGCCGCCGGGAAAACGGGTACGACGTCGGACTTCAGGGACGCGTGGTTCGTCGGGTTCACGCCCGACCTGGTGGCCGCCGTGTGGCTCGGCAACGACGATTACTCGCG
>DATJUC010000099.1:0-7577 GCA_035502675.1 Candidatus Acidiferrales bacterium | reverse complement strand
GCAACGGTGCCTACTCGTGCAAGTCGACGCAGTACAACCAGGCTGCCGGAATCGGATCGCCCAAAGGCTGGGCCCTCGCTCAGGCACTCTAGCGGCCGGTTCGGGGAATGCAACGACGGGGTGGTGCCGAGCGCACCACCCCGTTTTACCGTGTCCACGGCGGGGTGAAGGCCGTGCCTCGCGAAGGGTAGCGCGTCCGTCGAAAACGAGGAGAGCGCGTTGCAGCCGTCCGATCAGAGTTCCGAATACGCTCGTTCCGAGTCCGGCAGCGACGAGGGCCGCTTGGCGCGTACGCTGGTGTGGGTCGGCGTCGGAATCGGCGTCGCCGGATTGGGCGCCGCCATCGCGTTCACCATCGTTCGAACGATCGTCGGTTCGCGGCGGCCGCCGGACGATCCGACGAGCTTGCGCATTCAGCAGTTGATCGACGAGGCGAACTCGTTGCTCAAGACTCTTGACGAGCAAAGAAGCAGCGCGTAACGTTCGGCGCGCGCAAGCGCCGCTGCGCGCCGGAGAAGAAGTCGACGTCCTTTTCACCGATCTGCTCGCGAACGGTCAGGCCGTCGGGCGGGCTGCCGGGATGGTCGTCTTCTGCTTCGGCCCGTTGCCGCGCGAGCGCGCCCGCGTTCGGATCTCCACGGTCAAGCCGAAGTACGCCGTGGGCGACGTCGTGCGCTTGATCGAGGGATCGCCGTTTCGCGTGCAGCCGTTCTGCACCGTCTTCGGCAGCTGCGGCGGCTGTCAGGTTCAACACCTCGCGTATGCCGCTCAACTGCAATGGAAGCGCGACATCGTCGCCGGCGCGCTCCAGCGCATCGGCGGCTTCACCGGGGTGGCGGTTCGCGAAACGATCGGCATGATCGCACCGCGTGCCTATCGCAACAAGATGTCGCTGGTCGTCGAGCATCGCTCGTCCGTGCCGGTCCTGGGCTTTTACCGGCAGCGCTCGCACGAGGTCGTGCCGATCGACGAGTGCCCGATCGTCGCAACCCAGCTGGGCGGCTACATCGCGCGGCTGCACGCAGCGCGGCTGGTTCCCGAGACTGCGCGCGCGCTCGCGCAGGCGCGTCACGTGGTGGCGCGCAACGCTCGCGCTACCGGAGAAGCGGTCGTCACCGTCACGACCGCCGAGCCGTCGCCCGAGGCCGCCGCCGCGGCGCCGGCGCTGATGGCGCAGCTTCCCGGCGCGGTCGGAATCACCAACTCGTTCGAGCTCTCGAGCGAGAACGCGATCCTTGGTCGCCGCGAACGCGTACTCGCCGGAAAATCCGAAATCGAAGAATCGATCGCCGGCGTGCGCTACCGCGTCTCGGCGGGTTCGTTCTTTCAAGTCAACGTCGAAATCGTGGGGCGCATCTTCGATTTCATGAAGCCCGGACTCGACCGGCCGCGGCGGGTCGTCGATCTCTACTGCGGTGCCGGAACGTTCTCGCTGTTTTTCGCTCGAGCCGGCTGCGACGTCTACGGCATCGAAGAGAGCCCGCGCGCCGTCGAGGAGGCGCAGGCCAACGCGGAACTCAACGGCTTGGAAGGGCGGGTGCGCTTTCTCGCGGGCCGGGTCGAAGAGCGGATCGCCGGCGGAGAAGGGGGCGACGCACTGCGCCGGGCGCAGATCGTCTTTCTGGATCCGCCGCGCCGCGGCTCCGACGAGGCGACCCTCGGGGCGCTGGCGGCGGCCGGCGTTCCCAACATATGGTACCTTTCGTGCGATCCCGCCACGCTCGCCCGGGATTTGAAGTTCCTGGCAGCCAAGGGATATCGCATCGGCGTCGTACAGCCGTTCGACATGTTCCCGCAAACCGGGCACGTCGAGACGCTGGTAACGCTCTTCAGCGAGTCCGGCGCGGCGCGAATCACGGTGGAAGAAGCGTTCGCGGACGCTCCGCCGCCGGCTTCCTGGCCCGACGACGACCGATTCGCACGCAGCCAACCGGAGTATCCCGACTTTGTCATCCGACACGATTGACGTCCGTTACGTCGCCAAGCTGGCCCGGATCGCGCTGACCGACGAAGAGGTCGAGCGCTTCGGCGCGCAACTCGCCGATCTGCTGGCGCACGTCGATGCCCTTGCCGAGCTCGATACCAATGCCGTCGCCGCCACCGCGCAGGTCGTCGAGTCGCGAAACGTTTTTCGCAGCGACGACCCGGCCCCGTGCCTGGATCGCGAAACGGTTCTCTCCGGTGCGCCCCAGCGGCAGGGCGGTTTCTTTCGCGTTCCGCGGATCATCGCGGAGTAGCCGCCGATGAACGAGCTGGTTCGGCGCGGTGCCGGAGAGATCGCGCGCGCGGTACGTTCCGGAGAAGTGCGCGCGCGCGAGGTCGCCGACGCCGTGCTGGAGCGCGTCGACGCGGTCGACGATCGCGTCGGCGCGTACTTGACGCCGCTCCACGAGCTGGCGCGCGCGCACGCCGATCGGGTCGACCGGCGGCTGCGCGACGGGGAAGCGTTGCCGTTGGCCGGCGTTCCGCTGGCGATCAAAGACAACATGTGCGTCACCGGAACGCGGACGACGTGCGCCAGTAAGATCTTGGAGGACTGGGTCGCGCCCTACACGGCGACGGCGGTCGCGCGAATGCTCGCGGCAGGCTGCATCCCGATCGGCAAGACCAACCTCGACGAGTTCGCCATGGGGAGCTCGTGCGAGAACTCGGCGCTGGGCGTAACGCGCAATCCGTACGATCCATCGCGCGTGCCGGGCGGCTCCAGCGGCGGCTCGTCGGCGGCCGTCGCCGCGTGCGAAGCGGCGATCGGTTTGGGAAGCGACACGGGAGGCTCTATTCGCGAGCCGGGCGCGTTCTGCAACCTCGTCGGTTTCAAACCCACCTACGGCCGGATTTCGCGGTACGGGCTGATCGCGTTCGCGTCGAGTCTGGATCAGATCGGACCGCTGACGCGCTGCGTCGAGGACGCGGCCCTCGCTTACGACGTCATGGCGGGCTACGATCCGATGGACGCCACCTCGATCGACCGTCCGGTCGAGCCGGCCGCACCGGCCTTGCGCGAGAGCCTCGAAGGGTTGCGCGTCGGGATCGTTCGCGAGTTCGACACGCAGAAGCTCGGCAGCGAGCTGGACGGAATCTATCGGCAGGCATATCGCGATTTGCAGGCCTTGGGTGCCGAACTCGTCGACGTCGCGCTGCCCACCGCCGACTACGGACTGGCGACCTATTATTTGATCGCGCCGGCGGAATGCTCGTCCAACCTGGCTCGATTCGACGGCGTCCGTTACGGCTTGCGGGTGGATGCCGACGACGTGCAGGCGATGTACGAGCGAACGCGCGCCGCAGGTTTCGGACCCGAGGTCAAGCGCCGGATCCTGATCGGGACGCACGCGCTTTCCAGCGGCTACTACGACGCATATTACGTACGGGCGCAGAAGGCACGCACGTTGATCGCCGGCGACTTCGAGCGAGCCTTCGAGCGATGCGACGCGATCGCGTGCCCGGCGGCGAGTCAAGCGGCCTTCACCTTCAACGCGAAGAGCGACCCCTACAGCATGTACATGATGGACTATTACACGATTCCGATGTCGCTGGCCGGCCTGCCGGCACTCTCGGTGCCGTGCGGCTGGACCACACCGCCCGGCGGGACGCTGCCGATGCCGTTGGGCTTGCAGCTCTGCGCGCCCCTGTTCGCCGAACGGTTGCTGCTGGGCGCGGCGCACGCCTACGAGCGCTCGACGCAGCACGCGCGCCGCCACGAGCCGCCCGTCGAGGCCGTGAGCCGATGAGCTACGAAGCGGTTATCGGCATCGAATGCCACGTGGAGCTGCGTACGCGAACCAAGATGTTCTGCGGTTGCGCGAACGAGTTCGGCGGAGAGCCGAACACGAAAGTTTGTCCGGTCTGTTTGGGCATGCCCGGCGCGCTTCCGGTGCCTAACGCGACGGCGATCGAACACACGATACGCGCCGGGCTGGCGTTCGGATCCCAGATTCCGGCATTTTCGAAATTCGACCGCAAGAACTACTTCTATCCCGACATGCCCAAGGATTACCAGATCTCGCAATACGACATGCCGCTGACCGTGGGCGGCGAGGTAAAATACTGGCTCGACGACGGAACGATGAAGTCGTGCGGTCTTACGCGCATCCATCTCGAAGAGGATACCGGAAAGTCCGCGCACGCCGGATCGGGCGACGGCCGCATCGCCGGCAGCGCCTACTCGCTAGTCGACTTCAACCGCGCCGGCGTTCCTCTCATGGAATGCGTTTCGGAGCCGCAGATTCATACCGCCGCCGACGCGGTTGCATATCTCGAGGCGTTGCGGCGCACGCTGCTGCAGCTCGGCGTTAGCGACGTCAAGATGGAGGAAGGCTCGCTGCGCTGCGACGCCAACGTGTCGATTCGGCCGGTGGGGTCCGCGCAGCTCGGGACCAAGACCGAGATCAAAAACATGAACTCGTTTCGCTCGGTTCACCGCGCGATCGAGAGCGAGATCGAGCGCCAGATCGCCGTTTTGGAGTCGGGCGGCCGGGTCGTGCAGGAGACGCGCGGGTGGGACGAAGTGCGCGGCACGACGCATTCGATGCGCAGCAAAGAAGAGGCGCACGACTACCGGTATTTCCCCGATCCGGATCTGGTGCCGCTCGAAATCTCCCGCGAAAGAGTCGACGCGATCGCCGCACGGATGCCCGAACTCCCGTGGCAGCGCTTCGAGCGGTACGCCGCGCAGTACGGGCTCGCGCCCAACGCCGCGACGCAGCTGATCGACAACCTCGCGTTGGCCGAGTTCTTCGACCGCGTGGCCGAAGCCAGCCGGAATCCCCACCAGGCGGCCAACTTCGTTTTGGGCGATCTATCGCGTTTGGCCAACGAGTCGAGCCGTCCGGTTGCCGAGTCGGCGGTCGAACCCGAGCACGTCGCGGAGCTGATCGCGCTGGTCGAATCCAAGACGATCAACTCGAAGATTGCCAAAGAACTGCTCGGGCGGATGTGGGAGGGCGGCGGCTCCCCGAAGCACATCGTCGAAAGTGAAGGTCTGGCACAGACCAGCGATCCCGCCGCCGTCGAAGCGTTCGTCGACGGCGTCTTGTCCGCCAATCCGAAGGTCGTCGCCGACTACAAGGCAGGAAAGACCAACGTCGTCGGATTCTTGGTAGGCCAAGTCATGAAAGCGTCGCGCGGGAAAGCCGATCCCGCCCTCGTCAACGAACTGCTGGCCAAGAAGCTGCGCTGAGGACGGACGCGTGAACCGGCTCGCCGACGATCGAACGCTCGATGCGCTCGACTTCGCGAGCGTACGCGACCGCGTCGTTGCCAAGACGCACACGCACCGCGGCCGCGCCCTCGCCTCGGCCATGATCCCTTCGACCGATTTCGGCGAAATCGAGGAGCTCCAGCGGCGCACTTCGGCGGCGCGCGATGCGATTGCATCCTCCGACCTCCACGTGATGCCGGCGATCGACACCGCACCGCTGACGCGTGCGGCCGCTCTCGGACGTACGCTCGGGGCCGGCGAACTCCGTGCCGTCGGCGATGCTTTGGCGGCTGCGGCAGCCGCGTACCAGGCCGTTCGTGAGAGTCCGGGCCTGCGTGGAACGACCGCCGGTTACGTCCCGCTGAAGGACGTGCAGCGCGCGCTCGTGGACGCCGTCGACGAGCGCGGGACGGTGCTCGACCGCGCGTCGCCTGCGCTGGGACGCATCCGCCGCAGCTTGGCTCAAGCGCAAGTCGAAGCCCGCGATCGCGTAGCCGCCACGCTGCGCTCCGCCAAGTATGCCAAGGCCATTCAGGATTCGGTGGTCACGATCCGCGAGGGCCGCTTCGTCGTCCCGGTTAAGTCCGAATTTTCGGGCGAGTTTCCGGGGATCGTCCACGACACCAGCGCGAGCGGCCAAACGCTGTTCGTCGAGCCGCTGGCGGCGCTGGACGCGAACAATCGGCTGCGGACCCTGCGCATCGAAGAAGAACGCGAGGTACGGCGCGTTCTCGAGGAGCTCTCGCGGCGCGTTGGAACCAACGCCGGTGCCGTCGAGAGCAACGTCGAGATGCTGGCGACGATCGACCTCGTCGTCGCCAAGGCCGACGTTGCGGGCGCCATGGACGCGACCGCGCCGCAGCTGGCCGGCGAGCCGGCGATCGCCATCGAGCGCGGGCGCCATCCGCTGCTGGGTGCGCGCGCGGTGCCGCAGTCGCTCGCGCTCGACGATACGACGCGCCTGATCGTGATCAGCGGTCCGAACATGGGCGGCAAGACGGTCGCTCTGAAGATGGTCGGGCTGTTCGTCGCGATGGCGTACTGCGGCATGCACCTTCCGGCCTCGCGCGCGTCGATCGGGCGTTTCGACTGCGCGATCGCCGACATCGGCGACGAACAGTCGATTGCGGCCAACGCGTCGACGTTCTCCGCGCATCTGCAGCGCATGCGCGAGATGCTCGAGCGCTCGGGCCCGCGTACGCTGGCGATCGTCGACGAAATTGGCGGAGGTACCGAACCCAGCGCCGGGGCGGCGCTGGCCGTCGCCATGCTGGAGCGGCTGCTGGAGAGCGGCGCCCACGCGGTCGTCACGACGCACGCGACCGAGCTGAAGTTGTTCGCACACGCGACGCCCGGGGTGATCAACGCCAGCGTGCGCTTCGATCCGCTGACGTTCAAGCCGACGTTCGCCCTCGACACCGGCGCGCCCGGTCAGTCGCTGGCGTTTCCGCTGGCCCGTTCGCTAGGGATCGATTCCGAGATCGTCGAGCGCGCGCAACGGCTGCTCGACAGCCGCGAGCGCGATTACGAGTCGGCTTTGGCGGAGCTCTCGATGCGCACCGCCGAGCTGCAGCAAGAGCGCGACCGGCTGGCCGAAGAACGAGCTGCGACGCTGCGCGAGCTGAGCGCGCTCGAATCGGACCGCGCGCGGCTGGACGCCGAGCGGCGAGCCTTCGGCGAACGCGCCGAGGAACGCATGCAGCAAGCGCTGCGGGAGTTCGTTCGCGAGCTGGAACGACGGGCCGCCGAGCGCGAGGCGGCGCGCCCGAAGGTCAGCGCCTCTCAGGCCGCCCTGCTCGCGAGAACGATCGATGCCGTTCACCGCGACCTGGGCATCGTGACGCCCGAACCGTCAAAGCCGGCGGATGCCGGCACCTTCGCGCGCGACGACGCGGTGCGGATTTTATCGTTGCGCCAGGACGCCAGCGTCGTCGAGGATTATGGCGACTCGCTGCTGGTCGCGGTCGGACCGATGAAGACGGTCGTGAAGAAGAACGACGTCGAGCGCCGCACGCCGGCGCCGGCGAAACCGCAGCGAGGAGGATCGCCGGCGCGCTTGGACGCCGCCTCGCGCAGCCGCGGCGAGCTGGACGTTCGCGGGAAGCGCTTCGTCGAGGCCGAACCGCTGGTCGAGCGCTGGATCGACGAAGCCGTGCTCGCAGGCAGCACGCCGCTGCGACTCATTCACGGAAAGGGAACGGGCATGCTCGGCCGCGGCTTGCAGGAGTATCTGCGCTCGAATCCAGCCGTTAAAAGCGTACGATACGGTAACGAGGACGAAGGGTCGTCCGGAGTGACCATCGTGGAGCTGGCAACGTGACCGTACCGCCTCATTTCGGCGACGCCGACTATTTGCTCGACGGCTTCGAGCACGTCG
>DATJUC010000098.1:0-22729 GCA_035502675.1 Candidatus Acidiferrales bacterium | reverse complement strand
TTGGCGTTACGTTCAGGACCGCTCCTCGCGGGCGCTCCTGGAGGGCTGCGCCATCGCGACCATCGCCTTCTTCATGCTCTCGACGCGCATGCACGAGCGCTACCTCTACGACGGCGTGCTTTTCACGATCGCGTGCCTGCCGCTCGCCCGGCGCTATCTCTACGGCGCGCTCGCGCTTTCGGTGCTGCTGTTCCTCAACATGTGGTACGCGCTGCAGTACCTCAACGTGATGAATAACCACGTGACCGGGGTCGACGCACAGAATCTCTGGGGTGGTTGGACGCCGATCGTCTCGCTGGCGGGCATCGCGGTGTTTTTCTGGCTCGGCTACATGTATCTCGGGGCCGAGACCGCCACCGAGACGGCGGCGGTCAAAGAGCCCGTGGAACAGACCGCGCCGGCACCCGGTCCGCGAACGGCGCGCAACTGGTTCGACCCGCGCGAAGGCATCGCGGCCATGCGTGCGCCGATAGACTACGTCGTCATGGGCGCGCTGGGCGTCGGCAACTTCCTGCTGTCGTTCGTCGGCTATTGGTGGCCGCCCGACAAGGTCTTCGACGAGATCTACTTCGCGCGCGCCGGCGAAGAGTATTTGCAGAACATGCGCATCTACGAAAACACGCATCCGCCGCTGACCAAACTGCTGGTGACGCTTTCGATGATGCTCTTCGGCGGCATGCCGCACGGGCACGGTTTAGGCGGCTGGACGTTCCTCAACGGCATCGTCGGACACATGCCCAACGGCGACAACTCGTACGGCTGGCGCTTCCTCGACGTCGTCTTCGGCGCCCTGGTGGTCATGCTGCTCTACGTCTTTGCCAAACGGATCACCGGCTCGACGCTGTTCGCGGCGATTGCCGCGCTGCTTCTCAGCTTCGACGGCATGCACTTCGTCCAGTCCCGCATCGCGACGCCGGAAGGGTTCGTCATCTTCTTTGCGACGCTGGCGGTATACGCGTTCTACCGGTTCTGGATCGTGTCGCAGGTCGGCGAGCGCGCGCACGTCGACGTCCCGGAGTGGGCCTATTTTGCCGGCGGCGGCGCGTCGCTCGCCGTGGGCGCGATCCTCGCGTTCGCCGGCCGGCGATTCTTGGGATTCGACACCGCCTCGACCGTAATCGTGACCCTCTATGCCGCATCGGGCGTCTATCTGATGGTGCGCTACGTCCTATTCGCGAGGTTCTTCGGCGACGGCATGCGCGAGCTCACGTATGCCGAAGGTTCGCGAGCCCTGCAAAACTCCGAAACCACGCTGCTCTACGCGGCGGACGGAGGTACGATCGACGGGCGCGGTAAGATCTCGCGGGGTGCCGCCTCCCAAAACCGCGGCGGAATGCTGGTATACGCGGACGATCCGCTGACGATCGAGTACAAGCGCGACGCCAGCGTCACCTATCGCACCCCGGTGGCGGAAGCGGTCTATGCCGACGACGAAATCCGCGTCACCGACGAAGAGGGACGCGCGCGCGTCGAGCGCGGCCGCGATTCGCGGTTCTGGCTCGTGCTCTTCACCGTGGCACTCGGCTGCCTGGTCAGCAGCAAGTGGTACGGGGTGATGGGTTTCGGGGTCAGCTTCCTGGTGCTGATTTTGGTCTTCGCGCAGCGCGTATGGGTGAAGCGGCGCCCGGTCCTGTGGGGGAATCCGCGCGGCTTCCGTCTCGACGGCGCTTTGCTGACCATACTTTTCATCAGCGCGACGGTCTACATGCTGGCGTGGGTGCCGGATTTAGCCCGGCATTCGCCCGACCCCAACGAAATCCACAACTTCAACGACGTCGTCTACCGTCAGTATTCGATGTTCGAATATCACGACACGCTGCGCGCCACTCACCCCTATTCCTCGAAGTGGTTCGAGTGGCCGATCGACTGGGTGCCGGTCGCGTATTTCTATCAAGACCACCGCAAGAATCAGTCCGACAACAACGCGTGCTGTATCTACGAAATTACGTCGATGCCGAATCCGGCGATTCTGTGGTTCGGGCTGCTGACCGTTCCGGCCGTCGCGGTGCTGGCATGGCTCAGGCGCAACAAAGGGTACGCGCTCATCGTCATCACGTATTTGCTGCAATGGCTGCCGTGGATGAAGTCGCCGCGCATTACGTTCGCCTACCACTTTTACGTGGACATTCCACTGATTTGCCTGTGCAACGCCATCGTGCTGCAGCAAGTCTGGGAATGGGGGAAAACCCAGAAGGAAGGGCACGGGCGTTGGCTGGCGGCCTCGGCCGTCGGTACGTACGTGGTGCTGGCCGGCGCGGCGTTCGTCTTCTTTTATCCGATTCTAGCGGCGCACCCGATCACTTGGAGCCAGTGGCACGCTCGAATGTGGTTCCAAACGTGGATTATCGGGCCCGGCTGACGAAAACGCCGACGAGGTTACGCAGATGTCCGGACACTCGAAATGGCACAATATCAAGCTGAAGAAGGGCAAGGTCGACGCTCAGCGCGGCGCCCTGTTCACCAAGCTCAGCAAGGAGATCATCCTCGCCGCCAAGGGCGGCTCGCCCGATCCGGAAGCCAACTACCGCCTGAAGATGGCGGTCGAGAAGGCGCGCGAGTTCAACATGCCCGCCGACAACATCAAGCGCGCGATTTCGCGCGGTTCGGGTGCGTCCGGCGAGCGCGAGATCGAAGAGATCCGCTACGAGGGATACGGGCCGGCGGGTTTGGCCGTCGTGGTCGACGCCGCTACCGACAATCGCAACCGGACCGCCGGCGAACTGCGCTTCCTATTCGGCAAACACGGCGGTACGCTCGGCGAGACGGGCTCGGTCGGGTGGATGTTCGATGCCGTCGGAGTGGTCGAAGCCAATCCGGCCGGTAAGAGCGAGGATGCGTTTACCGAGGAGGCCCTGGTGGACGGCGTCGTCGACGTCGAGTACGATCCCGAGCTCGCCACCATCTATACCGACCCCGCCGGCTTGGCTCGCGCGCGCGACGAGCTGCGCTCCCACGGCTTAAAGATCTCCGACGCCTACCTCGGGATGCGCCCGAAGAACAAACTCGCGCTGCAAGGGGAGGACCTTTCGGCGGCGCTGGCGTTTCTAGAGGCGCTCGACGATCACGAAGACACCCAGCGCGTCTTCAGCAACTTGGACGTCAGCGACGTTGCGCTGGAGGCATTGGCCTGAAGAACGGACCGGCGACCTATCTGCCGCGCGATTGGATTTTTCCGATCGTGCTGGCGGTCTTCGTCGCCGTGCTGGTCTGGTTCGGCCGGCAAATTCACGACTTTCTGCTGCCTCCCTCCGACACGGTCACCGTTCCGTCGTTCGTGGGCCAGACGCTGACCGACGCCAACGCGGAAATCGAGCGCCTGAAGCTCTCGTCGGCAGTCATCGATCACACGACGAGCGATCGCTATCCGAAGAACGTCGTGATCATGCAGCGCCCCGAGGCCGGCGACGAAGTCCGCGAAGGCCGTCAGATTTCGTTCGTCATCAGCGACGGGATCGTCGCGCACTTGATGCCGGACCTGCGCTATCAATCGATGCGCGAAGTGACCCTGGATCTTTCGCGGACGCGGCTGAGTCTTGGAAAAGTGACGTACGAGCGCAGCGACATCGTCCCGGACGGGCACGTCATCGCGCAAGACCCGGCGCCGCTGGCGAGCGTCGCCGAGGGCGATACGGTGACGCTGGTCGTCAGCAAGGGCGGCTTGACGAGCATCAAGGTTCCGGACTTCGTCGGCATGTCGATCGATCAAGCGCGCGACCTGGCCGACAAGCTCGGGATCAAGCTGGGCCAGACGGTGTGGACGCCGCTGGGGCGCAAGGGTCCGCCGCACGGCATGGTCGCGCGCCAAGTCCCGCCGCCCAATACGAAGATCGCATCGTTCGATCCGGTTTCGCTGCAGGTGAGTGCCGGCCCCAACGAGTCGGGGTACGTCTTGCGCCAAGTGCACGTGCTGGTCTCGGTACCGGTTCCACAAGACTACGAAGCCGGTCAGCAGCTCGACGTCAGACTCGTCGTCACCGACGCGACCGGCCGCTACGACCTCTACCATGCTTTCGCCGAGCCCGGGCAGAAGCTGGACTTCACGGTGACGGCGCTGGGAACGTCGGTCGTCGGCATGTACGTCAACGGCGTACTCGCCGGAGAGACGCGGCTGGGAACGGAGCCGCCGGCCGTCTACGACGAAAAACCCGTTTCGACGCCCGCACCCGGAGAGTAGCCGCGATGCCGAACCCGACGAAAATTGCGCCCTCGCTGCTGTCGGCAGACTTCGCTCGCATCGCCGAGCAAATTGCCGAGGTCGAGGCGGCCGGTGCGGACTGGCTGCATCTCGACGTGATGGACGGCCGGTTCGTTCCGAACATTACCTGGGGCCCAAAGATCATCGGCGATCTGCGCAAACTCTCGCCCTTGACCTTCGACGCGCATTTGATGATCGTCGAGCCGGAGCTCTACGTCGATCGCTTTCGCGAGGCCGGATGCGACCGCATTACGTTTCATCTGGAGGCAACGCCGCACGCACAGCGCTTGTTGACCCACATCCGGTCGCTGGGCGCCAAGCCGGGCATCTCGATCTGTCCGCAAACGCCGGTCTCGATGCTCCAGGACGTGATCGAAGATTGCGACACGGTGCTGATCATGAGCGTCAATCCGGGGTTTTCGGGTCAGAGTTTCATTCCGAGAACGTTCGAGAAGGTGCGTGAGGCGCGGGCGCTGGTTGACGACCGCAATCCGACGTGCACCATCGAGATCGACGGAGGCGTCGGCGAAAGAAACGCGCGGGATCTGGTAGAAGCGGGCGCCGGCGCGCTGGTGATGGGGTCGACGATCTTCGGCGCGCAGCGCCCCGGCAACGAGCTCAAACGGATTCGCTCCCTGCTTGGCTGAGACTGCGATGCGCGAAGACGACCTCGTCGCCGCCATCGCTGCGCTCGCGCAACGGCCGAGTCGTAAGATCGTCCTCGGCATCGGCGACGACGCCGCGCTGTGGCGTCCTTCGCGCTCGAACCTGAGCGCGATAACGACCGACTTGCTGGTCGAAGGCGTCGATTTCACACGCGCGCTGATGTCGCTGGAGGACGCGGGCTACCGCGCGATGTCCGCCAACGCCAGCGATCTGGCCGCAATGGGAGCCCGTCCGGTTCTGGCGACCGTCGCGCTCGGACTTCCGGCCGAAACCGCGCCGGACGACGCGCTGGCAATCTATCGCGGCCTGCGCGCGAGCGCCGACGCCGCGGCGCTCGCGATTGCCGGCGGCGATTTGTCGCGCGCACCGGCGATCGTTATCGGCATCGCCGCGGTCGGCGAAGTTCGCCCGAGCGACGTCAAAAGGCGAGCCGGCGGGCGTGCCGGCGACGTCATCGCCGTTACCGCGCCGCTCGGCGCTTCGCGCGCCGGACTGCGCGTTGCCTCCGGTGCGGTGTCGATCGACGATGCGTCGGCCGCCGCGGCGCTGCAAGCGTTTCGCCGTCCGGCGGCGCGTTGCGACGAGGGGCGGTTCCTCGCGGCGAGCCGAAGCGTCGGAGCGATGATGGACTGTTCCGACGGTCTTTCGATCGATCTCGAACGGCTTTGCACGGCGTCCGGCGCGGGCGCGGAGATCGACGACGTTCCGTTTGCGGCCTGCGTGGTGCCGGTTGCGTCGGCGCTCGGTGAAGATCCGGAACGCTTTGCGCTAGCCGGCGGCGAGGATTTCGAACTGATCGTTGCGGTTCGGCCGCGGGCCTTCGCGCACGTCGCTCGCCGGTATCGCGCCCGCTTCGGCCGCGAGTTGCTGCGCGTCGGAACGCTCTGCGCGCAACCCGGGATCCGGCTGCGCGGCCGCGAGATCCGGCGCTGCGGCTGGGATCATTTTGCCGCACCGGCGGAGACGGCGCGATGAACTACCTGGAGGACGACGGTGCGAAGTACCCGCTGATCGGAAGCATCCAGAACAGCGTGGGGATGGGATTTCTGGGCAATCAGGCGGTCTTCGCGATTGCCAACGCATTGGGCGCGAGGGTGGTCCACGCGCCGTCGGCTTTTGCGAGCGCGCACGGCGGGTTTCCGGGACGGACGAGCTCGATCGTGGATCCGCACCAGTTCCGGCGCGACGTGGCGTTTTTGATCGGGCAACAGCCGGGCATCGTCGTCGTCGGCTATCTCCCGCGACCGCAGCACGTCGAGATCGTCGCCACGTTGCTGGCCGGCTACAAGGGGGTCGTGCTGTTGGATCCGGTGATCGGCGACTTCCACAAGGGCTTGTTCGTCAGTCAGGAGACGGCGCGAGCGATCAAAGACGCGCTTTTGCCGCTGGCGCAAATCGTGACACCGAACCGGTTCGAGGCCGAGGTCCTGATCGGCAGCGGCGACCGGTCGATGTCGGAGTACGCCTATCTGAACGCGCTGTTCGACCTCGGTCCGGAAGCGATCGCGATCACCTCCTGGGAGCGCGATCCGGAAAAGCACCGCGTACGGCTGCTTTTCTCGAACGGTTACGGCTACCATCGAATCTCCGGGCCGCTCTTTCCGGCGTTTCCGGCGCACGGCATCGGCGACGTGTTCGCCGGCGCGCTGGCGACGTTTTGCGGGTTGGGTGCGTCCCCGTTTGCCGCCTCCCTCCTCTCGACCGCGCTGGCCGCACGGGCGGTCGCGAACACGTCGCCGTACGGCGGTGCCACGGTCGATCCCGTCGCCGCGCTGACAAAATGGAATCCGCTGGCTCATCATCTCGACGACCAGCGCGCGCTGCGTTTCTGCGAGCGCAGCAACGTCGAAGCGCGCGCGCTCAAGCCGGCGTCCGGGGATACGGCGCGTTTGAAGCTGGCTCCGCCTAAACACAAGATCGTGTTCGGGTAACGACGTGGAACCGGAACCTGGCTTCGAGATCCGCCTCGGCACGGTCGACGCCGCGCACCTTCGCATCGAAGTCGCGGGATACGAACATCCCGAGGTCGCCGAACCGCACGGATTCGATCTCTTGCAGTGCCGCGTTCACGCAGAAGCGCAGCCGGTGGCCGCGAGCTTCGCTTACTCGATTCGCGTTCTCGAGCTGATCGAGTTGCGCGCGTATCTCGCCGAGATCAATTCCGGAAATGGGCCGGCGGCGGCCTTCGCGATCGCCGGCGGACTTTTCAATCTATCGTTCGCGCCGAGCCGGCGTGGGCCGGTTTTGTGCGCCGTACTGCTCAAGAGCATCGACGCCTCGCACGTGCGGCTCGAGTTCATGATTACGCTCGAGCCCGAAGATATTTCTCAGGCGCTCGCGGCTATGGAGCGCCTTCCTGCATCGATCTAAAAAACCGGCTTAGGCTTTTCGCGTGACGCGCTTGGAGCGCAAGCACTGCGTGCAGACGCGAGCGGTGCGGTGAGTGCCGCGATCGTCGATCTTGACCGACTGCAAGTTGGGCAGCCAGCGGCGCTTGGTCTTGTTCATGGCGTGGCTGACGTTGTTGCCCGCTTTGGGCCCCTTGCCACAGACTTCACAGCGCTTGGCCATCGCAGTTCCTTCTCACTCAACGGGGTCAGACATAGGTCGCAAGCCATAGGGGCCGCGCCAAACCCCGGAATCATACCACGACCCCTGGGCAGCCGCAAGCGGAATTCGAAGCACCGGTTCCAAAGACCGGTCGCCGTGGACGTTATCGCACTGGACGGCCGCGGCTACGGCAAATTTCTCGCCGCCGGCACCTATTTTCTCAAGAAGTACCGCGACGTCCTCAACTCGCTCAACGTCTTTCCGGTGCCCGACGGAGATACCGGAACGAATATGTACCTGACGGCTCGCTCGGCCACGCTCGAAGCGGCCAAGCTGCGCGATCAGCCGCTCTCGGCGGTGGCGGAGCGCGCCGCCGAGGGAAGCCTCATGGGCGCGCGCGGAAACTCGGGCGTCATCGTCTCGCAGATGCTGCGCGGGTTCGCCCATCACGTGCGGCATCGCCGGGAGATCGACACGTTCGGCATCGCGACCGCCATGCGGGAGGCGGCAGCGGCTGCCCGGCGCGCGCTGATTCGTCCGGTCGAAGGAACCATCGTTTCGGTAGCCGACGCCGCCGGCGATGCCGCATACCGGATCGCGCTGCACGAGCGCGATCTCTATCGCTTCGTTTCGGGCGTGCTGCGAGCGGCAAACGAAGCGCTCGACCGCACGCCCGAACAGCTGCCGGCGCTCAAGGAGGCCGGCGTCGTCGACGCGGGCGGCGCCGGTTTCGTGTATTTCCTGGAAGGCATTCTGCAGTTTTTGCCCGACGTAAAGGTTCGCGCGACCGCCTTCCCGCGCCGCCCCCTCCGCCACACCGCGTTCACGCCTCAACAGGTCGTCGGCAACCGCAAGTACTGCACCGAATTCGTTCTCGAAAACGCGACGATCGGCGCCCAGGAGCTGCGCGCCTTGCTCGAGCCGCGCGGTGAATCGCTGCTGGCCATCGGGGATCCGCCGACGATCAAAGTCCACCTCCACACCGACGATGCCGATCTGGTGCAAGAACTGGCCGGCAAGCACGGCACGCTCACGCGCGTGAAGGTCGACGACATGGAGCGGCAGCATCGCGTTCTGGTGGTCGAGCAGGCGCAGCGTCCCTACTCGATCGCGGCGGTCGTGCCGGGTGACGGATTCGAACGCATCGTCAAAGAGCTCGGTGCCGAAGTCGTCGTCTCGGGCGCCGGAAACCCCAGCGTGCGCGACCTATTGCTCGCCGTCACGAAGTGTATGAGCGACGTCGTCTATCTGTTCGTCAACGACAAGAACGTGGCGCTGGCCGGAGCGGAGGCGGCGAAGCTTTCCCCCAAACGCGTGCACGTGATTCCGACCCCCGACGTCGTCGCCGGCATCGCCGGCCTATTTGCGTTCGCGGCCGGGGCCGGTCCGCCGGCGGACGAAGCGATCGCGGCGGCGGCCGGCCGCGTGCGCAGCGCGCAGGTGTTCTTCGCCGGCAAGGACGCGACGATCGGAACGGCCTCCGTTCGAGGCGGTAAGCCGGCCGCTTTGGCGGCCGGCCGCCTTTTTGCAGGCGAGAGCTTGGCTGAGGTCGCCCGCGCGGCGCTCCTCGAGGCGGGCGCGGCCCGAGGCGGCTTGATTACGCTCTATTACGGGGGCCAGCAGAAGGAGCGCGACGCCCAGCGACTGGGCGACGACCTGCGAGCGGCTTTTCCGCCCTGCGACGTCGAATACTATTACGGCGGTATGAAAAACGCCGAGTATTGGTTGTCGCTCGATGAGTAGGCCGCGCATCGCCGTCGATGCGATGGGCGGCGATCACGCACCCGAAGAGATCGTGGCCGGAGCCTTGCTCGCGGCCGAAGAGTCCGACGTCGGAATCTCGCTGGTCGGCGACGAGGTGCGCGTGCGCGCGCTGCTGCCGACGGACGCGCCGATGGACCGGATCGCGATCGTTCACGCCCCCGAAGCGGTGGCGATGGACCAGGCTGCCTCGTCGGCCGCCCGTTCCGCCGAACGCACGTCGCTGGGCATCGCCGTCACGATGGTCAAGCGGGGCGAGGCCGACGCCGTCGTGTCGGCCGGCAACAGCGGCGCGTTTCTCGCCATCGCGCTGATCCGCTTGCGCACGATCGAAGGCATCTCGCGCCCGGCCATCGCCACGGTTTGGCCGGCGCTCAACGGACCGACCGTGTTGCTGGACTCGGGCGCCAACGTGGACTGCCGTCCGGAATGGCTGGTTCAGTTCGGGATCATGGGTTCGGCGTACGCGAGAGCCGTTCTGGGTATCGCCGAGCCGCGCGTCGCCGTACTCTCCTTGGGTGAAGAGCGAACCAAGGGAAATCAGCAAGTTCTCGAGGCGGCACGGCTGATGGAGGCGGCTCCGCTGCGCTTCATCGGAAACGTCGAAGGACGGCATTTGTTCCATAACGTCGCCGACGTCATCGTCGCAGACGGCTTCGTCGGAAACGTCGTCCTCAAGACGTGCGAGGGAATGATCGCCGACCTGGCCAGCGTCATCCGCGAGGCGCTCTTGAGCGGCAGCGTGCTCAACAAAGTCGGAACCGCCATGTTGGCGCCGGCATTTCGCAAGCTGCGGCGGAAATTCGACTACGAGACCTACGGCGGGGCGCCGCTGCTCGGGCTGCGCGGCAACTGCATCGTCACGCACGGGCGCGCCACCCGCAACGCGATCAAGCACGCGATTCTAGCGGCCGTGCAAGAAGTCGACCACGACGTGGTCGGAAAGATCAGCGAACTGATCGCTCCCGCGCTCGTCGAAGACTAGTGGCCGTCGCAATCGTCACCGACTCTACGTCGGACGTCGAGCCCGAGAAGGCACGCGAGCTCGGCATCGCCGTCGTGCCGCTGTTCGTCGTCTTCGGCGACCGCAGCTATCGCGATTACGTCGAACTCTCGCGCCCGGAGTTTTACCGAAAACTGGAACACGAGCCGGTGCTGCCGACGACCTCACAGCCGACCGCGCCGATGTTCGAAGAGGCGTTCGCTCCGGCGGTCGAGCGGGGAGACGACGTCCTGTGCGTGACGATATCGTCGCAGCTCTCCGGCACCATCAACGCGGCGCGCGCCGCGGCGCTTCGATTCGAAGGGGCGCGCATCGAGCTCTACGATTCTCAGACCGTCGCGGGCGGACTGGGGATGATGGTTTTGCGCGCGCGCGAGCTCGCGCGCGCCGGCGCCGGCACCGCCGCGATCGTGGCCGCGCTCGATCGCTGGCGCGCTACCGAACGGCTCTACGCTTGCCTTCCGGACCTTTCCCATCTTCAGCGTACCGGTCGCATCGGACGCGCTCGCGCCGCGCTGGGCACCCTCATGAAAATCGTGCCGGTTCTTTCGCTCAAAGACGGGCAAGTTGCCGCCGAAGCGCAAGTCCGCACCTTCGCTCGCGCGCAAGAGACGATGCTCGACCTGACGCTGGCTGCGGTACCGGATCCGAAAGCCGCGCACTTCGTGGTGATGCACACCGACGCTCCGCATTTGGCCCAGCGCGCCGCCGAGAAGCTGCGCGAGCGCTTGCAGGCGGAGCCGGCGTCGCTGGAGATCTGGGAAGCCGGGCCGGTCATCGCCACGCACGGCGGTCCGGGTGCGGTCGGCGTGTTCGTGGCGACGGAGAGCTGAACGCGACCGACGAAGATCGGCGGTCCATGCTCGGCGTCTACGTCCACCTTCCGTTCTGCCCGTACCTTTGCCCGTACTGCGACTTTGCCAAATGGCCGTCGCGCGCGACGGCGGCCGCTTCGTACCTGCAGGCGCTTTACGCGGAGATCGAACGCGAAGCCGTGACGCCGGCTGCGACCGTCTTTGTGGGCGGGGGAACGCCGAACGCCTACGACGCCGGTACGATCGCGCAACTCCTGCTGCGACTCGATCGCCGGTTTCCCGTCGCCGAAGGCATCGACGCCGAGCGCGAGACGAGCGTCGAGATCAACCCCGAGCTGGTGCGCCCGGGGGATTTCGAGCGCTATCGCACTGCCGGCGTAACGCGTCTGTCGATCGGCGTGCAGTCGTTCGAACCCGGCGAGATTCGCACGCTCGGGCGCAAGCACGACGCTGCGGCGATCGAAAACGTCGTCGCGGTCGCGCGAGCGGCGGGCATTGCGTCGGTTTCGCTGGATTTGATGTTTGCGGTACCGGGCCAGACGCCGCGCAGCTGGCGCGGTTCGCTGAAACGCGCGATCGCGCTCGGAGTCGATCACGTCTCGACCTACGGCCTGACGGTCGAGCCCAACACGCCGTACGCGGCCTGGCAGCATCGCGACCCGAGCGCGTTCTTCGACGACGCCGCCGAAGCGGAGCTCTACGCGATCGCGATCGAGCGCTTGGAGTCGGCCGGCTACGAGCATTACGAGATCAGCAACTTTGCGCGCCCCGGTCACCGCTGCGCGCACAACGCGAACTATTGGGCCAACGGCGAATACGTCGGGCTAGGGGTCGGCGCGGCTTCCTATCGGGACGGCGTCCGCAGCGTGCGGACGCGCTCGCTGGAGCGTTACGTCGACGACTCGTTGGCCGGCCGGCCGATCCCGCGCGAGGCCGAGCGGCTGGAAGGCGCGCGCCGGGCCGGCGAGGCGATCATGCTTGCTTTACGCACGGCGCAAGGGGTCCGGCTGGCCGAGTTCAAAGAGCGGTACGGAGTCGATGTGGCGAGCGTCTACGCGCCCGCCGTCGAGCGGTTCGCCCGCGCCGGGCTGCTGGAGCGCAGCGAGGACGCCCTGCGGCTGACGGTGCGCGGCCGATTCGTTGCCAACGACGTCTGCGAGGCTTTTCTACCATTCGCCTAACCGAGGGTCATCTCTCAACGACCGTGCTCCGGGCGGCCTTCGTGGTCGTCTTCGGGGTGGCCGGATTTTTGCTGGGTCGCGAAGCCTACACCAATCTGTTCTCGCTGCACTTCGCGAGCGAAGGCCTGCAGCTCGCGTTTTTCATCCTCTCTCCGGTGGTGGGGGCAGTCTTGGGCGCGCTGCTCGCGCCGGTAGCCCAGGGGTTGTTCGAAGGCGAGCTCGCCAACGTCGAGGGCGCGATGGAGCGGCTTTCTCCGGCCGAAATCGCGGGCGGATCGGTCGGGCTCATCGTCGGCCTGATCATCGCCTTCCTGGTGAAGAGCATCGTCTTCGAAACCGTGTCGGGCGCCGGCAAAGTCGGCACCTACGTCGCGATCATCCTCTACCCGATCCTGGCGATTTTCGCTGCCTATCTCGGCGCGCGCGTCGGTGCGCGCATCCGCATCGTTCCCGTTCCGAAGAACGTCGCCGGCGCTTCCGCATCGGCGACGGGCAAACTGGTCGACACCTCGGCGATCGTCGACGGACGAATCGTCGAGATCGTCGAGAGCGGCTTCCTCGAGGGCGTACTGATCGTGCCGAGATTCGTCCTGCGCGAGCTGCAGGCCATCGCCGATTCGGTCGATCCCCTCAAGCGCACGCGCGGCCGTCGCGGTTTCGACGTGCTCTCGCGGTTGCAACAGCTCGCCGCGTTTCAAATCAGCGAACGCGATTTCGACGACATGCCCGCGGGCAACGTCGACGCGCGCTTGGTCCGGCTCGCCCGCGAGCTCGGCGCCAAGCTCATCACGAACGACTACAATCTCAACCGCGTCGCGCACGTCGAAGGCGTCGAGGTGCTCAACGTCAACGAGCTGGCCAACGCGGTCAAGCCGGTCGTCTTACCCGGTGAAGAACTCCACGTCGCGGTCGTCCGCGAAGGCAAAGAACTGCATCAGGGCGTCGGCTATCTCGATGACGGGACGATGATCGTGGTCGAGCACGGGCGCCGCCTGATCGGCGACGAAGCGGACGTGGTGGTAACCAGCGTCCTGCAGACGGTGGCGGGACGGATGATTTTCGCGCGGCCGAAGCGCGACGCGGCCTCGCACGAGGCGCGGCGTTGACGGTTGGATCCCCGCAGGGCCGAGCGCTGGTATGGGCGGCCGTCATCGTTGCGGCGGGTCGCGGGAGGCGGCTCGGCCGTCCCAAGCAATTTCTCGAGCTGGCGGGACTTCCGATGGTCGCATGGTCGATTGCGACCTTCGCAAGCATGCCCGAGATCGCAGAGCTGGTCGTCGTCACCGAGCCGGAGTCGCTCGAACCGATGCGCGAACTGTGCCTGCGCCACGCTCCCGCGCGGGCGGCGCGGGTGGTGCGCGGCGGAGCGACGCGACAGCAAAGCGTTCGCCACGGCGTCGAAGCGGTCGATCCGGCCTGCTCCGCCGTGCTCGTGCACGACGGTGCGCGCCCGCTGGTTCGCGCCGCCGACGTTCGGGTTGCGATGGCGCAGGTCGGCGAGCGTCGCGCCGCGCTTTTGGCCGTGCCGGTAGTCGACACCATCAAAGTCGTCGATCGCGATTCGAAGATCGTCGTCGAAACGCTCGAGCGAGGAAGGCTGTGGGCTGCACAGACGCCGCAGCTTGCGCTGCGTGTCGAATTGATCGCGGCCCACGAGAGCGGGCTGCGCGATCGTGTTGAAGCGACCGACGACGCCGCGCTGCTGGAGCGGATCGGCGTCGAAGTCGTCGCGGTCGCGTCCTCGCCGGAGAACTTCAAGGTGACGCTGCCCGAAGATCTGGCGCGCGCGCAGGCGATTCTGGAAATGCGCGCCGCAGCGGCCGCGCGATGACGCGCGTCGGTCACGGTTTCGACGCTCATCCGCTGGTCGAAGGACGCGCGCTGACGCTGGGCGGCGTGCGCGTGCCGTTCGAGCGCGGAGCGCTCGGTCACTCCGATGCCGACGTACTGGCGCACGCCGTCGCCGACGCGGTGCTCGGGGCCGCCGCTCTGGGCGATCTGGGCGGACGCTTTCCCGCCGGCGACCCGCAGTGGAAAGATGCCGATTCGATGCAGCTGCTCGACTCGTGCGTGCGGGCGGTCCGCGATGCGGGCTGGCGCGTCGTCAACGTGGACGCAACCATCGTCGTCGATCGCCCGAAGTTGGCGCCGTTCGTCGAACGCATGCGCGGCAATCTCGCGCAGCGTCTCGGCATCGCGCTCGACTGCGTCGGCGTAAAAGCCAAGAGCAGCGAAGGGCTGGGGTACACCGGCGACGGCAGCGGCATCGTCGCTTACGCCGTCGCGTCGATCGAGCCCGCGTGATCGAGGCCGCCGACCTCGCACGCGCGATGCAGTGCTGGGGACTTCTCGAGGATCCCGCTCCGGCTGCCGCGCTGCGCTGGATTGAAACGTTTCTAGAAGCCTACGGTCCGGATCTGCGCGCGCTCGAAGACGCGCGTCCGGTGGTCGCGGCGCTGCGTGCCGAGGCGACCGCCATTCCCGCCGTAGAGCTCGAACGCTTGCGCTCGCGCGACGCGCTCTTTTTCTTGGATTCCGTCGGCCAATACGTCGATCATCAGCCCGAGCTGCGCGGTCTACCGTTGGAACACGACCTCGCGGCCATCGCGGCCGAGTTCGGCATCGCACCGGCCGATGCGCGGGCAGCGGTCCGGATGGTGCTGACCGGCCAATCCGACGGACCGCCTCTGGAACTGATCTTCCCCCTGCTGGGCCACGACCGGATCCTGATCCGCATCGGCGCGGTCAACTCGAAGCTGCTTCACGGGCGAGGCCTGGAGCCGATCGCTTTCGGCCCCGACGGCCGTCCGTTCGAGCCGATTCGCGGATCGCGTCCGGCCGATGCGGAACCCCGCGATTGACGGCGCGGTTAGGATAAGGCAATGGGCCGACTCGGCTGGTTCGAGACCTTCTCAAACGATCTGCGCGCACCGCTGGAGCGGGATCCCGCGGCGCGAGGCTGGCTGGACGTCGTCCTCAACTACCCGGGCTTTCACGCGCTCACGGCGCACCGCCTCGTGCACCCGCTCTATCGCGCCGGGATTCCGGTGCTGCCGCGGTTTCTCTCGCAGATCGCGCGCTTTCTCACCGGCGTCGAAATTCATCCGGGAGCGACGATCGGCAAAGGCGTGTTCATCGACCACGGCATGGGCGTCGTGATCGGCGAGACCGCCGAGGTCGGCGACGGCTGTACGATCTATCAGGGCGTGACGCTCGGCGGCACGAGCCTGTCGCACGGGAAGCGTCATCCGACGCTAGGCCGCAACGTTACCGTCGGCGTGAACGCGGCGGTGCTCGGTGCGATTACCCTCGGCGACGATGCGAAGGTCGGCGGCGGCTCGATCGTCGTGAAGGACGTGCCCGCCAAGGCCACCGTGGTCGGGGTGCCCGCGCGTATCGTGGCGCAAAACGGCTTGCCGATTCGGGTCGTCCCCGATCGTCCGCAGGTCGAAATGCCGGATCCGAACGCCGAGTCGATGCGCCGCCTGAACCGTCGCATCGAGGAACTCGAACGCCGGATCGATCAGCTCGAAGCCGGCGAAGACGGATCGGCCGAGTCCTGGAGTTGGGTGATCTGATGCCGCTGCGGCTGTACAACACGCGCACCCGACGGGTGGAGGCGTTCGCCCCGCTGCGCGACGGCGAAGTTCGCATCTACGTGTGCGGGATGACGCCGTCGGCCCAGGCGCACCTGGGACACGCGCGCTCGTTTCTCTTTTTCGACGTGTTGCGGCGCTACCTGACGCATCTCGGTTATCGCGTGACGTACGTACAAAACGTAACCGACATCGACGATCGCAGCATCGCGGAGTCGCGGGCGACCGGCGAGCCGTATCACGACATCATCGATCGCCATTACGGCGAGTTCAAGCAGTCGATGCGCGTTTTGGGCGTCCTGCCGTTCGATCGCGAGCCGTACGCGACCCATTACGTTCCGCAGATTCAAGCAACGATCCGCGAACTTCTGGAACGCGAACATGCATACGTCTCCCAAGACGGCATTTACTACCGCGTCGCCGCGTTCGCGGATTACGGAAAGTTGTCGAACCGAAACGTCGCGGAGTTAGAGGCGGGAGCCCGCATCGAGATCGACGAGCACAAGGAAGACCCGCTCGACTTCGCGCTGTGGAAGTTCGCAAAAGAAGGCGAGCCGCAATGGCCGTTCGAGCCTTACGGCGCCGGCCGCCCCGGCTGGCACATCGAGTGCTCGGCAATGGCGCGCGCGCTGTTGGATCCGCCGGGTGAGGGGTTCGACGTCCACGGGGGCGGCGCCGATCTCATTTTCCCGCACCACGAAAACGAGATCGCGCAGAGCGAACCGCTCATGCACCGTCCGCCGATGGCCAACTTCTGGGTGCACGGCGGCCTGCTGCTCTTCGAAAACAAGAAGATGTCGAAGTCGCTGGGGAACTACGAACCGCTCTCCGCGATGCTCGAGCGCTACGATCCGCAAGCGATCCGTCTGCTGCTTCTGCAAACCAGCTACGGCAAGGTCAAGAATTTCACGGAAGACGCCATGGGGGGCGCGGCCGCTGCCCTGCGGCAGCTTAAGAAGGCGTACCGCGAACTGCGCGAAGCGGGGGACGCGGTGCCGACCGACTTAGCCCAAACGGGCTACGTTCAGCGCGTCGAGCGCGAGCTCGACGACGACATGAACACTGCGGCCGCGCTAGCGGCGATGTTGGAGTTTGCCGGGAGCGCGCCGGCGACGGCCGCACGCCTGGCTCCGGGCGAAGCGCTGCACGAGTACGCCTATCTGCTGACGCTGCTCGGCCTCGCTCCAAGCGACGAGTGGCTGGCAAGTCCGTCACTTGCCTCCGACGTCGTGGAGCGCTTGAGCGCGACGCTGCACGAGAGTTTCGACGGAGCGACGCCCGCGCAAGCCGTCGAGCGGGTGATCGCGATGCGGGCCGAGGCGCGCACCCGTAAGGACTGGGCGGCCTCCGATCGTTTGCGCGCGGCGCTGCTCGAGTGCGGCATCGAGCTCAAGGATTCGAAAGAAGGGACGACGTGGAGCGTCGCCGGCTGAAACGGCGACCGCCGCCGCGCCGGCTCGATTTCGACGACATCGTCTACGGCATTCACGCCGTCGACGAAGCGCTCGTGGCCGGGGAGCGGCTGCGCTCGATTCACATCTCCGACGATCGCAAGAAGGACGCCGTGCTCCGGGGATTGCTGGCCCGAGCCAAGGAGCGCAACGTGCCGGTACGTTTCGAGCAGCGCGGATTTTTTGCGTCGCTGCCGTTCAAAGCGCATCAAGGCGTCGTCGCGGTGGCACCGCCGTTTGCGTACGCCGGGTTGCACGAGCTGCTGGACCGCGGCAGCGGTGGACGACGGTTGTTCGTCGTGCTGGACCATCTGACGGATCCGCACAACGTCGGTGCGATCGTCCGGACGGCCGAAGCGGCGGGAGCGACCGGCGTCGTTCTTCCGGATCGCCGGTCGGCGGGCATCAACGCAACGGTCCGTAAGGCCGCCGCGGGAGCGGCGGCGCACGTTCCGGTCGCGCGCGTCGCCAATGTGGCCGACGCGATCCGAGCGCTCAAAAAGGCGCGGGTGTGGGTGGCGGGGGGCGACGCCGGCCAAGGCGCCACGTCGCTGGAAAAAGCCGATTTGCGCGGCGATTTGGCGATCGTCATCGGGGAAGAGGGACGCGGACTCTCGCCGCTGGTGCGGCGCGAATGCGATTTTCTGGTGTCGATCCCGATGTACGGCCGGATCGCTTCGCTCAACGCGTCGGTTGCGGCGGGCGTGCTAATCTACGAAGCCGTGCGCCAGCGCCGTCTAGACCAGCGAATCCTCGACGGTTCCGAGGACGCCGAGCTCGTCGATCAACCCGGTGACTTCGAAGATGCGCCGGAGCTGCCCGGCGGCGGGCACGACGATGCGGACGCGGTCGCCGTCGTGCCGTCGAGCGCGGGCGACGACGCGTAATCCGGTTGAGTCGAGGTACGTGCATCCGGTAAGGTCGACGACGATCCGGGGTGCCGCTCGCGCCGCCAACTTGGAAAACGCCGATTCCAACTCGTTCGCGTTGGCGAGATCGACCTCACCGACCACGTGAAGAATGGCCGCTCGTTCGTCCTCTTCGCGCACGAACGCGGCCATGGGCGGATCTCGATCCAAGACCTTCTCCCGTTCGTTCACGTACGAATTGTGACACACGCGGGGATGAGATGGAAGAGGGATTGGGGGTGTGGCGGCTCTTTCATCCGGCGGTCGGGTCCGGGCGAACCCGCGCCGTCCGCTCCGCCCTTTGCAAGAAGGCTCGCGCGGCGACCATCAGATCGTGCTGAGCCTCTTCGAGAGAAGAGATTCGTAGAACCGAGACCGGAGACCGATCGCCGAGATGAGGGTTGCTTCCCAAGAACCAGGCGCGCGCGGCTTCCGGACCGGTGTCGTCGGCGAGCATCCGAGCCAGTTGCAGCGCGAACCGCAGAACGTGCGGTCGCTGCGGCCTCCGGCCGTTCGTCCATTGGCTGACCGCGCGAGTTTCGCCCACGCCGCCGATGGCGGCGACGAGGGTCAAGCCGAGCAGGCTCGTCAACTCCCGAACCACGCCGGCTACCGGCAAGCTCATGACGTGGCCGTGCATTTCGTAGTCGTCTCGCAGAGAAGGATCCTCCTGGTTCGCCGATTCAGGGGAGAATCTACCCATAGATCCCAGGTTGAATCCCAGTGCGGATCTCGCCTCCTTTCAGCCGGCCGCTTGAGGGTCCGACTTTTTGGAGGTTCGGCCCAGGGCTCGCTTCCATCGTCCTTGACGGTGGAGGGGCGCCCTTCTATAATCACCTGGATGTGCCGCGCCCGATGGGCTGCGGCCTGCGCATGCGGCACACGTTCCCAGAAGGCAAACAAAGCATTATGGCAATGACCCATCCCGTGTCGGATGGTCTGGAGTATCACGAGCGAGCCGACGAAGAGCTCGTAGCCATCGCGAAGACGGGCGACAACCTCGCGATGGAGTTCCTCCTCAACAAGTACAAGAACTTCGTTCGGATCAAGGCCAAGAGCTACTTCCTGATCGGAGCCGACCGCGAGGACATCATTCAAGAAGGAATGATCGGCCTCTATAAGGCCGTGCGCGACTTCAAAGCCGACAAACTGTCGAGCTTCCGTGCGTTCGCCGAGCTGTGCATCACGCGCCAGATCATTACCGCGATCAAGACGGCGACGCGGCAGAAGCACATTCCGCTCAACCAATATATCTCGCTGAACAAGCCGATCTACGACGAGGATAGCGAACGAACGCTGCTCGACGTCATGGCGTCGCAAAAGACGTCGGACCCCGAGGAGCTGGTCGTTACGCAAGAGGTCTCCGACGACATCCGCCAGCGGATCCGTCAAAATCTGTCGGAGCTCGAGTCGCAGGTGCTCGAATCCTATCTCGAAGGAAAGAGCTATCAGGAGATGGCCCGCGACCTCGGGCGTCACGTGAAGTCGATCGACAACGCGCTCCAGCGTGTCAAGCGGAAGATCGAGAAGAACCTTGCGGAGTTCGAGTTTCAATAACCTCGAACCCGGAGCAGCACCGATGGGAGGCCGGTATCAACCGGCCTCCTGGTTTTTTATTGCGGTACGCGTTGCAGAACGGCGTCGGCTAGCCGCTCGGCCGATTCGGGATGCAATCTCAAAAAGAGCGACGGTTCGATGAGCTCCAGCTCCATGAGCAGCGGACCGGCCGGCGTGGGAACGAGATCGACGCGGGCGTAGGCCGGCCGGTCGAGCCGTCCGAGGATGCGCGCGGCGAGCGCTTCGAATTCGGGCGGCACCTCGACCCGCGCTTCGTGGTCGACGCCGTCTGGCGGAATGCCGTGAAACGGAAGCTTGCGCGCCGCGTGCGTCAGCCGGCCGTCGATGAAGATGATCGCGTACTCACCGTCGGCTTCGATCTCGCGAAGATACGGCTGTACGACGACGTCGCGCCCGCGCTCGAGCAAACGGTCGGCGTGCCGTTGAGCCGCGGGTGCGTCGTTGGTAAAACGGTGCGTTTCGTAGGAGGCGCCCGAGACGGCCGGCTTGACGACGACGTCGTCCCAGCCGCGCTGCGAGCTCAAAGCGGAAATGGAATGCGACCGTCCGGCCCGCAGCAATGCGGAAGGAATTACCGAGAAGCCTTGCGAGGCCAGCTCGAGGAGATACGACTTGTCGGCGTTCCAGCGGACTACGTCGGGCGCGTTGACCAGGCGGGTGAGCGGCTCGACGCGGTCGAGCCACGCGAAAAACGTTTCGGGAGTGCGAAAGTAATCCCACGTCGATCGAAGCACGGCGATCGAACCGGCGCTCCAGTCGACGCCGGGATCGTCCCAAACGGCGGCCCGCACCGTCGCGCCCCGGCGAACCAGCGCGTCGCGCAACAGCTCGTCGTCGGGGTAGAGATCCGGATAGCCGCGGTAGGTGACGATGGTGACGTCGTGGCGTTGCGTCACGGCGAGTCCAACAGCCGAACAATCGTTTCGAAGAGGGCTTCGCGTTCCGAGATCGCGTCGACGACGAAGACGCGAGTCTCGCCGTGCTCGGGTTCAACGGCAACGGTGACGCGGCCGCGCCCGCAAACGTCCATGCAGCTCGTTCCGATCGCTCGAATCTCGCCCCATCGCCCGCCGTCTTTGAGACGCTGCTTGAGCCAGTTGCGTAGATTGAAATCGCCGATCGCCGCGGCGACGTCGGGATCTTCTTCGGGAATGCGCTCCTTGTAGCAGCGCTCGCACACGAGCACGAGGCCTTTAGCCAGCCATTTGGGGCGTACGTCTTGCATGGGTTCGGTCTTTTCAAGTGGTGAGCCGGCGGTGGGACTCGAACCCACGATTATGGCTTTACAAAAGCCACCCTGTAGCCGCTGAGGCACGCCGGCTCGAGCAGGCACGTCGACGTGCGGCTCCTCGTTTCAACGAGTGCGGGGCGGTTCCTGGAGCGCGCGAACGGCGCTCAGCGCACGACGGTCCAATCGACGATCGGATACTCGGCGCCGGTGCTGGTGATTTGCAGCAGCCCGTTGCCGAAGACGTCGGTCGCGATCGATGCGACCTCCGTCGACCCGGATGTGATCCTTCCGCGAACCGAAGCCGTGGGGCCCTCGCCGGTCGTCATGACGTTGAGCGTGTAGCCGTCGCCGACGTTTGCTTCGGTGACCGTCACGGCGTTCAACTGCGTACCGTCGAATTCGGCCTGCATGGGAATCGTATAGGTGAGTTTGACTTTGCCCCCGGCGATTCCGAACGCGGGCTCGTCGATCGGGCATTGGCGGGTCGGCGCGCCGGCGTTCATGGTGAGACCGCCGATCGAGGCCTGATCGACCTGGCCGCTTTGCGTCGACGACCAGGTGATGCGGCCGCTGCCGTCGTCGATCCGAATCGCCGCCTTATCGGAGAGCGTGCCGCCTTGCCAGCCGAACGTCGAGTCGAGCGACGGAAAGCCGGCGACGCTGTAGCCGGCGGCGGTTTCGCAATACACGTCGATCGCGTTCACGTTGGGCAGCATTACGATCTGGGAGCCGGTCTGAGTGACGCGCCGGCCGGCGACGCTCAGCACGCTGCGCGAAACCTCGTGAAAGCCGCTGCCGGCCGACGGAAAACCGAGCGGGGCGAATCGGGCGCCGTCGTATTGCGCGATGACGGTTCGCTGTGCAAACGAAGATGCGGCGTTACGGCGAAAGAGGGCGGTCGTGGTCGTAACCGTTTCGCCGTTCGAACCTTTCGGCGCGTAGACACGCACCGTGTCGCGCGCGATCGATCGGCAGCCCGCGTCGTAAAACTCGGCCGATTCGGTCGATTGGGCGTCGGCGCGCCGATCCGGCGCGAAGAACTCCCGGCCGTCGACGCACGTGCCGGTCGCGGGGAGGCGAGGTGCGCCGGCGGTCGCGGCGTTGGCGTCGGTAACGTCCTTGATGCGCGACCCGATGGCGTCCGCGACGGCGATCGCCAAGGCGGCATTTTGCGTCCCCGTCGCCTGATGGGCCGCCACCGCAGCGGCGTCGCCGACGGTTTGAACGCCGTCCTCCGAGGAGGCAAGCGGTATCCCGCCCCCTACCCCGGGGGTGCAAGCGGTCAACGCCGTGCCGAGCGCGATCGTAAGTGCGAAAAGCGGACGACGAACCATCCAGCGCGCTCCTCGTTCAAGTAGGCGTGGGTCGTTGGCTCTTATCGTACGCCCGCGAAGATGACAGGTGCATGAGAGGCCGATGAGGACCGCGGCTTGGGGGCCCTGCCGAGGAGTGCGGCCGCGCAGTATCGTACCCTGGTCTGCCGATTCGTGGGTAGGTGGCCGAGTGGTTAATGGCGCCAGACTGTAAATTTGGTGCGCGAAAGCGCTACGCTGGTTCGAATCCAGCCCTGCCCACCACGTCACGCGGGCGTTGCATAGTGGTAATGCCCTTGCCTTCCAAGCAAGAGTCGCGGGTTCGATTCCCGCCGCCCGCTCCAACCCAAGAGCCCTAGCGTTTATCCGACCTACCGCTCGTGCGTCGCGATCTGCCATTCATTTCCGCACGGGTCCGTGATCATCGCCCGGCGGTCTCCGTACGGTGTTTCCAGCGGTGCCTCTACTGAGATGGCGCCTG
>DATJUC010000097.1:0-2203 GCA_035502675.1 Candidatus Acidiferrales bacterium | reverse complement strand
CGTCGCTCCAGCGCGCCGCTGCGTCGGCGATGGCGCGAACGATTCTACGAACGGGAACGTCGGCGAGGTGCATGCGCATCTATTTCTAATCCCTTGCGCTAGGTCCCCGAGGGGGCGGCGGCTAAAGGCGCGCCCCATGTCTTGGCCCTCCCGAGTCTTTTTTGCCGTCGTGGCCGCGGTCGCGGTCGCCGGGTTGTGGAGCGCGGTCGGCTGCACGCGCCGCGGAAACAACTCTCCCGCGCCGCCGACGCCGACCCCGCAGACCAACTACTACGTCAATCCGGCGACCGGGAACGACTCGACCGGCAACGGGACGCCGTCGGCGCCCTACCGGAGCATCACCAAGGCACTCTCGGTGGTCGCGAAGTCGGCGATTCCGAACTTGACCGTCAATTTAGCCGCCGGCAGTTACACGACCGGTTCGGGAGAGGTCTTTCCGATCGTCATCCCGACCGGCGTGACGATCGCCGGCGTCAATACCGGAAGCCACAACCCGCGCCAAGGAACGTTCATCGCCGGCTATGGCGAGGACGTCAATCTCGAGAAAGCCACGGGCGCGGCTCCGAAGACCTATTTCACGACGATGGAAGTTCCGGCCGGCATCTCGGCAACCGTCGACGGCGTCTACGTCGGGCCGCGGCTCGCGCCCGGATATTCGGTGCACTACGCGGCATTCGACGTGCTCGGGAGTTTGAGCGCGTCACACGCATCCTTCGGTGCGGGCGTGCCGTCTGGACGGATCGAGGGCGGAGTGATCGTGCCCAGCGGGACGCTTTCGTGCAATGCATGCGTCGAGGAAGGTCACAAATACGCCATCGAAGCGCTCACGATCCCGAGCGCTACCAGCGGACCGACCCTCAATTTGAGCGGTCAATCCCAGCAGAGCATCGTCGGCGGCGACATTACCGGCATCTTGACCGACGGCACCGCTTCGCTCACCGTCTCCAATCAAACCTTCCAATCGAAGATGTACGGCTATCGCGACACCCTCGCGCAGCCGACGGCGTATCCCTCGTCAACGCCGACTTCGTCCCCGACGCCCTATCCGTCGGGCTCGTCGACGCCGCCGCCATACGGCGTCAGCGTGGATTTCGGAAAAACCGGCGGATCGTCGGGCGGCAACGTTTTCATCGGGCCCGCGAGTACCATCGTTGCCGAGATCTTCGTTTCAACGCCGGGTGAAGTCGTGACCGCCTTCGGAAATACGTGGAACCCGAACACGCAGTGCTCCAACCCGAGCGGCCAATATCCGAAGTACTACAGCTTGCCGAGCGCCAAATGTTCCGGCAACGGCAAGAACGTGACGGTCGCGGCCGGAAGCGGCGCGAGCGTCGAGGTCGGACCGCTGCTGCAGCCCACGCCGACGCCGTATTACAGCCCGACGCCTACGCCGAGCCCGAGTTCGTAGTCAGCGTTTCGGCGTCGAGCGAGCATCCGCGCAACGCGGCGCCCTGCTCCCGGCCCAGCAACACGAGCCGGTCGCCGAAGGTGACCCCCAGATCCTCGGTCGCAACCGCAATGCACGACGACCGGTTCGCGAGATCGACGTGGACCAGTGCGCCGACGACGCCGTCCGGCAGCGTCGATCCGTCCGGCCCGACCGCGCGGCCGCGCAGCCAAGGCGGCGACGCTTTTCGCCGCGGCTGCGCCGGCGCGGCAGGCGCGCCGGCGAGGACGTCGTCGTAATATTGTGACGTGAGTTCGGTCATTCCGTACTCCGCCACGATGCGGTCGACCGGGATGCCGAGCCGCCGGGAGCTGCGCCGATAGAGCTCGTCGCGATCCACGATACGCGAGCGCCCCTTGAAACCGCCGGTCTCCAGCAGGCGCGATCCGTGCGGAAGGGTCAATTCGATGCGCCGCGCTTCCAGCTCGTCGACCAGGTGGACGAGCGCGAAGGCGGTGGCCGCGATGCAGACCGGACGGGCACCGGCGATCGCGGCGCGCGCGTCGGCTACGAAGGCGTCGGCCAGCATCTCGTCGCCGCGCAGATACCAGCCGGTCTGGCCGTCGCCTCGCCGCAGTGCGACCTGGTGCATCATGTAGCCGAGCGACGAGTCCGTTCGCTCGGCCGGATTCGGCACGAAGTTGAAATACCGCAGCCGCGCGCCGTCGGGCAGCATGAACCGGTCGAAGCCCGCCAGCAAAGCCGCGTCGTAGAGCGCCGTCGTTTCCATGAAATGCCGGCCGCGCGCGCCGCTCG
>DATJUC010000096.1:0-16370 GCA_035502675.1 Candidatus Acidiferrales bacterium | reverse complement strand
GCCGGCTCGTACCAGCTCAACACCAGTACGCTCTCGATCACCTCGCTGGGCTGACGTGGCGGCGGTCGTCCGCTCGTTGATCGTTGCGGCGCTGCTTTCGAGCGGCGCCGCACCGGCATTCGCGCAGCAGGCCTCGCCCGGGCCGTCGGCGCCCGCGACGCCCGCGCCCCCGGCGGCCAGTCCGGGGCTCGAGATCTTCGGACGCTACGTCGGAGAATACGCCGCCAACACCTCCGGCGGTTTCGCCCTCGCATCGGCGTATGCCAGCGAGTTTCAGCTGGGTGCGAACTATCGCTGGACGCATCCCGACCCGCTCGATGCCGGAACGCTGCACTTCATTTTTACCGAGCGCTGGGGAAGCGGACTGACGCCCAACGCGATCGGTAACGTAGCGTCGGTGCAGGAAATCTTCGGCGCCGGCCTGACCCCGCGGCTCACCGAGCTGGACTACGAGCAGACGTTGCCGCTGGTGCCGCCGATCTCCGGAGAAGCGGCCGATTCCGCCGCCAATGCGGCTCGGCCGTCGCTCGACGTTCACGCCGGGCGCGTCATCATGCAGAACGACTTTGCGGCCTCGTCCACCTACTGGGGCGGTAACCTTTGGTGCAGCTACCAGAGCAACGCGATTTGCGGCACCCCGGTTGCCGCGCCCAACAACAGCGGATACGGCTACTATCCGGCTTCGGAGTGGGGCGCCTACGCAAAGATCTCGCCGGCGCCAACGTTCTACGTGCAGACCGGTGCGTTTCAAGTCGATCCGCTCTACGGCAACCGCGGGGAAGGGTTCGACCTCGGACTGTACGGGACGACCGGGGTCATGTTTCCGTTGGAGCTCGGATTCTTGAGCTACGACGGGCACGGAGCCTACGACGGCAGCGTTCGAATCGGCGGTTACTTCGACACCTCGGACGTTCCCGGGCCGCAAAGCTACCTCGACCGCTTCGTGCCTGCCCAAAGCCCGGCTCTCGCGCAGGTTCCGAGCACCACGTACCGCGGCCGCAGCGGCGCGTGGCTGCTGGTCGATCGACTGGTCGCCGGTTCGTCGGCCCCGAACGCGCGCGGCGCGGCGGTGTGGGCAGCCTACGAATACGGCGATGCCGACACGGCGCTGATCTCGAACTTCGTCGACGCGGGAATCGTGCAGCACGGCACGTTCCGCGGGCGCGACGACGACACGGTCGCGTTCGGTTACTACTATCTGGAAGTCAATCCGCGGCTGCGCAGCTTCGAGGCGAGCCTGCAGAGCCAAGGATACGCCGTTCCCTCCAACGCCGTCGAGCAGGAGCTGGAAGCGAACTACGGCATCGCCGTCGGCAAAACCGTGCTCTTCCGGCCGGACGTGCAGTACGTCATCGACCCCGCCGGCGAAGCCGGCGGCTACGTCTATCCTGGAGGTTACGTCGGATTGCGCAACGCCCTGGTCTTCGGCTTCAACGTCACGTACGCATATTGAGGCGGGAGCGATGCACGCACTGGTTCTTACCCTATCCTTGGCGGCGTTCGGCGTCGAGCTGCCGACCATGGGGATCACGTTCGACCACAGCTGGCCCTGGACGCTGCAGCACTACTTCAGCGCGGCCGTTGCCCAGGACATCGCAACCAACTTGCGCGCCGACTACGTGCGCACCGGATGGATCCCCGACTGGATCCACAAATTCCACTCTTGGCACCGCGAGAACCAGGCGCTGGACGCGATCTGCGGCGCCGGCCTGCACGTGATGATCATCGTGCCGGGCGTCCAGGACGACGCGTTGGGGGAAGACGACTTGCTCGAAAACGTACGAGCGTTCTTCGCCCGCTACACCCAGCGGGAGCCGGGCTGCATCCGGTACGCCGAAATCGCCAACGAGACGAACCTTCCCGCCAACGGCTTTCGAAGCGTCCTCGATTACGCGTCGTATTACGCGAAGGTCTCACCCATCGTCGCGTCGTTCGGCATTCCGGTCATCACCAGCGGCGTGTCGGGCGCCGACAGCGCGTGGATTTCGGAGCTGGGGGAGAGGTTGCGCTCGATGCAGCCGCCGCCGCCCGTCTCGGCATACGGATTCCACCCGTACGGCGTTCCGCTGTCGTCGCTGGCAACGGCGTTCGACTCGATGCAGCGGGCTGCCGGCGAGCTGCCCGGCGGAAAGCCGTCCGCGGTCGACGTCACCGAGATGGGACGCACCGATGCGGCCGAGCTTTATCGAGCGATCGTCACGCTGGCGCCGCTGACCGGCGCGCTGACCGTTTACGAGTATCGGGCCCAACCCAACGACTCGGCCGCCGACGCGCGCTACGCGCTGGTCGATCACCCGGCATTGTACGACGCGGCGCGGCGCGCCTTCGCCGACGCGCGCGCTACGGCAGCCCGAACGCGGTGAGGTGACCGTTCTCGTCGGAGCAGTAGACGTGTCCGTCCACGACGATCGGGCTCTGCCAATGCACCGGCCCGATCGAACGGCCGGCGCCTTTCTGCGCGCTGCTCCAGAGCAGGCGGCCGGTGCGGGCGTCGAGCCCGAGAATTTGATCGTCCATTGCGACGAAGACGATGCCGCCGGCGATCGCCGGCGAGGTTCCCTCGCCCGACGTCGAGCCCGCCGTCGAACGCCACACGCCCGCCAAACGGCTCTTCCCGCCCGAGGTGACGAGACGATAGGCTTCGACTTCTTGCGGGAGTCCGATGTAAATCCAGACGGCGCCCGCCGGGTCGGTCCAAACGGCCGGCGTCGAGAACAGCATCGATGCGATCGTCAGGCGTTGCAGTTCGCCGCCCACGCCGGGAAGATGCGCGCGATCGACCAATCGCAGCGTCTCGTCCTTCCCTCCCTGTAACAGCATCAGCGGCGTATCGCTGTTCGGCTGGCGCGGAAGCAGCGCGGGCGACGTGCTGCCCATGTCGATGTCGTTCACGTCCAGGTTGCGATAGTCGCGCGGCGTGTAGTGGCCGAGCAATTGCGTCACGTCCGCGCTCAATCCCAGGGTCGAGTCCCCGTAATCGTCGCCGCCGGCTTGGTTGGCGTCGAAATCGCCGTTCCCCGTGGTTGCGAAGACCGCGCCCTTCATCGCTGGATCGGGGTCGGCGACGGCGCCTCCGCGTCCCCAGATGCCCGACCGCTGTTGCGCGCACGAGGTTGGGGTAGGCAAGCGTTTATCCGCGCTGCACAACGAGTTGAAGACGTGCCGCGACCCATCGCTCAGACGCACCGCCAGGACGTGGCCGTCGTACGGCGGCGCATCGCCGAGATAACCCGACGTGGTCGCGTAGAGATAGCCCCCGGCGACGTTGAGCGACGAAGCGTCCTTCTCGGATTGGGGCATGCGCGTGAGCCGAGCCGGAAATCCCGGCGCGCGCAGCTCGTGCCCGGTGCCGGCATCCAACTTGTGGATCATTCCGTCGACGCCGGGAACGTAGATTGCGGTGCCCGACGGATCCATCGCCGGCGTCGAGTCGGTGATGTTGGGTCCGTGCGTGAGGTAACGCCAGACGATTTTTCCGGTGCGGGCGTCGATGCCGTAGGTAACGCCGGCCTTGTCCGTTTGGAAGAGCATCGCTCGAGCGACGCCGCCGGCGATCACGCGATCGATGTAGATCGGCGTCGAGTCGGCCACGGTGCCGAGCGCGATCTGCCACTTCTCGCGCAAATGCGCGACGTTCGCAGGCGAGAGCACGCGCTCGGAAGCGTTGAAACCGTTGCGCACCGGAGCAAAGCCGAAGACCGGCCAGTCCGTCGCTGCGACCGGCCGCACCGCGGCCAGGATCGTTGCAACCAGGGCGAGCGTCGACGTGACCGAGCGCATGACCACCTCCGCACGAAAGCTAGGGCGCGTTTTTCGACGCACGGCGGTTTTTACCCTAAACCGGGGGTGAGGCGAAGGCCTCGGACCGCCGGCGCGAAATGTCGCGCCGATGGCAGACGCACGCGCATGACGTTAGGCCCGGTTCCGTTAGTCGTCGGCGTTGCCGGACACCGCGATCTTCCCTCCGACGCCGGCCCGCTGCGCGACTGCGTGCGGGCGACGCTGCGCGAGATGCGCGACGCCTATCCGAATACGCCGATCGTGCTGCTGTCGGCGCTGGCCGAAGGCGCAGATCGCCTGGTGGCTTCGGAAGGATTGGACTTGGGCTTCGCACTGCGGGTGCCGCTGCCAATGGAGATCGCGGAGTACGAACGCGACTTCGAGTCGGAGGCGTCCAAGGTCGAGTTCCGCGCGCTGCTGGCGCGTGCGGAGTCGTCGTTCGTCGTTCGCCCGCGCGACGGCGAGCGCACCGACTACGACCGGGCGGAGACGCGCGCCGCGGCCTACGCCAACTGCGCGGCCTACATCGTACGCCACTGCGTCGAGCTGGTCGCGCTCTGGGACGGCCTGGAAGGCGGCAAAGGCGGCACCGCCGACATCGTCAGCTTTCAGCTCGAAGGCTTGCCCGCGCCGTACGTCCCCGAGTCGGTCGCCTTCGACGCGTCGATGACGGGCCCGGTCATCCAGCTCGTTACGCCGCGCGTCGCGGGCGCACTCGGCAAACCGGTGCAGATCCGGCTGCATTATCCCGAATCGGCGATCACCCAACCCGAGAAGGCGTTCGCGCGCGCGAAGTTCGGCATCGAACGCTTCAACGCCGAAGTCGTCCGGCGGAGCGAAGCCGGCGGTTTCGCAGCTCTTCCGATCGATAAACAGGCCGAGGCGCTCGCGAATCTCTATCAACGCCGAACCAACCGCGCGCTGCTGGCGATCTTTTTGCTGGTCTTCGCAGCGGCCGTCGGCTTCGCGATCTACACCGCGGTCCCGAACCACCCGCTCGGCATCTTGATCGGATACGTCGCGCTGAGTGCGGCGGCGTTCGCGGTCTACCGGGCCTCGCGCCGCGGGGAGTGGGAGGAACGCCACCAAGATTTCCGCGCGCTCGAGCAGTTGCTTCGCATATCCCGGTTCTGGAAGCTGGCCGGCATCGACGAGTCGCCCGCGCTGCACTTCGCACGGCAGGAGCGCACGACCATCGATTGGATCGCGATGGCCCTGCGCGCGCTCACGGAGTTCTCCCCGCCATCCGAGGATCGACCGCACGAGAGCGCCCTGCGCGATACCTTACCGATCGTTTCGCGAGAGTGGGTCGACGATCAGTACGCGTACTACTCGACGCTGGTGAACCGCCGGCTGCGCGTGCGCGAGCGCACCGCTTCGGTGCTGGCGACGGCGGCGATTCTCGGATCGATCGCGTTGACGATCGCTGCCAATCTGGCGTCGGAGGGCGCCGGGCATGGCGGCGTGACGGTCGTGCTGGTCGTCGCTGCCGCGCTCGCAATCGCGGCCGCACTGGTGCACGATTTCGCCGAGAAACGCGGCTGGAGCGAGCACATCCGGCACTACGAGCTGATGGCGCTGCTGTTCGGGCAAGCTCGCCTTCGGATCGCGCGGGTTCTCTCGAAGCCTCAGCCGAGCGATGAGGATTACGAGCGGCTGCGCGCGGTCCTTCGCATCTTGGGCATCGAGGCGATCCGCGAGAACGTCGCTTGGCTGAACCTGCACCGCTCGCGGCCGATTCGCGTGCCTGCGATCGTGGGCGGTTAAGGGACGCCGCCCGGCATCGGCGAAGGGCTTGGCGTGAGCCGCAGCGCGCGGGTCGGTCACGACGTCTTCATCTCGTACGCGTTTGCCGACGCCGATGCCGCCGGCACGATTTGCACGGCGCTCGAGGCCCGCGGGATACGATGCTGGATTGCGCCGCGCGATCCGATCGCCGGCATCCCGTACGCCCAACAGCTCGTCGAAGCGATCGCCGGCGCTCGCCTCGTGCTCTTCGTACTCTCGCCGCACGCAAACGCATCCGCGCCGGTCGTCAACGAGCTCGAAATCGCCGCCAATCGCAAGCGGCCGATCGTGCCGGTGCGCGTCGCCGACGTCCTCCCGGCTCCCGGCGTCGAATACTACGTTCGTTCGGTGCATTGGTTCGACGCGATGCCGCTCCTCGAAGGAAGGCTCGACGGTCTCGTACGCCACGTAGGCGCCGTGCTCGAGCACGCAGCCGGCGACGATGCCGCCTGCCCGGCGCGGGCGACCGCGCGGCCGCGCGGCAATTTGCCGTACGACGCCGATTCGTTCGTCGGCCGCGAGCGAGAAGTCGACGAGATTCTGGAGCGGTTGCGCGGCTCGCGGCTGGTTACGCTCGCCGGTCCCGGCGGGATCGGCAAAACGCGCTGCGCGCTGCAAGTCGCGCGCCGGGTGGTGCGGCACGACGGTGCCTGGTTCGTCGACCTCGCGCCGATCGGCGATCCCGCGCTGGTTCCGAGCGCGATCTTGTCGGCGCTCGACGTTCCCCAGGACGACGGTACGCCCCCGCTTAGCCTCCTCGCCGCCGCGCTGGTCAAGCGCGATCTTCTGCTGGTCCTCGATAACTGCGAACACGTCGTCGCAGAGGCCGCTCGCGCGATTTCGGCATTGCTGACGCACGCGCCGAACGTCACGGTCCTGGCGACCAGTCGCGAAACGATCCACGTCGCCGGCGAGTACGTCCACCAGCTGCGCGCGCTCGATTCGGAATCGGCCGCCGCGCTTTTCGCCGAGCGGGCGCGCGCCGTTGCGTCACAGTTTGCGCTCCGTCCCGAGAACCGGCATTTGGTCGAAGACATCTGCCGCCGGCTCGACGGCATTCCCTACGCGATCGAGTTAGCCGCCGCCCGCATACGAACGCTTACGCTCGAGGAGCTTTCGCGGCGGCTGGAGCTGCGGCTGCTCTCGGGCGGTCGCGACCGCCAACCGCGGCAGCAGACGATGCGTTCGATGATCGACTGGAGCTACGACATGCTCGGCGAGTCCGAGCGCGAGGCTTTCCGCCGATGCTCCGTCTTTGCGGGTGGATGGAACCTCGACGCGGCCGTCGCCGTCTGCCAAGACGGCGGCCTCGACGATCTCGCAACGGTCGACGCGCTCACGTCCCTGGTCGACAAGTCGCTCGCAGCGTCGCGGCCGGACGGCTCGGCCGCGCGCTTTCATTTACTCGAGGTCGTGCGTCAATATGCCGCCGGCAAACTCGATGCCGCCGGCGAAACGGACGGCGCGCGTCGCCGGCACGCCGAGGCTTTCGCGCGAATCGCCGAGGACGCGTACGTCGAATGGGATACCGGCCCGCGGCCGGACTGGCGCGCGCGGCTGGCCAAGGACCTCGACAACTTTCGGGCCGCGCTTCAGTGGTCGATTGGCGAAGGCCGTGACCCCGCGCTCGGCGCGCGCCTCGCCCGCGGCATCGCGGTTGCGCTGCTGCGGCTCTCGTTGCTGCGCGAAGCCGTCGAGTGGTGCGAACGCGCACTGCCGGCGCAGCTCGACGCCCGCATCGAAGCGCGCCTTCAGCTTTCGCTCTCGATGCTTTACAACAACCAAGGTGCGGCCGACCGGGCGCTGCAGGCAGCCCGGCGCGCCGCCGATTTGTTCCGCGCGGCCGCCGACGACCGCGGGCTCACGCAAGCCCTCTGGCAGGTCGCGGTCAAACTCGAGGAGCGCGGCGAGACCGGCGCGTCGCGCGCCGTCGCGCGAGACTCGATCGCGTCGGCGCGCCGTTTGGGAGAGCCGCGGCTGTTGGCGCGCGCGCTGCATCACGGTGCGTCCAGCGCCGGCGACGACCTCGAAACGGCACGCGCGATGTTCCGCGAGTCGGTCGAGCTGTTCGGTTCGCTCGGTCGCGGCGACGAAACGGCTCGCGCGCTGACGTGGTGGGCAAAATACGAAGCCGAAAGCGGGGAGTTCGCCGCCGCCATCGCGCTCTGCCGCCGAGCCGAAGAGCTCGCCGACGAGACGCTGCTGCCGTTGGTCAAGATCGAGATGGCCGGCTACTCCTTGGCCCGCAACGATCGCGCCGGCGCCGCACGCACCGGCAAAGAATCGCTGGCCGCGGCCGTCGAGAGCGATCAACCGCTGATCGCGGCGTTAAACTTCTTCTACGTCGGGGCCGCGGCCGTCGACTCGGATCCGCACGCGGCCGCGAAACTCCTCGGTTATGCCGAAGCCGCGCTCGAAGCGTCGGACTGGAAGCTTACGACCTACGACGCCGCGATTCGGGAAGCGGCCTGGAACGCGCTGCGCGCCGTTCTCTCCTCCGGCGAGCTCGCCGAGTTGCGGCACGAAGGCGCCGGCTGGGAGCAGCACGCCGCCTTCGCGCACGCGACCGGCATTCGCGTACCTTAGCAGGGTCGCGGCAGGCCGCCGTCGGGTCTGGCAGCGTCCCCGTGAAAGAAACAGCCTTGAACGGCTTTGAACGTCCCGCGATCGCCGGTGCAGCCATGGATGGCGCTGTACTTTCCGTTCAGCGTCGGTGACGTGCCGCTCGCCGCGGCATAGGTCGCCGTGAGCGCAAACGTGCACGCATTGCCGTCGACGCTTGCGACCGAATCGCCCGTCAGCGTGTCGTTCGACGCGACTTGGAGCGCGACGGCTTGGATCACCTTGCCCGAAGAAAACACCGTCGAGACGTAGCCGCCTATCTCGGCGCCGTTCTGCGAAAGCAACATGGTCGCGGTCCCTTTGCCCAAGCTCTTGTCGGTCATCGTGCCGCCGTACCGGCCGCCGATCCTCGCGCTTGCGGCATGAGGGATGCCGCCGGAGGAAGCCGGGTTCGCCGCCGCCGAACTCGGCGGCGCGTAGGATGCCGCCGCGGCGCATCCGCTCAACGCCAACGCGGCGGCCGCAACGATACACGTACGTTTCATGATCTGCCGTATTGGCCGGACTCGGCGCCCGACCTGTTCCACGCAGCCGGCAGAGGGGCCAAGCGTTGGGCCCGAAAAGAGCCTCGCAATGCGCCACGCTCGGGGAAGGTGGGACGTCGGCTACGGCTGGATTCGCGCCCTCTTCTTGATGACGATTGCAATCGGTATGATGCCGGTGCGGACCGTTTTGATTGCCGCCGCGTTCCTGGCCGTCCCGGCGGTCGCGGCGGCGCAAGCGGCGCCGCCCGCCCCGTCGCCATCGGCCTCGCCGGCCGCGGACGCGACGGCGCGTCTCCAAATCGCAACCGAGAACCCGTTGTCGTACCTCCTGAAGATCCCGTTTCAGTACAATCTCAACTTCGAGGACGGCGCCGACCGGCTGACCCAGCAGCAGCTCAAGATCGAACCGATCGTCCCGACGCAGCTAGGCAACGGCGGATTGTGGGTCAGCCGCTTCGTCTTGCCGGTTGAGAGCGTGCCCCCTGCAAAACCCACCGACCAATGGACGGCGGGCCTGGGCGACCTCAATCCGCAGTTTTACTACACGCCGCGCGCCGGCCCGGTGATGTTCGGATTCGGGCCTACGTTCTCGATTCCGACCGGTTCGAACAGCTCGCTCGGAAACGGCAAGTGGTGCGCCGGTGCCGATGCGGCGTTCGTCGACGCGCAGCCGCGATCGCTCTTCTACGTTCTCGCGTACAACTATTGGGGCTTTGCCGGAAATACGTGGAAGAAAACCGTCGACTCCGGAAACATTCAACCGACGGCCAGTTGGGTGCTCGGTCACGGCTTCGACCTCGGCGTACAGTCCAACACCAGCGTCAATTGGACTTCGCAAGGCGCCGGCAAGTGGACCGTTCCGCTCGGGCCGACGTGGTCGCAAATGATCGATCTCGACACGTCCGGAAGCAAGGCGCAAATCGGGGGCGGCTTCTTTTGGAACGTCGTGCGTCCGATTCCCAATGGCTCGACGTGGACGGCGCGCGTGCAGCTCACGTTCGTCTACCCGGACGCGCAGCAGCCGTAACCGGCCGGGAATGCGGTCGCGCGCAACGGAATCTTCGAGCTGGCCTTCGACGTCGAGGGGTCGGGCCCCGATCTTCTGCTGGTCGCCGGAACCGCGTCGACGCGGCCGATCTGGTCGCTGGTGCGGCCGGCGCTGGCCCGATCCTACCGAACGATCGCCTTCGATCATCGCGATTCCGGCGAGAGTACGATCGCGTCCGCGCCGTACGGAATTCACGATCTCGTCGCCGACGCGCTGGCGGTGCTCGACGCCGCCGGCGCGCGGCGGGCGCACGTGCTGGGTCATTCGATGGGAGGTGCCGTCGTTCAAGAGCTCGCGCTGCGTCACGCGTCGCGCTGCGCCTCGCTGACGCTGGCGTGCACCTGGTGCCGCAACGACGTCTATACGACCGGCGCGATAGAGCTGATGTCGGCGCTGACGTCGAGCGTCGGCGACGATCGTACCCTGCTGGCCGCGATTCTCTATGCGGGCGGCTCGGCCGAGACCCTGCAAAGCGCCGGCCTCTTCGCAAAGACCGACGCCGCCATGGCGCTCGGCCCGCTGCCGCCGCGTCGCGCACTCCTGCGGCAATGGGCGATCGATCGCGAGGTCGAGACGCTCGATCGGCTGCACCAGCTCGACCTGCCGGTCCACGTACTCTGGTGTCCCCAGGACCGCATGCTTCCGCCGCCCGCGTCGCAACTGCTGTTGACGGCCATACCGCATGCGGCACAGACGCGCATCGACGGCTGCGGGCATTTGCCGATGGTCGACCGGCCCGAAGCCTTCGCAGCCGCCGTCACCGGTTTTCTCGCGCGGAAGCGGTAGCGATCGGCGGTCTACCGAGGGACTGCGGCGACGACGGCGGTCAGTTGCGCGTCGACCTCGCCCGCAAGTTCCTCGAGTTGCGAGTTCCCGGTGAATCGCGTCATCGCGCGAGCGTCGATGGCTGAGATTTCCACGCCCGAGTCGAGCTGTCGCACGACGACGTTGCATGGGAGCAGCAGCGCGATACCGGGCTCGGCCGACAATGCTCGATGCGCGAATTCGGGGTTGCAAGCACCGAGGATCAGCGTCGGCGGCTGCTCGACTCCCAGCTTCTCTTTTAGCGTCTTAGCGACGTCTATCTCGCAGAGGACCCCGAAGCCGCGGTTTGCCAACTCGGCTTTGACCCGGCGTACGGCGTCGCCGAATGCCAGCGTCGTTCGAGTGAAGTGTCCGTAGTTGTCGGCGTTGAGCGGCATAGGGCGACCTCCGGGTTAGCGCAGTACCCGCGCGACCGGCGGTACCGCGCCGGCGCACGTTCACGTTCGCATGATAGTCCGGGCGTGAGAACTGCGTGCGAAGGAAGCTTCGCGCTTTCTTCTCACGGCGGCGGGCGCGCTGCGCGGTTTACGAGGAGCCTATCCCGAGCCGCCCCCGTTCGAGCGCAATAGCGCCACCGTTCCTTCACCGCCGTCGGCGCAGACGCTGACCAATCCGTAGGTTCCCGGCGCCATCCCCGCCAGTTCCTTAGCGGCTTGGCTGAGGATTCGCGCGCCGGTGGCGCCGAACGGATGGCCGATCGCGATGCTGCCGCCGTTGGGATTGACGCGCTCGCGCGGGACCGTGCCGAACGTCCCCTTCGTCCCGGCGCGGTCGCGCAGAAATTGCGGGTCCTCCAGCAACGCGATCGTCGCGAGCACCTGCGCGGCGAAGGCTTCGTGAATCTCCCACAGAGCGATTCCGTCGTACGTCAGACCGTTGCGTTCGAGCAACCGCGGAATCGCGTAGGCGGGCGCCATCAAGAGCCCCTCTTGGCGAATGTCGACCGCGGCGATCTCCCAGTCGACGAGTTCGACGCGCGGCAAGTCGGGCGGCAGCCGCGCGAGCCCGGCATCGGTCGCGACCCAGACGCCGGCGGCGCCGTCGGTCAGCGGCGACGCGTTTCCGGCCGTGATCGAACCGCCCTCGCCGAATGCCGGCCGCAAGCGCGCGAGTTTCTCGAGCGAGGTATCGGGCCGCGGAATCGTATCGCGCGCCAGCCCCGGCGCCGGAACGACCAGATCGTCGAAGAATCCGGCGTCCCACGCGGCGACGGCGCGGCGATGGCTTTCCAGCGCGAACCGGTCCTGCGACTCACGATCGATCGTACCGATCTCCCCGAGCGTCATCTCCATGTGCTCGCCCATCGACTTCCCGGTCGTGCGATTGGTCGCGCTCGGCCAGAACAATCCGAACGTGGAAGGCCGCGCGCGCGCGAGCACCGCCGCCTTTGCACCCAATGTTTCGGCTTCGAGCAGCGCGCGCAGCCAATCGGATGCGCGCTGCGACAGGCCAACCTGCACTCGGCTCAGCGAATCCGCACCGCCGGCCATCGCCAGCGACCGGCCCCGGTCGTCGAGCATCGCCGCCGCCGCCAGTGCTCCCACCATGCTGGTCGAGCACGCCATGACCGTCGAGAATGCGGCGACGTTTTGCCCGATGCCGGCGTCGAGCAGGACTTCGCGGGCAACGTTGCTCCAGGTGAGGTTCGGCATCACCGCTCCCCACACGGCGAAATCCGGTCGCGCGCCTTCCAGCTGCGCGAGCATTGCTCTGACGACGGGTTGCGAAATCGCAATCGCATCCAGCGAGCTCAGCCTGCCGCCGCTCTTGGCGAACGGCGTGCGGGGACCGGCGGCAATCCAGCGGCGTTCCACGGCGCAGCCTTCGCGCAGCGCCGTTACAGCACCGCCTCGACGCTCGCCTGCAGGCGCGCGAGCAGCGCGTTCACGCCGTCGTCCGAAATGACCAGCGGCGGCGCCAGCCGCAACGCGTTGCCGGCCGCCGTTCCGACCACCAGGCCGTGGTCGCGCGCCGCGCGCTGTACGTCGGCCGCCCGGTACGGCTCGCGCACGGGAACGCCGGCGAGCAGGCCGCGGCCGCGCGGTTCGCCGAGCAGTTCCGGAAAGCGTCCGGCGAGTTCGCGCAAACCCGCGAAGAGCCGGGCCGATCGCGCGCTCACGCCGGCCGCCAGATCGAGTTCGTCGCGAACGCGCAGGTGCGCGAGCGCGGCCGCGCAGGGAATCGGCGAGCCGCCGAAAGTCGATCCGTGATCGCCGGGCGCGAATCCTCGGGCCGCGCGTTCGCCGGCGAGAACCGCGCCGATCGGCAAGCCGTTGGCCAGCGCCTTGGCCATCGTGACGACGTCGGGGACGACGCCGAACGCTTCGAAGGCGAAGAACGGTCCGAGACGTCCGGCGCCGCATTGAATCTCGTCGAAGATCAGCAGCGCGCCGCGTTCGTCGCAAATGCGGCGCGCCGCTTCGAGAAACGCGCCGTCGGCGACGTGAACGCCGCTCTCGCCTTGAACCGGCTCGACGATCACGGCGGCGACGCGTTCGTCGACGGCCGCCTCCAGCGCCGCGGTATCGTTGAACCCCACGAATGCGAACCCGTCCGGAAGCGGCCCGAAGCCTTCCTTATATTGCGCGTTGGCGGTGGCCGCCAGCGCGCCCAGCGTGCGCCCGTGGAACGACCCGGTGCATGCCAGCACGGTCGAGCGTCGCGGTTCGCCGCGGCGATAGGCCGACTTGCGAGCCAGCTTGATGGCGGCTTCGTTCGCTTCCGTTCCCGAGTTACAAAAGAACACCGCTTGCATGCCGGAACGCCGGACCAGCTCGCGTGCGAGCGTCGCCGACGGCTCGTGGTCGTAGAGGTTGCTGGCGTGAACCAGCGTGCGGGCTTGGCGCGCGACCGCGTCGGCGATGGAGGGATGCGCGTGCCCCAGCGCGCAGACCGCGATTCCGCCAAGCGCGTCGAGATATCGGCGCCCGCGATCGTCGATGAGCTCGCAGCCTTCGCCCGCCACCATCGTGACCGGCGCGCGGTCGTAGGTCGCCAGATACGGAACGTTCACGTGCGGTACGAAGCGTTGATGCGCACGTAGTCGCGCGAGAGATCGCAGCCCCACGCCGTCGCGCGGGCGTCGCCGACACCCAGCCGCAGCTCGATGGCCAGCTCCGAGGACTCGAGCTCGCGGTGCGCTTCGGCTTCCGAGAGACGCTCGATTCCCCCGCGCTCCACCCACGGCTTGCCGTTGAGTTCCAGCGACCAGCAGTCCGGATCCATCCCGGCTCGCGCCGCGCCCGCGGCCGCCACGATACGGCCCCAGTTCGGATCCTCGCCGTAGAGCGCCGTCTTGACCAGGTTGCTGTTGACGATCGCCCGTGCGACGGCGCGCGCCTGGGCGACGTCGCCCGCGTCGCTTACGGTCATCTCCAGCCGTTTGGTCGCGCCTTCGCCGTCGGCGACCATCGCGAGCGCGAGATCCAGGCAAACGCGCTGCAGCGCCTGCTCGAATGCGTCGGGTACGATCGCACTGCCGGCCGGCGGAGGTGCGAAGGCGTAGACCGCGTCGTTGGTCGACATGTCGCCGTCGACCGAGATCATGTTGAAACTTCCGTCGGCGGCTGCGGCCAAGCAACGCTGCAGCGCGTCGCGACCGATCGGAAAATCGGTCGCCAGAAACGCCAGCATGGTCGCCATGTTGGGCGCGATCATCCCCGAGCCTTTGGCGATGCCGCCCACGACGTACTTGCGCTCGCCGTCGTAGAACGCGTAGGCGGCGAGCTTGGGCACGCGATCCGTCGTCATGATCGCCTCCGCGGCGTCGTACGCCGACTTGCTGCCTTCCTCGAGCTGAGCGACGGCGCGTTCGAGGCCGCGCTGCACGCGGTCCATCGGCAGCGTCACGCCGATCACGCCGGTCGATGCGACCAGCACCGCTTCGGCACGCGTTCCCAGCAGCGCCGCGGCTTGACGCGCGGTCGCGGTCGCGTCGCGCAGCCCGCGCTCGCCGGTACACGCGTTGGCGCAGCCCGAGTTGCACACCAGCGCGCGAATCGTCCCGCTCTCGGTCAGGTGTTGCGACGAGACCACGATCGGCGCCGCTTTGATTTCGTTGGTCGTCACGACCGCGGCCGCGACGCGCGGCTGGTCGAAGACCACCAGCGCCAGGTCGCGCTTGCGCGGTTTGATTCCGGCGTGAACGCCGGCCAGGCGGACTCCCGGCACGGCCCCCAATCCGTTGCGCAAGGCGATCAGCGGCCAACCCGATTCAAGCAACGACGGCGCGACCATCCAACCCCGTCTCCTGCGGAAATCCAAGCATCAAGTTGAGATTCTGGACGGCCTGACCGGCGGCACCCTTGCCGAGATTGTCGATCGCGCAAATCGCTCGGACGAGCGTGCCGAGTGCGTCCACCCGCAGCTCGGCCGCGTTGGTTCCGTTCACGGCGGAGACGCTCGGCGTGCGATCGCCGTCGAGCACGCGGACGAACGGGCTGCCCGCGTAGGCGCGCAGATACGCGGCGCGAACGGCGGCCGCGTCGACCGGCGCGGCGAACACCGCGTAGCAGTCGACCAGCATCCCGCGGGCGAGCGGAACGACGTGCGGCGTGAACGCGACCGGCGCCGCGATGCCGCGGCTGCGCAAGTTGCGTTCGATCTCGGCTTGATGCCGATGTCCGCTCAGACCGTACGCTCGAACGTCGCCCGCGACTTCGGCAAACAGCGCGCCCACGCTCGGATTGCGGCCCGCGCCGCTGATTCCGCTCTTCGCATCGATCGCGACCGCCAGCGGCGTTGCGACGTCGGCCAGCGGCAGCAGCGCCAGCGCGGCGGCGGTCGGATAGCACCCCGGGTTGGCGACTAGCGGCGCGCCGGCGATCGCTTCGCCGAAAAACTCGGGCAATCCGTACGCGGCCGCCGCGTCGAAACGGTAATCGGCCGAGAGATCGACCACGCGCACGCCCCCGCTCAACAGCGGCCCGACGATCTCCGCGGCTTCGCCCTGGCCGGAGGCGGTCACGACGGCGTCGCCGGGACGCGCCCACGCCAGCACCGCGCCGGGGCCGTCAAACTTCCGGTCGAGCGTGCGCAGCAGCGGAAAGTGATCGCCGACGCCGGCACCAGCGTGACTGCGGCTTTCGAGTACGCCGAGTTCGAGATAAGGGTGCGCGCGAACGTAACGCACGGCCTCGGCGGCCGCGTACCCGGCCGCGCCCCACACGTGGACGCGCGTCATGCGCGCGCGCGCAACGCGGTCAGATGCTTGCGAACCTCGGCCGGCGCGGTCGACCCCGCGGTGCGCTTGGCGGCGATCGATTCGCGCGCCCCGAGCGGCGCGCGCACGCCGCGCAGTCCGCTATCCTGCGCGATCCGCGCGAGGTCCGCGGCACCCAGCGCGCGGCCTTCTTCTTCGGCCCGTGCGACGGCGGCGCCGACGGCAGCGTGCGCCGTACGCGCCGTCACGCCGTCGGCGATCAACGCATCGGCAACGTCGGTCGCAACCGTGAATCCCAGCTCGGCGCGCTCCGACATCCGGTCGCGGTCGAAGGAAACCGAACGCCAAGCGCGGGCAAAGGCGCTCAGCACGCCCAGCGCTTCCTCGACCACGGCGATCGCGGCGGCCTTGGTCTCCTGCAGGTCGCGATGATACGAGGTGGCTAGGCCGCACATCGTGGCGAGCGCGCCGGCGTACAAGCCCGTCAGCTTCGCCGCTCGCGCGCGCACCAGCTCGAACGGGTCGGGGTTGCGTTTCTGCGGCATCAAACTCGAGCCGGTCGACGCCGCGTCTCCGAGGCGCGCGTACCCGAATGCCGGTGCCGTCCAAAGCACGAGTTCTTCGGCGATGCGCGACGCGTCGACCGCCGCGCGCACGCCGG
>DATJUC010000095.1:0-11751 GCA_035502675.1 Candidatus Acidiferrales bacterium | reverse complement strand
CCAGCACCCGAACGATCTGCCAGCCCCAGTCGCGCAGGATCTCGGTCTCGGCGCGGGTCAGGTAATATTCCGGCAACTGCGTGATCGCGTCGAAGAGCGCCGACCCGACGTCGTCGTAGAGGAACTTCGAGGGAAGCCGCTTGGGCGACGAGCGAAGCCCCTCGATCACTTCCGAAGCAAACGAGGGTGCGCCCGGCGCACGCTGGACCTCCATGAGTTCAAAGCGGTCCGAGACCGCGGTGAGCGTGCGCATGCCGGTGGCTCCTTTGGGGCCTAGTATGCCCCGATTCCGGAGTTTTCCTCAGAGAACGCCCCGGGCCGGCGTTCGGTTTCAAATCCCGGGAGCGGTTATGAGGCCGGTTCGGCCGCCGCTATGCTTCCCAAGCGCGACTTACGATACCCGTACGCCACGTAGACGAGCATCCCCACCACGAACCAGACGCCGTACCGAATCCAGGTACCGACCTGCAGCTGGCCGACCAGGAAAAAGCACGTCAGCGCGCCGGCGACCGCGAAGAACGGCAGCAGCGGCGCGCGGAACGGCCGCTCGGCCGCCGGATTGACGACCCGCAATACGAGCACGCCGATGCAGACGATCGCAAACGCGACCAACGTTCCGATGTTCGTCAGCGCGAGCAGGTCCGGCAGCGGGAAGATCGCCGAGAGCAGCGTGACCAGCAGGCCGGTGAGAATCGTCATGCGGGCCGGCGTGCGAAGACGCGGATCGATTTTGGCGACGCCCGGCGGCAGCATCCGGTCGCGCGCCATCACGTAAAAGATTCGAACTTGGCCGAGCAGCGAGGTGATGGCGACGGTGGAGTTTCCCGCGACGCCGCCCAGCGCGACGACGTAATAGATCAGCGGGTTCGACGTGACCGCCTTGGTCGCGTCGAGCATGGCGGTGTCGTCGGAGAGCTTCGAAAACGCCATCACGCCGACGGTGCACGTCGTGAGCGTCACGTAGAGCAGCGCGCCGACGACCAGCGCGACGATGATGCCGATGGGCACGTCGCGCTCGGGCCGCTTCGCTTCCTCGGACGCGACCGTGACGGTATCGAATCCGATGTACGCAAAGAACACGAGCGCCGTGCTCGCAAAGATGCCGTGCCAACCGAACGGCGCGAACGGATGCAGGTGCACCGGCGCGACCGCGTGCGCGCACACGGCGACGAAGAGGATCATCGAAAGAATTTGCACCACCACCAGCGCGCTGTTGACGCCGGCCGACTCGCGGATGCCCACGGCCACCAGCCCGGTCACCATCAGCGTGACGACCGCCGCCGGGACGTCGAACGTCCAATGCGCGCCGTGCCCGAGATTAGCCGCGCGCGCCCACTCCGGAAACACGAGCCCGACGTTGGCGAGAATACTTTGAAAGTATCCGGAGAGCGAGGCGGCCGTGGGCGCGACCGAGACCCCGTATTCGAGAATCAAGTCCCAGCCGATGATCCAGGCGACCACTTCGCCGAGCGTGGCGTACGCATACGTGTAGGCGCTTCCGGCGACCGGCACCATCGCCGCGAACTCCGCATAGCACAAGGCCACGCAGACGCTCACCAGACCCGAGAAGACGTATCCGAGAATGACGCCCGGCCCCGCCGTATGGGCGCCGGTGCCGATCGTCGGGTAGATACCGCCCAGCATCGTTCCCAGTCCGATGGCGGCCAGCGCCGGCCACCCCAGTACGCGGCGAAGTTTCGGACCATCGCCGTCCGGCGTCGTCCACGCCAGCGGCTGCCGCGCGAAAAGGCGGCGAGCTACTTGGCGCAGAGTTCGCGCAGCGCCGCGACGGCTTGGGGATCGGGCGATCTTCCCTCGGGATAGGCGTACATCGACATGTACGAGGCCGCCGAGTTCGTGAAGATGACGATTTGCACCATGTCGTTCCGTTTTTGCGCCGTGGCGTTGCCGAGGTTTACCGACGCCGAGGTTCCGCGGGCCGTCACGTATTCGGCCGGTTGATTTCCGCAGATGTGAATCGTTTGCCGCGACTGGACGGCGGCGTCGTTGAGCTTGGCGTCCTCGAAGGCCGCGTGCGGATCGATCGGCTTGGGCGATTTGAAGAGCATCAGCACTTCGTCGTCGGCGTGCGGCGGTTTCCAGAATTGCATGAACCCGAGAATGCCCGGCGACGCCTGCCATCCCGAAGGCGGCGAGAACGTCAAGTTGTCGGCGGGACTGTTCGTAAGGCCGCAGCCGGCCAATGCGGCGGCGGCGCAACACACGGCGGCAAGGCGCATGCGTTTACCGTTTCGCCTCGTACGATACGATCCTGGCCCAGCGGTCGAAGATCAACGCGACGTACTCGCGCGTCTCCGGATACGGCGGTACGCCGCCGTAGCGCGCGACCGCTCCCGGACCGGCGTTGTAGGCGGCCAACGCGGTGGCATAAGGATCGTCGTACCGCTCGCGATAGGCCGCGACGTAGCCGCCCAGCAGCTGCGCCGCGCCGGCGATCGCGTCGAGCGGATCGTAGGGGTCGACGCCGATGCCGGCCGCGGTTTCGGGCTCGAATTGCGCGATGCCGATCGCGCCGGCGGCGGAAAGCGCCTCGACGTCGTAGGCCGATTCTTGCAGCAGCGTGGCGCCCAGAAACTCGGGCGGCAGGCCGTTGCGGCGCGCGGCGTCGACCGTCGTCACCGCGAGCAGCAGCGCCGGCGATTGCGCGATGCGCGGGTTGGTGCGCAAGATGGCGCGTGCCAGCGCGAGCGCCGCCGACGCGACCGGCGCCCCGTCCACAAAGAGCGTGGCGCCTTTGAGCGAATCGACGTCCGGCGTCGAGGGCCAGCTTAGTACCATGTTAAAAGCGCGCCCTAGATGCGCTGGCGCAAAGAGGCGAACGCGTGTACGCTGGTGATATGGCGCCGCGCAGCCTCCGGCGAGCGCCGCCGCCAAGAACCAAGATAACGCTATCGGTCGACGCAATTCGGGGAATCTACAGACGACGAGAAAGGAAGCGACAAGCGTGTGGCAATCATGGTAGCAATCGGTGAAGGTTTTCTCGCGGCTCTGGTCGTGCTGCTGGTCGGCGATTTCGCGTCGACCTTCTTCTACCACGTGCCGCAGCACCTTTGGTACACCTTGCACCTGCGGACCCACCACGACCGCCGCCGCTCCTACTGGGACCACGCGGTGCTGTCGTTCGATCCCGCCGTTTTGCTCGACGGCTTTCTCGGAGCGGTGCCCTATCTGATCGTGGCCGCCGCGGCGTGCCGCCTCTCGTGGCCCGGCGCGCTGGCCGGGCTGGCCCTCGGACAGCTCCACGTCTGGTGGCGGCACACCACCGAGCTCGGATGGAAGACGCCGGCCTGGATGCGTGCGGTCTTGCGGGCCCTCGGCATCGTGCTGCCCGAGGACCACGACGGCCACCACCGAAACCCGGATATCGAGTTCGGCGACATCTTCCGTTTCTACGACGTCCCGGCGCGGGCGCTGATCGCCAAGCTCGCTCCGACCAGCCGCCGGATGCGGAACGCCGCGGGGCGCCGAGCCCCGAGGAGGGCTCCGGCCCGAGCCTAAACGGGAGAACGCATGACCAAACGGGCGTTATTCTTGATTTCCGACACGGGCGGGGGACACCGCAGCGCAGCCAACGCGATTACCGCCGCCCTCGACGAAATCGAGAGCCCGTACCCGTTCGAGCACCGCATCGAGGACGTCGCCGCCCATTGCTCCTTTCCGCTGACGCAGCTGGGCCTCGGCTACAGCATGGCCCTGCGCTACGCGCCGCCGGTCTACGGTGCGCTGTACTACGCCACCAACGGCCGGCGCCGTTACAAGGCGCTGATCCGCTTCTGCGAGCCGCTCTACCGCGAACGGCTGCGGGACCTTTTCATCGGCTATCAGCCCGACGTCATCATCTCGGTGCACCCGCTGCTCAACCACGCGGCGCTGCGGGCCCGGGCCGACGCCCACATGGAACACGTTCCCGTCGTGACGGTCATCACCGATCTGGGCAAGGTTCACGAATCGTGGCTGGTCGCCGACGCCGACGCGGTCGTCGTGCCGGCGCGTGAGGTTTATCAGCGCGCGCTCTCGCGCGGCGTTCCGCCCTCGCGCCTGCGTCTGCTGGGCCATCCCATCCATCCGAAGTTCGACGACGTCACCGGCACCAAGGGCGAGCTGCGCAGCGCGCTCGACCTCCCGCACGACAAGCTCGCGGTGATGCTAATGGCGGGCGGGGAAGGCGGCGGCAAGCTGCTTTCGACGACGCTCGCGCTGGCGCGCTCGCGCATGCCGTTTCACATGGTCGTCGTCTGCGGCCGCAACGAGCACCTGCAGCAGAAGCTCGCCGAGATGTCGCGGTCGCTGCCGACGCCGATGACGGTGCTCGGCTTCACCAACAAAATTCCCGAGTACTTCCGCGCGGTCGATCTGCTGGTCACCAAGGCAGGGCCGGGATCGTTGGCCGAAGCCAATGCCGCACAGCTGCCGGTGGTCGTCTACGACTACGTTCCGGGCCAGGAACGCGGCAACGTCGACTTCGTCCGCAGCAACGGGCTCGGGGCGGTGGCGCTGCACGGCGCGGCCGAGGTCGTCGCCGCGGTTCGCTCGATGATTCGCACGCCCGACCGGCTGGAAAGCATCCGCCGCAACCAAGAGACGCTCGCACCGCGCCACAGCTCGCGCCGCATCGCCGCGCTGATCTCGCAGATCGCCCACACCGGCACGATTCCGCCGCAAGAGGAGCTGCCGCTCGAGCCGCTTCGCCAAGCCGCCGGAGTGTAAGACTCAGACGACGGCGCGCCGTAGCGCTTTCGCAAACATCTCTTCGATGGCAGCGCGGCCGACGATCGTCGCGCCCGGACGAACGTAAACGGCATCCGGCGCAAAAAGCTCCGCGACGGCAGCTTTGACGTCGCCGCCTTTCAGGTATCCGACCGCGCGGTCGAGCCGCGCTTGAATCCGACCCGCAACGCCGGTCTCTTCGGTTTGACTCGTCGGCCTCGTTCTCGCAGTCTTCGCTAGTGCGTTCGTCGCGATCGCCCCGGCCTCACGGGCTCGGAACCATCCCGGTTCCGGTCCAGACCGTGCCGTTGGGCAAGAGGTCGGGCGGGCGTGGACTCTGATCGAAGTCGAAGTCGCTTCGCAGATCGCCGAGGATCTTGACGTTTTCACGCACGTCGGGGCGCGGATCGGGCCGTCCGTCGGTTTTCGGATCGATCCGCCGGCTGTCGAGGAAGTCGTCTTCGATGAATTTCACATAGGCGTCGTGGCTGAGCGTTTGGTGGTCGATGTAACCGCGGCGCGCGTACGGGCTGATCACCATGCCTGGGACGCGGATGCCGTAGCCGTTTTCGTCGACCACCGGCGGCGGCACGTGATCGTAAAATCCGCCCCAATCGTCCCAGCTCAAGAAAATCGCGGTGCTGTCCCAATCGGGCGAGCGCATGAGCGCGTTGACGACGCCGGTCACGTAGGCCTGTCCCAGGCTCACCAGCGACGGCGGGTGCTCGCTATACCGATTGGCCGGCGTGATCCAAACGACGCTGGGTAAACGGCCGTCGCGCGCGTCCGCGTAGAACTGCTGCAGCTCGCGGATGTTGCCCAGCTGACCGTCGCTCTTGACGGTGTCGAAGTACGGCAGCGGATTCCATATCCCCGGCGTGCGGGCGTTCTGCCGCACCGGCGCGCACGCAGCGTCGTCGTTGGCGCAGTCCGGCTGATCGCCGGCCATGACGTAGTACGCCCAGCTCACGTTGGCCTTATGCAATAAGTACGTGAGATCGGTCCACGCGTAGTCCGGGCCGCCCGGACGGTGCGCGCGCGCGTTGCGGCGGACGAAATCCGGCGGATTGTCGGGATGATCGAGCGCGTTGACGCACGACATCGGTTGGCCGCGTTGCGCGCAGGACGCCGACCATTCCGAAACCATGAACAAGTGTTGCGGCAGACTCCACGACGCGTTCGGTTCGAAGAGCCGGTCTTGCAGTACGAAATCGTGCGCGTACTTCCAATAGTTCTGCAGGTCGTGACCGTCGTGATAGCCCATCGCGTCGTGCCCGTCGTTGGCACAGTTGGGCGCGTCGGGATCGCGGCAGCGCCGCAGGCCGCGTTGCGCCGCCGCTACGAATCCGTCCATCTTTCCCCCGTTGACGTCGGCGATGGACGCTTTGGCCGAGTGCGGGCCGCCGCGATTGCGGTCGCTGGTCTCGTGGTACGGACGAACGCACGAATTCGATTGCGGATCCGGGACGCAGACCGTTGGCACGCCGTCGCGCATCGGGATCCCGTCGGCACCGGGATACGTCCCGAAGTAAGAATCGAAGGATCGATTCTCTTGCATGATGATCACGACGTGCTTGATTTTGTGGATCGGGTCGGGCGTATCCGCAGCCGCCGCCGAACACGCGTTCAGCGCGACCGTCGCGGCGAGCACCCAAAGCTTAAGCTTGCGAGCGTTCATCGTACCCCTCTCCTTCGACGGCCTTGCGCGAAATCCAGAGCAGCAGCCGGCGAGGCACGAACCGGGCGCCCGTCCCGACGAGAACGTTCGTAAGCGACCGCGGAACGGCCATCGTCTTGCCTCGCACCATTGCGTCGTAGCCCGCTCGGGCGGTCTCGGCCGCGCCGGCGACCGGCAAGCGAAACAGCAGCGAGCGTTGCACGCCGGCTCGCTCGGCGAACCCGGTACGCGTTGCGCCCGGGGCGAAGCACGTCGCCGTAACTCCGGTTCCCGCCAGCTCGTTCGAGAGCGCTTGGGAGAATGAAATCACGTACGCTTTGCTCGCGTAGTAGACCGCCATGAACGGCCCCGGCAAAAAGCCGGCGGTAGACGCGACGTTGAGGATTTTTCCCGCGCGCCGGGCGATCATGCCCGGCAGATACGCGCGCGCCAGCCGCGTGAGCGCGACGACGTCGAGCATCACTTCTTCGGTGACGCGCGACTCCGCAATTCGATCGAACCGTCCGTACGTGGCGAAGCCCGCATTGTTGACGAGGACGTCGCATTCCGGAACGCGCGCGACGGCGGCGTCGACCGCCTCGGGCATCGACAGATCGAGTGGAAAGGGCGTCGCTTCGACCCCGTGTTCGGCGCGCAGCGACGCGGCCAGCCGCTCGAGCTTCTCGCGCGAACGCGCCATCAGCACGAGATCGTAGCCGTCGCGCGCCAGCAGCTTGGCGAACTCGGCACCGAGTCCGCCAGACGCGCCCGTGACGACGGCTCGCGGCCTAGGCGGCAGGGTCATCGCTGGCGGCGACCAAGCCGCCGGAGAACGCCATCCACGCCGCACCGACTTGCCCGGCGTCGTTGCCGAGCGTCGCGACCTCGATGCGCGTCGTGCCCTTGGGGACCATCGTCGTCAATACGTCGACGCGCGGCCGCACGGCGTCGAGCATGAAATCCCCGGCCGACGACACCCCGCCGCCCAGCGCGATCAACTCGGGGTTGACCATTGCGACGACGTTGGCCAGCCCGATGGCGAGATCGGCGACGAAGCGCTCCCAAGCGGCCAGCGCGTGCTGATCGCCGGCCTGGGCCGCCTTGCGAATCTTTTTCGAGCTCAGCCGGTCGCGATCGACGTCGAGCAGCGCGCTGCGCGGAAACGACGGCGCAACCGCAAACGCATGGCGGATCAGGCCCGTGCCCGAGGCCTGCGCCTCGAAGCAGCCGATCTTGCCGCAGGCGCACACGAAACCGTCGGTCGGACGGATTTGATGGTGTCCTAGCTCGCCCGCTCCCCAGCGATGTCCGAGTAAGAGCCGGCCCGATCCCACGATGCCGCCGCCGATGCCCGTGCCCAGCGTCAGCAGAACGAAATCCTTGGTGTTGCGTCCGCAGCCGAACGCGTACTCGCCCAACGTCGCGCATCGCGCGTCGTTACCGACGAACACGGGAAGACTGAACCGCTTGCGCAAGGTGTCCCCGAGCGGTGCGTCGGTCCAGCCGAAGTTCGGACTATAGAGGACCGCGCCCGAAGCGGCATCGATGTTGCCGGGCGATCCGATCCCGATGCCGACGATACCGGACCCGGCGTCTTTGACGGCCTGGCCGATCGTGTCGGTAATCGACGCGATAACCGCGTCGAAATGCAAGTCCTCGAGATCCTGCTCGTGTTGGCGGAGTATCGTTCCGTCTTCGGCGACGACTCCAGCCGAGACGTGCGAGCCGCCGAGGTCCACGCCGATTGCCGTTCGCATGGCCGGTACATTTGGCGCCGCCACAGGCCGTACCCGCACGGCGGGGGAATCGAAGCGGCATCATGGAGACCATCGACCTCATCAACCTGCGAAATTTCTCGCGGCGTACGGGCCAACCGACGCATCCCGAGCTGCTCGACGCTCGTCCGATCGAGCACGTCAACAAGATCGAGATCGACGAGGAGCACATCACGATCGAGTTCGACGAAAAGACCGAACGCTATTACAACACCAACGAGATCCGCAAGCGCGAGTGGGTCTACAAATACAACGACGATCCGGAGTTCGTCAAAGCGGTCGGCAAAGTGATCGACCTCGCGCGCAAACATCTCAAGGAAATGCCCGACAACGTCGCGTGCCCGCCCGGATGCGCCGAGTGCTGCAGCGGGTACGAACCGTTCGTGAGCCGCTCCGACGTCGCGCGCATTGCCGAGCATTTCAACATCGGCTACGACGAAGCCATGCGCCGCTACGTCGTCGCACGCGAGTCGGCGGACGGCTTTCACGTGGGGTGGCTGCGCAAGGTCGGCGACGACATCTCCGACCAATGCGTCTTTTTGATGGGGTCGCGAAGCGGACGCTACTACTGCGGCATTTACGAAGCTCGTCCCCACGACTGCCGCGAATTCACGCCGATCGGCTGCGACGACGTCGACGCGTCGCTCCCGCGCAAGACGTCGTGGAAGATCGGGGCGCCCTTTCAGCCTAAACGGCGCCGCAGGTGAGCCTGCAGGCCCGTATCGTTCGGTTCGCGGTACGGGTCTCGACCAAGAACCGGATCGCACGCGCGGTCGGCCGGCCGGATTTCGTAGCGCGCTACCGGGCCACGCTCGACCGCATGCGTGGGACCTTCGGGCGGGTGCAGCGCGGCGTCCGGTGCACCGGCGCCGCCCTCCCGTCCGGATTGCGCGGCGAATGGATGGTCCCCGAAAACGCCGGAGATCGTGCGCTGCTCTATCTCCACGGCGGAGGCTACGTCGCGTGCTCCCCGGCGCATTATCGCTCGCTGACGAGCGCGCTGGCGGCCGCGTGCGCGGCCCGCGTCCTCGTTCCCGACTACCGGCTGGCGCCCGAGCATCCGTTCCCGGCGGCGCTCGACGACGCGATCGCAGCGTACGATCTGCTGCTCGCCGGCGGCGCGGACCCGGCCGGCGTCGTCGTCGCCGGCGATTCGGCCGGCGGGGGCCTCGCGCTCTCGCTGCTGCTCGCGCTGCGCGACGCACGACGGCCCATGCCCGCCGGCGCGGTCCTGCTTTCGCCGTGGGTGGATCTCAGTTCGTCGAGCCCGTCGATCGCCCGGAACGCGCGCAGCGACGACGTCGTCGCCTTCGATGAGTCGCACGCGCTGGCGCGTGCCTACGCCGGATCCCGCAGGTTGGAGGATGCGGCCGTCTCGGGCCTTTTCGCCGATCTGCACGGCTTGCCGCCGTTGTTGGTTCACGCCAGCCGCATCGAGATGCTGTGCGACGAAGCCGTGCGGCTCGTCGAACGCGCGCAGGCCGCCCGCGTCGACGCCCGGCTGCGTCTCTTCGACGGCGTTCACCACGTCTGGCAGCTCTGCACCTATCTGCCCGAGGCACGCGCGTCGATCGCCGAAGTCGCCCTGTTCGCAAACCAAGTGGCCCCTCGCCGGATTTGAGCGCGGAGGGCGGCGCAGCATCGACTCGAACCACGGCCTTGCATGCGATACGTCCGTCTCGCGGCCGTTGCCGCGTTCTTCTCGCTGCTCGGCGTCGCTCCGTCGCTGTATCACCAGTTGCACTGGCGCTACGTCGGACCGATGCGCGGCGGACGCACGGCGTCGATTTCCGGGGTTCCGGGCCGGCCCAACGTCTTCTACATCGGCGTCGTCAACGGCGGCGTCTGGAAGACCGAGGACGCCGGCAGAACGTGGACTCCGCTCTTCGACAAAGAGCCGACCGGCTCGATCGGATCGGTCGCGGTCGCGCCGAGCGATCCCAACGTCGTCTACGCCGGCAGCGGAGAGGGTTTACAGCGTCCGGACCTCGCGATCGGCAACGGGCTCTACAAGTCGACCGACGGCGGCACCACCTGGACGAACACGGGACTGCGAGACGGCCAGCAAATCCCCGGCATCGCCGTCGATCCGCACGATGCGCGCCGGCTCTTCGTGGCCGTGCTCGGGCATCCGTACGGGCCGAACGCTCAGCGCGGCGTCTTTCGCTCGACCGACGGCGGCGCGACCTGGCAGCGCGTGCTTTACAAGAACGACAACGTGGGCGCGTACGCGGTCGCGATCGATCCGCGCGACCCCAACGTCGTCTACGCGACCCTTTGGGCCGCACGCCAAGCGCCGTGGGAGATCGGCGGTTCGTTCGAAATCGCGGGCAGCGGCATCTTCAAATCCACCGACGGCGGAACGACCTGGAACCCCCTGACCTCGGGATTGCCGTCGCGGATCGGACGGACCGAGATCGCGATCGCTCCCGGCAATCCGTCGGTGGTCTACGCGTATGCCGACGAAGAAGCCAAAGGCGACGATTCGGGAGCGCTGTACCGCAGCGACGACGGCGGCGCGCATTTCGCGAAGGTCAATCGCGCCGCCAACATCGCCGAACGCGGCGACGATCTCGTTTCGATCGCGGTGAGCGCGCAGGACGCCGACACCATCTATCTCACCAACACGTCGACGTATCGCTCGACCGACGGCGGAAAAACGTTCGTCGCGATCAAGGGCGCGCCCGGCGGCGACGACTATCACGCGGTGTGGCTCAACCCCAACGATCCGGCGATCGTAGCGCTCGCCAGCGATCAAGGTGCGACGATCTCGGTCGACGGCGGTGCGACGTGGAGCTCGTGGTACAACCAGCCGACGGCCCAGATGTACCACGTCTTCGCCGACGATCGGTTTCCGTACATGCTGTGCGGCGGACAGCAAGAGAGCGGTTCGGCATGCGTGAGCAGCCGGGGCAACTGGGGCGAGACCACCGAACGCGATTGGTGGCCGGTCGGCGCACAGGAGTACGGCTACGTCGTCGAGGACCCGCTGCGCCGCGGCGTCTTCTACGGCGGCAAAGTCGAAAAGCATTGGGAGAGCACCGATCAAACGCAGGAAGTCTCGCCGATCGCGCTTCCTTCGAAGAAGTACCGCGTGATTCGGACCGAGCCGCTGGCGTTCGATCGCTTCGACCGCAACCGCCTGTACTTCGGAGCCAACGTCGTCTTCGCGACCGACGACGGCGGGTCCAGCTGGCGGCAAATCAGCCCCGATCTGACGCGCGCGAATCCCGGCGTTCCGGGCGTCATCGCGCCGTTCGAACCCGACGATCCGCAGAACGGGATGCATCGCGGCGTGGTCTACGCGCTGGCACCGTCGTATCGTCACGCCGGAACGCTGTGGGCGGGAACCGACGATGGCCTGGTGTGGCTCACGCGCGACGGCGGACGGCATTGGAAGAACGTCACGCCGCCGGGGCTGACGCCGTGGAGTAAGATCGCCCAAATCGATGCGTCGCACTTCGACGACGACACCGCGTTCGTGGCCGTGAACCGCTTTCGCCTCGACGACCTCCGCCCGTACGTCTACGTGACGACCGACGGCGGCGAGCACTGGACGTCGCGCGTCGAGGGACTGCCGGACGAGCCGGT
>DATJUC010000094.1:0-26104 GCA_035502675.1 Candidatus Acidiferrales bacterium | reverse complement strand
GTCTCTTCCGTCTGGGTGCCGTAGAGCGCGCCGTTCCACCACCTGAGTCCGCCGGCCTGATTCTGATCGCTGAAGCTATAGGCGACGCGTTCCCTCCCGTCGCGCATGAGTTCGACGACGGCGCCGTCGTCGTGGGAACCGCCGAGCGTCGTTCCGTAGAGGTGACCGCTCGCCGCGGTCAACGATTGAGGAATCCGGTCGTAGTTCGTCTCGAGGGTGGTCGTTTTTGCGCCACCTGGGGTTATGCGAAAAACCGTGGTCGTCGTCGATCCGTAGAGCGAGTTTCGCTCAGACGTTAGAAGGACCGGCCACGAACCGCCGCGACCGCCCGTAAAGCTGTAGAGCGTTCGTTCCGTTCCGCTCTGGGAGATTGCGAAGATCTTGCCGCAGCGGCATTTCCCGAAGCCGCCGTCGCGCGTCGTTCCGTAGACTACGCTGCTCAACACGATCGGCGAGCCCGTAACTTGACTTCCGCCGGCCGCACTTTCGAACGTGTGGAGGACCTCAAATCCGGCGGCCGGCCTCGAGCGCAGATCGTTTGGCCCCGGTGCGGGCGCGGTGAGACCGGAGCTTGGCACCAACGGCACCGGCAGCGACGAACAAGCGCTGCTCACCATCGCCAAGCAGACGGCGAATCCTAGTCCCGCGCGCTTGGTCAGGTCGGCGCCCGGCAAAAGTCCACGTTCCATGACAGCCTCCCGATGGCTTATGCCGTCGCAGCCGTTCTCGATGCTATTTTAGCGATTCGGAGTCCGCGAGAGTAGTCCCAAGGCATAAGGCGGAGGTCCCTCATCGTTCACCATCGCTCGTCTAGGAATGGGCCCCGCGTTGCCGAACCCCGCGGTCTACCTATCGAGCGTCCGCGGTATGAGGAGTGCATGGCTTGATGCTTCCAAAACTCGCGAAAGACCGTTGCCGCTTGCGATGACGTGGGAATCCGTTACTGCGCTGGCCACCGTCGGCACGGGGGTCGCTATCGTGGCGACCGTGCTCTTGGGGATTCGCCAGTTGGAACTGACGCGTGCCCAACTCGAGAACTTGCGTCGCGCCACGCAGCTGCAGGGAGCGCTGCAAATCTTCGAAGATCTGAATTCGCCCGAGTTTTGGAGCTCCTTACACTTCATCGCGACGGAGCTTCCGCGACGCATGGAGGATCCAAAATTTCGCGAGGAGGTGGCAATGATTGGAATGGCCGATACGAAGGTTCACCGCGAGCTTTCCTTAATGCGGGCCTTCGAGCGCATCGGAACCTACGTCAAGTACGGTCTGATCGACGGTCCGATAATTTACGACTGTGCGTTGGGTCCGCTCGAAAAGTCCTGGGACCTTCTCGTCGAGGTGGTTCGCATCCATCGCCAGACCCACGGCGAAGGCTTCTGGGAGAATTTCGAAATGCTTTATCTAGATGCAAAGCGTTGGGCGGCGCGCGGATGACTGAGTATCGGCTTCACTCCTCGCCGTCGAAATAGTCGAGCGGCTCGGAACGGACGAGCGTTCTGTGCTCGGGCGGCCCGACGGCCCATTTGTTGCTGTCGGGATAATGGCTCGTGCTGCCGATTGGGTTGTCGGCGATGACGTAGACCACGAGATCTTCGGGTCCGTCGTTGACGAGCTGATGCGGCTTGCCGGGCTCGAAAACGAAGGCGTCGCCGGCCTCGATCGGGGTGCTTCCGTCGTCGTGCCGCACGCTGCCTCTGCCCGAGATCACGTGGTAGAACTCCCACTGGGAGCTGTGCGAATGAAACGGATAGTTGCGCCGACCCGGGGGGACGCGTTGAATTTCGACGTCGAAGGGGTGACGCTCGCGGAGATCCGTACTGTTGGGGACGCGCCCCAACGCGACCGAGATCTCGACGCTCCCGCACTCGTATTTCCCTTTGGGCGAGGACAACAGCTCCTCGGGCACGTCTTTCGTGTTGACTTTTCGCATGTGCTCCCTCGCGCTCGATTACATGAGCTTCATCGTGAAGTACGTCCAGCGCAGCGCGTCACTCTCGGCGTCCTCCTTGAAGTTTGCGCCGAGACCGTGGCCGCCTTCGAGAACTTCGTAGTAGAGATAGTTGACGTGCATGGCCGCGAGCTTGGCGGCGAACTTTCGCGCCGCTTCAGGACCGACGCGATCGTCTTTGGTGGTCGACCAGATGAATGGCTCGGGATACGCGACGCCGGGGCGGAGGTTCTGGTAGGGAGAGATCGAGCGTAAGAACGCCCGTTGCGCCGGCACCGAAACGCTGCCGTACTCGTCGACCCACGACGCACCGGCCTCGATATGTTCGAAGCGCATCATGTCGAGCAACGGGATGCCGATCGAGACGGCGTTGTACATCTCGGGATGCTGCGTGAACTCGACGCCCATCAGCAGGCCCCCGTTCGAGCCGCCGTTGATCCCAAAATGCCGCGGATCGGTGATCTTGCGGTCCACCAAATCCTTGGCGACGGCGTAAAAATCGTCGTAAATGCGCTGGCGGTGAACGGTTAGGCCGGCTTCGTGCCAGGCCGGTCCGAACTCGCCGCCGCCACGAATGTTGGCAATCGCGTAGACCCCTCCGTGCTCGAGCCAAAGCTTGCCGGTCTCACCCGAATACGCGGGGGTCACCGCGATCTGAAAGCCGCCGTACGCGTAGAGCACGGTCGGATTGCGGCCGTCAAACGGCATGTTCTTCGAATGGACGACGTAATACGGGATCATGGTGCCGTCTTGAGAGGCAACCTCGTGCTGTTCCACGACGTCCTTCGACGCATCGAACTTAGGCGGCAGCTGCTTTACCACGGACGCCCGGCCGGTGACCGTATCGGCGAGGTAGAGCGCCGTCGGCTGCAAGAAGCTGGTCGACGTCAGAAATGCGTCGTCGCTCAGAATGCTCGTCGCTTGGACGGCGGTCGTGGAATCGCCGGGCAAATCGATCTGCCGCTTGGCCCACGTTCCGTCAGACGCCGGAGTGAATACCATCTCCCGTCCGTTGACGTCGTGATAGATCGAGAGAATCACCGAGCTTTTCGTAACGTCGACGCCGTCGCCGCCTCCGGTGACCGCGATCGCTTCGCGCGGTCCCGGCGCGTAGACCGGCGACGGCGTGACGTGCGCCGGGTCTTTCAGCGCGTCCGCAAGCGGCACGGCGATCAACGAGCCCGTCGCAAAGGACGTGCTTCCGTCGCTCCACGCCTGCCGCAGCGAGAACAGCAGCCGGCCGTCGACCATGCCTTCGACGAACGTTTTCGGCGGCAGTGCCAGCCGCTGCAGCCCGTGCGGCGTTCGAATGTAGAGCTGCGTCGTGAAAAACGTCGGTGCGCGATTGACGAGCGCCGCGTGGTTGCCGGCGCCGTCGGTAAGAGCGATGGGAGTGGTGAAGAGCTGGTCGGTCTTTTCGCCGGAAAACACCTCGACGGCCGAAGAGAGCGCCTGGCCGCGCTGCAAACGCTTGACGACGTACGGATAGCCCGACGCGGTCAGCTCGCCGGGTTCCCACTCTCGCGAGACGAGCAGGGCGTCGTCGCCATCCCACGCGGCCACTTGCTTCCCGCGCGGCAGCACGAAGCCGTTGGGAACGAATGCACCTGCGTCGAGGTCGAACTCGCGCATCGTGACCGCGTCTTCGCCGCCGTTCGAGAGCGAAATCATGCAGTATCGCTCGGACGGCTCTTCACAGGTGAAGCCCTTCCACACCCAGTTCGCGTGCTCGGCGGCCGCCAGCTTGTCGAGATCGAGGACGGTCGTCCAATCCGGCGAGTCGGTGCGATAGCTCTCCAGCGTGGTGCGGCGCCAAATTCCGCGAAGGTGCGCTGCGTCTTGCCAAAAGTTGTAAATCTCGCCGCGCAGCAGCTCCGGCGAGGCGATCCGGTCGGGAGACTCGTAGAGCTTGAGCGCCGCCGCGTAGAGCGCCGGATAGCGAGGATCGCGTTCGAGCACCGCGACCGTCCGCGCGTTCTGCTCCTTGACCCACGCGAGCGCGCGCGCGCCGTCTTTGTCTTCGAGCCAGAGAAACGGATCCTGATCGCCGGTGACGCCGGGAATCGCGCGAGCGACGGTCGTTTGAGGTGCCGACGAATCTGCGGCCAAAGCTAGGGATCCGCCGGCGAACGCGAGCGCGGCAAAAAGCGCGACGCCGAACCTTTGACGAACCTGCATTCCGCGCGTTTCTGCGTCGAGCCGCCGCAACCCTGACCGGCGTGCCGGCTGCCCGCAGCCGGGCAGCCGGCGCCCCCCGGTGCGGCGTTCACCCGCTTACCGGGGAGAGTACGTCGTGACGAACTTGGAACGACAGCGGGAGCCCTCGCATGTCTCGGAGCCGGTCGTAATCGGCGTGCGATAGTGCGAACGTACGAACGGTTCCGTTGTCGAACTCGACGCGAGCGGCCACGGGTGAGACGTTCACGAGCGTTGCATAGCCGTTCGCGATATTGACGTCCCATGGATTGGCTTTCGCGGAAACGGCGAGTAACGGCAGCGCTAGCGCCGCAGCCGCTGCCCGTGCCCATCGTCTTGCGGTCATCCTGAATCACCTCCGATAAATTGTACGTTCGCGAGCGCGCGAGCGTTATCGGCGGCGACTCAGAAGGTCCTCAGCGTGGAACCGGATTCCCGTTCGAATCCACGGACCGCAAAGCGGCGCTCGGACGCGCCGAAGAGCCAAGACCTGCGCGAACCCGTGGAGAACCCGGCAGCTATTTGACGGCGGCCACCTCCGGCTCGGTAACCGGGCCGGCATCGTTTCCCCAAGCGGAGCGCACGTACGTCAATACCGCCGCGATGTCGGCGGGGGAGAGCTGACCCCTCCACGACGGCATCAGGTGGCGGCCGTTTTCGACGATGGCAATGACGTGCGTCGGATCGGCCGCCAGCACGTCTTTGTTGCCCGCAAGCGCGGGAATCGTCGGACGGCCGATGCCGCTCGACTGATGGCAACGCGCGCAGTTGAGCGTGAAGATCGAGGCGCCGACCGTCGCGAGAACGGCGGATCCGGCGGCGGCGACGTCTTGTTCGGTGACGCCGGGCGCGTTATTGCCCCACGCCGAACGCACGTAGGTGGCGACCGCCGCGATATCCGCGTTAGAGAGCTGCCCGCTCCACGTCGGCATTTTTCCGTCGTAAGTTTTGCCGTTCACCTGCAACGGGCCGCTGCGGCCTTTGACGATCACCGAGATCATCTGCTTGGGATCGGCCGCGGTAACCACGGGGTTGCCGGCGAGCGGAGGGACGAGGCTGCTTCCCTGTCCGTGGGCTTGATGACACGCCGCGCACTTGGCCGCGAAGATCTGGGCACCGCTGAGCCCGCTCGGCGCGCTGGCAGCCGCAACCTGTTCGGCCGAGACGATCGCGGCCTGATTCCCCCATGCCGAACGAACGTACGTCAAAACGGCGGCAATCTCGGCGTGCGACAGAACGCCCTTCCAGGCGGGCATGACGCCGCCATAGGTCCTTCCGTTGACCTCCATCGGACCGCTCCGGCCGTTGAGCACGGTGGCGATCAGTGCCGACGTGTCCGCGGCGGTAACGTGGGGATTCCCGGCCAGGGGCGGAAACGGGCCGCCGCCGGCGCCGGTCGCACCGTGACAGCCGGCGCAGTTGGTGCTGAAGACGGTTTCGCCGTTCGCGGCCGCGGGTGCGGCCACGCCGACGCGCGCCGTGTGCAATGCCAGAGCGGCGACGAACGCGAGTCCGAGTATTGCGAGAACCGGCGGACGTTTCATAACGGGTCCCTTTCGCGCGCAATTCTTGGTCGTGCCTTACGCACTTCGAAGGCGTGGTAAAGGCGCCCTGGTCGAACCTCTGCCCGCGCGGCCTTTCGTACGGAAACCGTCGGTTTCTGCCGATAGAGACCACAGCGGCGCAAAATCGATGTTCAACAGTATCGGCTCGGAAATTAGTGCTGATTTCGGCCTCATCGGACACACGTTGAATTGGCTTCTCTCGCCGGTTCCGCAACAGAATCGCTTGTGGCTGACGATCGGACTGCTGGTGACGATCGCCATGATCGCCGGAAGCGTCGTGCTGTTGGTCGCCGATGCCGTGGCCGGCGCGATTCACGGCGCCCTGTCGAAAGACGGCCGCGACGGCCGAAAAATCAAGCGAGGGCATTGAAGCGAACCATCGCCGCCCGACAAACGTTCACCGAGCATGCTGCGCTTACGCCAAGTCGCGCCGCGGAGGTTCGTGACCGTGCTGTTCCGGCTGCAGCGCGAGCTCGGCGAGCCGGTGGTCTCGACGGCCGTGCACACCAACCCGAAGGTTCTACGCTACACCTGGCCCTGCGGATGCAGCGCCGTCGGAGTCGGCGGACCGAAGTGTCTGGCCGAGCGTTGCGAGCGGCATTCGTGAGGGCGCCCGGTCGCGGGCCGCTGCCCTATTCGTCGTCGACCGGAAGACCGGACGGCTTCTGACGTTCGAAAAAGGCGCGTGAATACTTCGCCGCGATCGGCGCGAACCGCCGCGGGGGCTTCGCGAAGTCGAAGCAATTCGAGATGCTCGTTGCCGTCGCGTCGGTGGTTCCAAGGCTGTCGAGCGACCAGTTCTGTTCGACGAACTTGAGAATGCTGCCGAATTCGTACTGCGTGTGCGAGACGTACCCCGTCTTCGCATACGGCGAGATCACGATCGTCGGGACGCGGAACCCCAGTCCGAAGTAGTGAATCTGCGGCGGCTTCGCATTGTCGTAGAATCCGCCCCAGTCATCCCAGAGCAGCACGATGGCCGTCGACTTCCAATATTTGCTTTCGCCGATCGCGTTGACGACCTGCGCGACCCAGGACGGCCCCGTGTCCGAGGTTCCACCCGGATGATCGGAGTTGATGCGATCGGGTACGACCCAGGCAACGGAAGGCAGCCTTCCGGCGCTGACGTCGTCGAGCACCTTGGTCTCGGGCGACAAGACGTTGGAAGCCCACTCGGGTCCATGCCGGACCGCTGCGATCGCGTCGAACGCGCTCCAAAAGATACCGAAGTTCTTTCCGGAATCGTACGGCGCGTAATATTTCCACGAAACGCCGGCCGCGTCGAGCAGGTCGCGCATCGTTCCGTACTTGAAGCACGGGAACGGACCTTTGTCGGCAAGGTAATGCCCGGTCGAAGTGAACAGCGACGTGACCGTATTTGCCGGCGCGTCGCAGCCCCACGGCGAATGGGTTGGATCGTCGATGATGCTCGCTTTGTCGTCGATCTCGGTCGCTCCGGCGATCAAGTCCTGATGAGCGGTAAAGCTGCCGCTGAACATCGTCGGGAACATGTGGTCGGCAAGCACGTACTGGTGGGCCAGCGTCCAGTACGGTGCGATTTGCGCCGGATTGACGTAATGATACGGGATGGCGCCGGCCGGCAAGTTGTGCGGTCCGGTCGGATCGTTGTTGAAACCGTCCATCTTTCCGTGGTCGTACTCGATGGTGAAAGCCTTGTATCCGTGCCCGATGTCGGGTCCGACCAAGTTGCTTTCGGTCACCGTGACGCGCTGCCCGTTGCTCTCGAAGCCGTGGGTCGAGCCGTCGGCTCCGGGAAAGGTCGCGAACAGGTTGTCGAACGAGCGGTTCTCTTGAATGAGGATGACGACGTGCTGGATGGGCGTCGTCGTTGCGCGCTGCCGAACGTTCGGCGAAACCGCTTGCGGGAGCAGGGTACCGCTTTCCGTCGTAGGCCCGCTTACCGAGCACCCAGCCAGAATCGCGGAGACGATAGAGGCCGTCACGCGCATACACGAGTTCATCGAAAGCGAGGTTCCTGGGCGACGCAGGCAAAGCCCTGCAGAAGCGCTAGTAGGGCGGCCTGGTTGCGCCGAGGCCGCTGCTTCGGTCGACCAGCGCGCCTCCGAGATCGACGTTCTGCGCGCTCACGTCGACGTCGACGCCGCGCGCTCGAGCCGCGAGCGTTGTCGAGATCTCTCCGCCCAGACCGTTGGCGGCAACGACGCGCAGCGACCCGTTTTGATTGCAGCTCACGCTTTGCCCGTTGCCGAGCTGGAGCGTCTGCCCGGGAGCGATCGTTTGCGCTTGCCCGCCGCTCACGATCGAAGGCTGACCGCCTTCGTTCATCGTTATCGAGGTCGCGCCGCCGTCGAGCGTGACGGTGGCGGACTGGTTCCAGCTTACGCCCTGCGCCGTCGGCGGCGTGACCTGCGTCGAGATTTGAAATCCTCCGGGAATGGAGTTGGACTGCAGCAGGCTCGGCTGCGATTGCATGCTGGTCCACCGGTTGCCGTTGAACGAGAGGTGAGGATCGCCTTCGCTGCCCCCGCCGGCGTTGGCGAAGTATTGCTCGGGCTCGTACGGCTGCGGGTACGTGCCGCCGCCCAGCGGGGACGAACCGTAGCCCATGAAGGCCTGCAGCATTTGCACGAGCTGCTGCATCAGACCGGCGAGCGGACCGAACATTCCGCTCTGCAGCGGGCTCGGCAAGCCGCCGGCGCCGTAGAACGGCGGAAGCATGCGCGAGATGCCGTCGCTGCCGAGACCCGGCGGAAACCCCGGTTCGGGAAGCGGTAAGGCTCCGCCGTCGCCCGGCTCGGCAATCGGCGGAAAGGACGCTTGGGCGAGCGTGCCCTCGAGCGGCTGAAGATACATGTGGACCTCCGTCGTGAAGTTGCACGTTCGTTCACGACGAATCGCGCACGCGACAAGGGAGTCCCGCGCGCGTTAAGAAACGCTCTGCCGACATGAGCGATACCCAGCTGACATCGATCGCACGTCTCGGCGAGCGCCTCCAAGCGCTCAAGGAGCGTCTTTGACTACGCCGGCAAACAACGCCGCGTAACCGAGCTGGAAGAACGCTCCCGCAGCGAGGGATTTTGGAGCGATCCCGAGCTCGCGCAGCGCGTAATGAAAGAAATCTCGGAGTTGCGGGAAGAGACCGAAGCGATGGCATCGGTCGACCGGCAGCTCGCGGACGCACGCGAGATGCTCGCCTTGTTCGCAGGCGACCCGGCCGCCGAGCACGAGGCCGGCGAGGCGATCGAGCACGCGCAAGCGGCAATCGAGCGCCTCGAGATGGCCGCAAACTTCAACGGCGAGTTCGACGCTCATAACGCGATCGTCAGCATCTACGCCGGCGCCGGGGGCGTCGACGCGGCCGACTGGACCCAGATGCTCGCGCGCATGTACCTGCGATGGGCCGAGACGAAGGGATACGCGACCCAAATCGTCGACGAGTCGCCCGCCGAAGAAGCCGGTTTGAAGTCGGTCACGTTTTTCGTTCGCGGCCGCAACGCTTACGGAATGCTCGAGAGCGAACGCGGAGTCCACCGTCTCGTGCGCCTTTCGCCGTTCGATGCGGCGCACCGGCGCCACACGTCGTTTGCGGCGGTCGACGTGATTCCCGAAATCGAGGCGGGCAGCGCGCTCGACGTCGAGATCAAGCCCGACGACCTGCGCGTCGAGACGTTCAAATCCAGCGGAGCGGGCGGCCAGTACGTCAACAAAACCGAATCGGCGGTCCGGCTGATTCACATTCCGACCGGAATCGTCGTCGCATCCCAGCAGGAGCGGTCGCAGACCCAGAACCGAGAGGTGGCGACCAGCATCTTACGCGCCAAGCTGGTGCAGCGCGCGGCTGAGGAACACGACCGCAAACTCTCCGACTTGCGCGGCGAACGCCAGGCCAACGAGTGGGGATCGCAGATCCGTTCGTACGTTTTGCAGCCCTACCAGCTGGTGAAGGACCACCGCACGGCGATCGAAACCGGAAATGCGCAGGCGGTGCTCGACGGCGAGATCGACTCTTTCATCTGGCCGTATCTCCAGCAGAGGCGCGCGCCGGCATAGATGCGCGACCGCTACCTGTGGGTCGGGTGCGCCCTTTACACCGTCGTGTTTACGCTGCTGGGGGCGCAGAAGTACGCGGTTCATCGCAATCTCGTCGATTTCGGGATCTTCGAACAAACCGTCGCCAGCGCGTTCGGGTGCTTCTGCAATCCGCTGGAAGGCAGCCATTGGGCGTTTCACTTCTCGCCCATCCTGTTTGCGGTCGGCGGCGCGGTGGGCTTCGCGCATTCGCCGATCACGCTGGTGGCGCTGCAAGCGCTGGCGGGTGCGCTGTGCGCGCCGCCCGTCTACGCGCTGGTACGCGCCCGCAGCGACGCCGGCACCGCGCGACTGGCGGCGACGGCAGTGTGGCTCTATCCGCCGTTGGCCGGATTGACGTTCGGCGATTTTCACGAGAACGGTTTCGCTCCGGCCGCGGTCGTGTGGGCGCTTTACGGGTTCGATACCGGTCGATTCCGAACGGCCGCGGTCGCCGTGCTGGCCGCCGTCGCCGTCAAAGAAGATCAGGCCTGCTTTCTGGCCTTTGCCGGCGTGGCCGGCGCGATTGCCTACCGAAGCGATCCGTTTCGCCGGAACTTCGCGCTCGGCGTCGCGGCAGTTTCGGCGGTGGTCGCGCTGGCGTTCTTCGGGTGGATTCAGCCGCACGCCGATGCAAATCCGCACTGGCAGCCGTCGCGGTTCTACGCGTGGACGAGCGTCGACGCGGCCGCATTGCTGCCGCGCGGCATCCTCGAGCGTTTCGGCTTTCTGCTCCTGGTCTTCGTTCCGCTCGCGTTCCTGCCGCTGCGCACGGCCGCGATCGTCGTTGCCGTGCCGCCGCTGGTCGAAGTGCTCGCCAGCCGAATGAGCACGACCTACACGCTCGGATCGCACTACGCCGGCGCCTGGATCGGCTACGTGCTCTACGCGTTCGCGGCCGGTGCCGCCGGTGTCGGGAACGCGGCGGTGCGGCGCCGCGCCGTAGGCTGGGCGCTCGCGCTGTGCGTGCTCGAGCTGGTCGTCGCAGACCCGTTACATCCCGGGATCAATCTGCGGCTGCGCCAGCCGCGCGACGCAGCGCTCGATACCGCGCTGGCGGGTTTGCCGCGCGACGCGAGCGTCGCGACGCAAGAGGAAGCCTACACCCACTTGGCGTTGGACGACCCGTCGGCCACGCTCTTGCCGGAGCGGGCGTCGACGCCGCTGCGCGCATGTTTTGCGCTGATCGATCGCGCTTTTCCGGATTCGCCGCGCCTGGTGGAATACGGCGGCGCGCTGCAATCGCTGGTGAGCGACGGGCGCTACGCGCTGGTCGCGCGCCGAGGCGGCATCGAGTTTTACCGGAGCGTCAACGGATGCCCGTAGGGTCGCGCTGCGCGACCAGCTCGGAGGCGGCCGCGACGGCCTGGGCGGGCCACTCGGCGTTGGAGACGACGAGCCGGTAGGGCGCGGCCCACGGCGCCCAGCGCGTGGTTTGCAGCGCGGCCTCGGGCGTCTGCGGAAAGACCCCGACGACGGGCGTTCCGGTCATGCCGGCGACGTGCAGCGCCCCCGAATCCGGAGCGATGACCGCACGCGCACCGGCGATCGCGCGCTTCCACGGCTCGAGCTTTTCGAAGAGTTCGACGTGCGTGCCGGTCGCTTGTCCGATCGCGCTCGCGTACGCCGATTCCGAAGCCGAACCGATCGCGCGGATCGGCCACGCGGCGGCGGCGCGGCGCACGAGAGCGGCGACGTCCTCGTCGCGAAAGCCCAAACGCCGCCACTTGTCGGTGATCTGCACGGCGACGCGCTCGTCGGCGGGCGGTTCTTCCTCGATCACCAGCGGGCGCAGGCGCGCGAGCTTGCGCGTCGGCTCCGATTCGCGAACCAGCGAGTCGCCGAGACGAAAGAGCACCGCGCACTCGTGCGGGGCTCGCGGATCCAAGCCGGCGGTCCGATTGAGCGCGCGCGTGAGAAGATGCCGCGCCCACAGCGTCTTGAACGGCTTGCCCCAGCCGTTGACGAAGCCGACGCGCGTGCGCGCGCCGGTCGCGCGCGCCAGCCGGTAGCCCCCGGGATCTTCGGTGGCGACCAAGACGTGCGTGTACCGGCGCTGCGCGAGTTCGGCGCCCAGCGCTGCGATCGCCGCCAAGGTTTCGCTCGCGTCCGAGCGCAACGCGAAACCGGCAGTCACGACGCTGCGAACGGCTCGGCTCGAAAAGACGCCGGCATTGACGGGACGCAGCACGACGTCGGCCGGAATCCGGTCTCGTTTGAGCGCCGCCAGCAACGGCGTCAACGCGAGCGCGTCGCCGATGGCGTCGAGGCGGATGATGAGGACCGACGGGGAAGTCTCGAGCATGACGCGCTCTTCTCCGACCGCGCGAGGCGACTTGCCTGCCGCACTGACATGATCGCGCACGACGACGTCGTCACCTTCGACCGGCTCGAGGGCTACCGCATCGTTCGCGATTTCGGGTACGTGTCGGGAATCGCGTCGCGCCCGCGCAACCGTCTGCGCTCGACGTTTCGGAGCTTGGGAATGCTGATCGGCCTGTCGGCCGGCGAGTTCATCAGCGATGCCGAGCAGCTGCGCTCGGAAGCGCTCGAGGCCGTGCGGCGCCGCGCCGACGGACTCGGCGCCAACGCCGTCGTCGGCCTGCAGTTCTACGTTTCCGAGGGCAGCGACGGTTCGTGCAAAGTGGTCGCCTTCGGACAGGCCGTCTTGGTAGCGAAGGCGTGAGCTTAGAGGAGCGCGCTCGCCGTACCAACGTCCTGGAGCGGTTGGCGATTGCGGCCGCGGCGTGCCGCCGCTGCCGGATCGGCTACGAGCGCAAGCACAACGTCTACGGCGAAGGCGATCCGTGTGCGCGGCTGATGGTCGTGGGCGAAGGTCCGGGAGAAACCGAAGACGCGCTCGGGCGGCCGTTCGTCGGACGGGCCGGACAACTGCTCGACCGGATGCTGGCCGCGATCGGGCTGCCGCGCGAGGACGTCTACATCTGCAATACCGTCAAATGCCGGCCGACGCTCCCGGGCCCGCGCGGGCCGCGCAACCGTGCGCCGGAGCCCGAAGAGATGAGCAACTGCCGTCCGTTCTTGGACGAGCAGATCGAAGTCGTCGCACCCGACACGATTTTGGCACTCGGCGCTCCGGCCGCAAAGTCGTTTTTGGGCCGCGACTTTCAGATCACCAAGATGCGCGGACGATGGTACGAAGGGCCGAACGGTATCCCGTTGATGGTCACGTTTCACCCCGCCTACGTGCTGCGGCAGACCGGCGGCGAAATCGAAGCCGTCAAACGACTGGTTTGGGCCGATCTCAAGGCCGTACGCGCGAAGCTCGCGGAAATCGCGCAGGCGCGAGAAGAAGCGCCGCAACCGATGGTGCAAGCACCGCTATTCGAAACCTAGCCCAGCGCCTGGAAGAGCGCTATTGCGGCGGGATCGGCTTCGAAGCCGATACCCGGACGCTCCCAATCTTGGACGCCGCCGCCGAACGGCGCGAAACAGCGCGGATTGACTTCGGCGCCGCCCAGACCCAGCGCGCGAACGACGTGCGAGGTATAGGCGTGACCGCCGTGCGGCCAAAATGCCGAGCGAGGCCAGCCGCGCCCTTCCAGCGTCCGCACGATCTGCAGGAAGCCCGGCAGTCCGTAGCAATGCACGGGGTCGAAAAGCAGCACGTCGCGCTCTCGCCGCAGGCCTCCGTAGCGGTCCAGCAGCTTGGCTTCGGCTTCGGAAAAGATCGCTTCTCCGGCGGCAATCGGATGGCGGTAACGCTGCGCGACCGTAGCCAGCGTTTCGAAATCGAGCGGGTCGCAGACGTCTTCGAACCACCACAGGCCGTATGGCTCGAAGGCCTCGGCCGCACCGCCAGCCAGCGCCGCATCGTAGGCGTTCATCGCGTCGACGGCGAGATGCGCGCCGCTCGGCAGAAGCTCGAGTGCGGCCTCGATCCGCGCTAGGTCGCGCGCCAGCGATGCTCCGCCGATCTTGATCTTCACGTGAGTGAAGCCACGGTCCACGAAATCGCGAATCTCTTCGCGCAAACGAACGCCGTCGTCGTGCGGATAGTAGTAACCGCCGCCCGCGTAGGCTGCGATCGTCTCCCCAACCGGGAGGGCGACGCCGAGGGAGCGTGCGACCTGACGGTAGAGCGGAAGGCCGGCGGCTTTTGCGGCGGCGTCCCAGAGGGCCATGTCCAACGTGCCGACCGCGACGCAACGCTCGCCGTGGCCGCCGGGTTTTTCGCCGGCCATCATGACTTGCCACGCGCGAAACGGATCGAGGTCGCCGGCCGGGCCTTCGAGATCCGTGCCGATCAGACGCGGTGCGAAGCGCTCGCGAATCAGTCCGCTTTGCGCGAACCGGCCGAACGACGAGAAACCGTAGCCGACGACGGGCCGCCCGTTTCGCACGGCGTCGGTGACGACCGCCACGACGCTGGTCGTGAGGCCGCCGCTGGGCAAAGCCGGATCGGCATACCGTGAGATCGGCACCGGCCGCTCCCGGACTTCCACGACGCGCACTATGCTACAATGGGGCGCGTGACTCGCGACCCCCTCTCCGTCTGGCTTTCCGACGTGGCGGCTCGCGCCGGATTCGCCGGCGCCGAAGCGTTCGCGGCGGCATTCGAACTGCGCCCGTACCGGCTGCGGCAGATGTATGGTGCCGCGTGCAAAGAAATGGTCTGGGACGTCGACGGCATCACGACCCTTCCCAAACCGATGCGGCAGGCGCTGCGCGACCGGGGCGTCGCGTTTTCGGCCGTGGAGCCGGCCGTCTTGCAGCGTTCCAACGACGGTCAGACGACGAAGGGCTTGTTTCGGCTTCGGGACGGCAAAGAAGTCGAAGCCGTGCTCATGGAGCATCGCGGCGGCCGTACGACCGTCTGTATCTCGTCGCAAGCCGGTTGCGCGTTCGCGTGTGCGTTCTGCTCGACCGGGCAGGCCGGTTTCTCCCGCAACCTCGACGCCTTGGAAATCTTCGACCAGGCTCGATTCTTCGCTCGCGAGTTGCGCGCGCGCGGCAAACGCATCACCAACGTCGTCTTCATGGGCATGGGCGAGCCGTTTCACAACTACGACGCCGTCATGAATGCCGTAGCGCTGCTCAACGATGCCAACGGGTTCGGTCTCGGACACCGTCACATCACGATCTCTACCGTCGGGCTGGTCGACAAGATCGACCGATTCGCCGCCGAGGATTTGCAAGTGAACCTCGCGATCTCGCTGCACGCTCCCGACGACGCCGTGCGTTCGCCGATCATGCCGGTCAATCGCCGCTTTCCGATGGCTCAGCTCATGGCCGCCTGCGAGCGCTACGTCGGGGCGACGAACCGCAAGGTTTTCTTCGAATACGTGATGCTCGCAGGCGTCAACGATACGGCGGAGTGCGCGCGCCGCCTGGCCGAGCTCATGCGCGGGCGCCTCTATCACGTGAACCTGATTCCGTACAACGCCACGCCCGACGCACCGTTTTCGGGAACGCTCGAAACGCGGATTTGGGAGTTTGCCGGCATCCTGGAAGCCGCCGGCGTCCCGTTGACGGTACGTCGCAACATGGGGCGCGATATCGCCGCAGCCTGCGGGCAATTGCGCGCGCAGACGCAGCCCAAGGCAACCCGCACCGCCGCCGCCGGCTGACCCGCAGGCCGCCGGCCGCGACGGGGTTTTACCTCGGGGGTGATAAATCTACCACCCCCTATGGAAGCGGCCATCCCGAAAACGGCGACGATGGACGATATCGCGGCGTTGGCAAAGCGTCGCGGCTTCGTCTTTCAGTCGAGCGAGATCTATGGCGGAATCAACGGGTTTTGGGACTACGGGCCGTTGGGCGCCGTGCTCAAGCGCAACGTGAAGAACGCCTGGTGGCGCGATACGGTCGAGCTGCGGGACGACGTCGTGGCGTTCGATTCGTCGATCGTCATGCATCCGGACGCGTGGAAGGCGTCCGGCCACGTCGACGCTTTTCACGACGTCATGGTCGACTGTAAGGTCTGCAAGCACCGCTTCCGTCTCGATCATCTCAAAGATCGCACCAAGTGTCCTGACTGCGGCAGTAAAGACTCGTTCACCGAGCCCCGCAACTTCAACCTGATGATGAAGACGTTCGTCGGCCCGATGGAGGACACGTCGGCGCAGGCTTATCTCCGGCCCGAGACCGCTCAGGGCATCTTCGTCAACTTCAAGAACGTGTACCAAACGGCGCGAAAGCGGCCGCCTTTCGGCATCGCGCAGATCGGCAAGTCGTTTCGCAACGAAATCACGCCCGGGAACTTCACCTACCGCGTTCGCGAGTTCGAGCAAGCCGAGCTGGAGTATTTCGTGCCGGACGACGGCCGCGACATGGAAGCGTTTCACCGCTGGGTCGAACTGCGAAAGGCGTGGTACTCCGACTACGGGATCGACTCCGGGCGCCTGCGGTTTTACGAACTGACCGAAACCGAGCGCCCGCACTACGCCAAGGCCGGAATCGACGTCGAGTACTTATTTCCGTGGGGCTGGGGCGAGCTGGAATCGATCGCCCATCGCGGCACCTACGACCTCGACGCGCACATGAAGCAATCGGGCAAGGACCTGCGCTTTTTCGACGAGGCGGCCAAGACGCATTACACGCCCCTGCTGATCGAAAGCTCGGCCGGAATGGACCGTACGGCGCTGACGTTTCTGATCGACGCGTTCGAACGGGAGACGAGCCTCGATCCGGCGGGAAAGAGCGTCGAACGCGTGGTGCTGCGGTTCCATCCGGCGATCGCGCCGGTGCAGGCGGCGGTCTTTTCGCTGGCCCGCAACCGGCCCGACCTGGTCGAGCGCGCGCGCAACGTCGAAAGCGGCCTGCGGCCGCACCATCGCACGCAATACGACGAAGGCAACATCGGCCAGCTCTATCGCCGGCAAGACGAGATCGGCACGCCGTTTTGCATCACGATCGACCACGAGACGCTCGAGGACAACGGCGTCACCGTGCGCGATCGCGATTCGATGCGCCAGGACCGCATCGCCGCCGATCGCCTCGGCGAATATCTCCGAGAGCGGCTGAACGCATGACGAGCGACGAGAAGTTCGTCTACTTTTTCGAAGAGGGCGGCGCGCACATGCGCGACCTGCTGGGCGGCAAGGGCTCGGGACTGGCCGAGATGACGTCGGCCGGTTTGCCGGTTCCCGCCGGCTTTACCATCACGACCGAAGCCTGCCTGCGGTTTTACGACGCGGGACGCTCGCTGCCCGACGGTCTCGAGGAGCAGGTTTACGAATCGATGCGCGAGCTGGAGCGGCGCACCGGGAAAGGCTTCGGATCGACCGATAACCCGCTGCTCGTGTCGGTCCGCAGCGGCGCGCGCGTCTCGATGCCCGGAATGATGGACACGATACTCAATCTCGGCCTCAACGATCGGACGGTCGAGCGGCTCGCGGCCCTGACTTCGAACGAACGCTTCGCGTGGGATGCCTACCGGCGTTTCGTCACGATGTTTTCGACGATCGTGCTCGGCATCGAGCACGAGGTCTTCGAGGAGCTCATCGACGAGACGAAAGCGTCGCTCGGCGTCGCCTCCGACCCCGAGATCGACGCGGCGTCGTGGAAGCGGCTGACGGCACGCTTCAAGACGTTGGTTGCCGAACGCGCCGGCCGCGAGTTCCCGCAGGACGTTCGCGAGCAGCTGATGCTCGCCATTGCGGCCGTCTTCGACTCGTGGAACTCCAAGCGCGCGATCGACTACCGGAAGTTCAACAAGATCCCCGACGAATGGGGAACCGCCGTCACCGTCATGGAGATGGTTTTCGGCAACTTGGGCGACGACTCCGGAACCGGCGTCGCCTTTACCCGCGATCCGAACACCGGCGAGCCGGTGCTGTTCGGCGAGTACCTGCGCAACGCCCAAGGCGAAGACGTGGTCGCCGGAATTCGGACGCCCGAACGCATTTCCGACCTCGCGACCACTCAGCCCGACGTGTTCCGGCAGTTTCGGGAAATCGCACAGCGCCTTGAACGCCACTATCGCGACATGCAGGACATCGAGTTTACGGTCGAGCGCGGAAAGCTCTTCATGCTGCAGACGCGCAGCGGCAAGCGCAGCGCCGAAGCGGCGGTGAAGATCGCCCTCGCGCTCGTCGGCGAAGGCACGATCGACCGGCGCCGCGCCGTCGGTATGGTCGATCCGCAGTCGCTCGATCAGCTCTTTCACGCGCGCATTGATCCGTCACTGCGGTTCGAGGTCGCCTGCAAAGGCCTCAACGCGTCGCCGGGCGCCGCGGCCGGCCAAATCGTCTTCTCCGCCGACGACGCGGTCGAGTGGAAGGAGCGGGGCCGGAAGACCATTTTGGTACGCGTCGAGACCAATCCCGACGACGTGCACGGCATGATCGCCGCCGCCGGCGTGCTCACTGCCAAAGGCGGCGCGACCTCGCACGCCGCGGTCGTGGCTCGCGGAATGGGCAAGCCGTGCGTCGCCGGCTGCGAGGCGCTGCAGATCGACCGCCGCAACAAGCGCGCCGTCTTCGCCGGCACGGCGCTGGGCGAAGGCGACTGGATCACGATCGACGGTTCGACCGGGAGGGTCGCGATCGGCGAACTGCCGCTGATCCCGCCGCCTTCGGAGTTGCCGGACTGGCTGGCGACGTTTCTCTCGTGGGCCGACGAGCTGCGCCGCATGCAGGTGTGGGCGAATGCCGACACGCCCGAAGACGCCGAGAAAGCCCGTCAGCTCGGCGCGCAAGGCATCGGCCTGTGCCGCACCGAGCACATGTTCATGCAGCAAGATCGCCTCCCGATCGTGCAGCAGATGATCCTCGCGGACTCGGAAGAAGCGCGCGCGCAAGCGCTGGCTAAGCTGCTGCCGATCCAGCGCGGAGATTTCGCCGGGATCTTGCGCGCGATGGACGGGCTGCCGGTTACGATCCGGCTGCTCGACCCGCCGCTGCACGAGTTCCTTCCGCCGCTCGACCAGCTGCTCGTCGAGGTGACCGAGCTGCGCATCCAGCGCGGAAGCGATTCGCCGGAGTTCAAAATCCGCGACGCGGTGCTTCACCGCGTGCTGCAGCTGCACGAACAGAATCCGATGCTGGGGTTGCGCGTCTGCCGCCTGGGCATCGTCTTTCCCGAGATCTACGCGATGCAGGTGCGCGCCATTTTCGAAGCGGCGTGCGCGCTGGCGGCCGAAGGCCTCGATCCGCGCCCGGAGGTGATGATTCCGGGCGTCGGGACCAAAGAGGAGATGCAGTTCACCTACGAAGCCGTGAAAGCCGTAGCCGGCGAGGCGATCGCCGCGAACGGCGCGCACCTGCACTACCACGTGGGAACGATGATCGAGCTGCCGCGGGCGTGTCTGGTTGCCGGTCAAATCGCGGCCCACGCCGAGTTCTTCTCGTTCGGCACCAACGATCTCACGCAAACGACGTACGGCTACAGCCGCGACGACGCCGAGGCATCGTTCATTCCGGTCTACTTGACGAAGAAAATCCTCAAGGACGATCCGTTCCAGGTCCTCGATCGCGTCGGAGTCGGCGGGCTGATGCGCACCGCCGTCGAGCTCGGCCGCGCGGCGCGCGAAGGGCTCAAGATCGGAATCTGCGGCGAGCACGGCGGCGAACCGAGCAGCGTCGCGTTCTGCGATGCCTTGGGCTTGGACTACGTCTCCTGCTCGCCGTACCGCGTGCCGATCGCGCGGCTGTCGGCCGCGCAGGCGGCCATCGGCGACTTGACGTAGCGCGTCAGCCCGAGCTCTTCGCGACGATCGCCGCACAGATGCGGCGGGCTTCTCGAACGTCGACCGCTTCGCGCCGCACGAACAGCTTGCGCCAATACGCCTTGCCGGTCAGCTTGGCGATCAGATCCGAGGCTTCGCGCGCGTCGACCACGCCGGCGGCGGTTCGGACCCACACGGTGTGCTCGGCGCCGACGCCCAGCGGCAGGCGATGCAAAACCTGCGACTGCTCGTCGGCCCAAACGTTCTCGCCGCCGAAACGCTCCCGCAGCGCGCGCTCGCAGCTTTCGTAGAGGCGCAGGTCGCGTTCCGCGTTGAACTCGGCGGCGAGCGCGTAGACCCGAATGCGCTCGCGCAGCGCGCGGGCCGCCGGCGACGGGTCCGCCGAGACCTCGTTGAGCACCCGGAAATCGTCCCACCGCAGAAACTCGTCGATCGGATCGAGCGCTTCGGGCTGCGGCCAGAGCTGCCGCAGCACCTCCTGAAGCACGCGCTCGAAGGTTCGGGTCGTGTGATGAAAATAGACCGAGGCGAACATCATGTAGCGCGCCATCACGAACGACTCGAGCGCGACGACGCCGCGACCGTCGATTCCCATCACGACGGAGTCGCCGCGCGAGAACAGCCGCAGCGACGCGACGAGCTGGTCGGCGTCGTAGCGGCCGGTTGCGACCCCGGTGAAGTAGGCGTCGCGCTGAAGATAGTCCATCCGGTCGGCGTCGAGGTTCGGTCCGCTCACCACCTCGCGTAGCGCCGGGTAGCGGCTTTCGGCGTCGCCGAGAACGAGCCCGAGGACGTCCTGGGAATCCACGTCCATCGCCTCGAGTGCGGCGCGCAGGTCGTCCAGCGCGAGCATCTCGGCGGTTCGCGCTTCGTGGCGAACGCCGAGCACCGCTTCGCAAGCGTGGCTGAACGGGCCGTGACCGACGTCGTGCAGCAGCAGGGCCGCGCGCACCAGGCGCCGCTGGTACGCGACGTCGGCGTCGTCGTCGAAAAACTCGCGTCCGTGGCGAACCAGTTCGTCGAACGCGCGAGTGCCCATCGCGAGCGCGCCCAGCGCGTGGCTGAACCGCGAGTGCTCGGCGGAGGGGAACGCCAGGTAAGCCAACCCGAGCTGGCGCAGCCGTCGCAGCCGCTGCATCGCCGGAAGGTCCAGCAGCCGCGCCTCCGGCGTCGAAAGCTCGATGAAGTGGTGCACCGGGTCGAAGATGCGCTTCACGAGCGGACCTTCGACGCGCTCAGGGTGACACCGCCCGCGCGCCGAACTACCTCTGCGTGAGGTTCGACCAGGAGACGATCCGCGAGATCCACGCACGCGTGGACATCGCGAGCTTCATCGGCCAATACGTTTCGCTCAAGAAGCGCGGCAACGATCTGGTCGGCTTGTGCCCGTTTCACGGTGAGAAGACGCCCTCGTTCCACGTCCATCCGGACAAGGGGTTCTTCAAGTGTTTCGGCTGCGGCGTGGGCGGCGACGTCATCACGTTCGTGCAGAAGCTCGAGAACGCCACCTTTGCCGACGCAGTGCAGATGCTGGCCTCCAAGGCCGGCATCGAGGTCGAAGCCGAGCGGCCCGGCGCAGCGCGGGCGCGGACCGAGCGGGAGGCGATCTACGAAGCCAACCGGCTCGCAGCCAACTTCTTTGCGCGCGCGCTAAATTCGCCGGCCGGCGCGGCGGCGCTCGGGTACTGCGAGCGCCGCGGCTTTTCCGCAGCAACGATCGAGCGCTTCGCGCTGGGTTTCGCGCCCGATTCCTGGGACGCGCTGGTCGGCGAGTTGCAGCGCAACGGCGTCGACCTCGCGCTGGCGGCCAAAGCCGGCTTGGTCAAGAGCGGTCAGCGCGGCTATTACGATTTTTACCGCGACCGTCTGATGATTCCGACGCACGCGACTACCGGCGAAGTCATCGCCTTCGGCGGCCGGCTGCTCGGCGACGGCGAACCGAAATATCTGAACACCTCGACGACGCCGGTTTACACGAAGGGACGTCACCTCTACGCGCTCAACCTGGCGCGGCGAGCCGCCCAAGCCGGCCGTACGCTGATCGTCGTCGAAGGCTATCTCGATTGCATCGCGCTGCACCAGGCGGGCTTCGAAAACGCGGTGGCTTCGCTGGGCACGTCGTTTACGCCGGAGCAGGCGATCGAGCTGCGGAAGTACGCCGACTACGTCTATCTTTGCTTCGACGGCGACGCCGCCGGGAACGCGGCCGCAACCAAAGCGGTCGATATCGCGTCTAAGAGTATCGAACACGCCGGATCGACCGTCCGCGTGGTCATGCTGCCCGGCGGAGAGGACCCCGACAGTTTCTTGCGCGCGCACGGCGCGCCGGCGTTTTCCAAGCTTTTGGACGCGGCCAAGCTGGCAATCGAGTACAAGATCGATGCAGAAGTCGACCGGCTGCGCTCGGGCTTCGATTCGCCGGCCAAGATCGTGCCGCGTGCCGAGGCACTCGTTCGGGAGCTCGCTCCCCGTGCCGAGTGGGATCGCTGGCGGGTCTACGTCGCGCAACGCCTGCAGGTGAACGTCGACGACCTTCGGAATAGCCGCTTCTTCGCCAACACTGCCAACTTCGCACCGCGCACGGGCGGTCAGCTCGCCGCAAGCCGTCACGTGGCGGCGCCCGTCGAGCCGCTCTCGTTCGAACGTGCGGTCGTCGGCATTCTTCTGGAAGAGCCGGCGCTCGCGCTGGAGTTCGGCGATCAAATTCCGCCGGCGCGATTCGGCAACGCACTCTATCGAAAAATTTACGAGCGCGTGCTCGGAGCCGCCGGATCCCTGCGCGAAACCGCCGACGTGATCGGACTGTTTGCGGGAGATCAGGAGAGTCTCGACGTGCTGGCGGGGTTGGCACGGCGCGATCGCAGCTCGGCCGTGTTGTACGAGTCGACGCAGGAGCGCCGCGAGCCGCTGGGACGGGTCGTGGAGCGGCTGCAGACCGAAGACGCGAAGCGGCGATACCGAGAGCTGTCGGAGTATTTGGATCAACGCCACACGGCCGGGGAGCCGATATCGGAAGACGTGCGCGCCGAATACCGGGCGCTCGCGACCAAGCTCCACGGTTAGCAAGCAATGGGGACGGCCCCCGCGAAGTCGGGTTCCGGATCGATAAAGAAAGAGGGGAGGTGAGAACGACAACGATGGCACGAAAGAAAAGCGCGACGCCGGTTGCAGAGCCGAGTCAGGCCGCGACGCTCGAGGACGTCAAGAAGAAGCTCCTCGCGCGCGGCAAGACGCGCGGTTCTTTGACCTATGAAGAAATTACGACCGCGTTCGACGCGCTCGACGACGTGACGCCGGAGCAGCTCGACGAGTTTTTCGAAGAGATCACGGCCGCCGGCATCGAGCTGGTCGACGATCAGAAGGAAGAGAAGCCCGAGAGCGAGGCCGAGGAACAAGAAGAAGTCATCCCCGACGGTCTCTCGCTCGACGACCCGGTGCGCATGTATCTCAAGGAGATCGGGCGCGTTCCGCTGCTCTCGATGGAACAAGAGAAATCGCTGGCGATGCGCATCGAGGCCGGCGAACTGGCCGCTCGTCGGAACGGATCGGGCGATTCGGGCGCCGTCGATTCGGGCGAAGAGGCGAAGCGCCAGCTGACCGAGGCGAACCTGCGTCTCGTCGTTTCGATCGCCAAGAAATACGTGGGCCGCGGCATGCTGTTCTTGGATCTGATCCAAGAGGGCAACCTCGGCCTGATTCGGGCGGTCGAGAAATTCGACTACCGCAAGGGCTACAAGTTCTCGACGTACGCCACGTGGTGGATCCGCCAGGCGATCACGCGCGCGTTGGCCGATCAGGCTCGCACGATTCGCATTCCCGTCCACATGGTCGAGACGATCAACCGTCTCATCAAGATCTCGCGGCAGCTCCTTCAGGAGCTCGGACGCGAGCCGTCGGTCGAAGAGATTGCCGAAGCGATGGCCCTGACCCCCGAGAAGGTCCGCGAAGTCATGAAAATTTCGCAGGAGCCGATCTCCCTGGAAACGCCGATCGGCGAAGAGGAAGACTCCCATCTCGGCGATTTCATCGAGGATCAGGAAGCGGTCGCGCCGGCCGAAGCGGCTTCCGTGATGCTGTTGAAAGAGAAGATGCAGGACGTGCTGCAAAATCTTACCGAGCGCGAGCGCAAGGTGCTGGTTCTGCGGTTCGGCCTCGAGGACGGACACCAGCGGACCCTTGAAGAGGTCGGCCAAGAGTTCGGCGTGACGCGCGAGCGGATCCGCCAAATCGAGGCGAAGGCGCTGCGCAAGCTGCGCCATCCCTCCCGCGGCAAGGCGCTCAAGGACTACTGGAGCAACGAGTAGCCTCCACCGAGGAAGCATGATCCCGCCGCCCGTACCCACGATCTCCGCCTCGCCCGCACCCTCGGCATCTCCGCGCGAGCTCAAGACCATCATTACGGTGATCTCCTCGCCCTACTGCAACTCGCTGGCCGACCATTTCAACTCGGCGTTGGTTCCGATGCTCGGAAACGACCGCACCCTGCAACAGACCGGCGCCTCGCTGGACACCGTCAACACGCTGTGGGACGAGCCGAACTACGAGCAGCTCTACCTCGGCGCGCGGGACGCCATCGGCAAGCAGATCGAGGTCATCGGAAACTCGCTCGACGAGATACAGCGCCAAATCGACGCGTTGCGAGCGGGCGACAAGCTTTCGAGCGATCCCAATGCTGCGGCGCAAATCCGCGCCGCCGCAGCGCAGTTGCAGCTGGCTTTCGACAAGCAGCGCCAGATGGAGATCGATCTTACCAACCTGCATCGCGCGATGATCGACTATCATATCGAGCGCGCGAATCCCGCGATGGGCGGCTTCTCGGAACCCGAGATGTCGCAGCCGCCCGAAATGCGCGATATCAAGAGCTATTTGCGGTTCGACGGGCGGCGCGACGCGATCGCCGACGCCGAGGGAAAGGCGGTCGACATTGCCTATGCGGCCGCCCAGACCTACTGTACGACCCCCGCGCACTGAGCGCGGAGAAGTTACATCGAGTCTTTCTCGGCGTTCGCGCTAGGCGTGACGAGCGGGTTCTTCTCGGCGAACGCACCGGCGGGGTTGGGCTTGATCCAGACGATCAAATCCCAAATTGACGGAAAGAGGAAAACGCGCTTCACGTCGGCGACGCTTTTCGCGATTCCCATTTTCACCACCGTGCCGGGCTGGGGATCGTCGACGCTGCCCCCCGCCGCCGCGAATTTCTTGGCGCTGGTGGCGCCGTACGTCTCGGTGCCGTTGGGGCCGGCCAAGATGTAGTGCACGTGCTCGCGGAACGAGACCCAGCGGCGGTAGTCGACGCCCCAAATCGAGGGCGGAGTAGGCGAGTCGCTCTGGAGCTTGGAGAAGTCGGCGCCCAAGAGGTTGCCGTGCACGTCGTACCAGAGCTGGCTGGGATGCTGCGGATCGACGCTATTCCATTGCAGGTTGGCGTAGCTGATGGCGCCGTCTTCGTCCTCGTTCCCGTAGCGGAAATAGCCGGCCTTGACGGCGTCGGCTATGGTGGCAAAGCGCGTCCCGAGATCTTTTTGGATCGAGGTGACGAACGCGGCCTCACTCTTGTCCGGGAAGGGCGAGAGCGTAGCCGTCGGTGCGGGCGTCGCGGCCGCAACCGGCGCGAGCGTGCACGCGAGGAGCGCCAAGGCTCCAACGAATCGAGTCAGCACGAGTCCTTAACCCTTTCTACGTCGGTGACGAGGTCGGCGCCGGCGCCGGCGAGGCCGGCGGCGGTGAAGCCGTGGGGGTGGGACTTGGCAACCCGGTTGCTCTTCTCCCGTGAATCGGCGATCCGCCGTTCGGCCCGAACGGCGTCGCGACCGGTTCCACCGGAAAGCTCGACTTCGGCATGCTGGTGTCTTGGGGCGGCGGCATCGGCGTCTGAATGGCGACCGTCCCATTGGGAAGCTCGGTCAGCGTGGCTTCGGTGTGCGCCGGAAGCTCGGAGCCGGGCCGCAGCACGAAGTTCTTGCCCTTGCGGAAGATGTGATAGAGGAAATGATAGGGGATGACCTGATCCTCGATCGTGTCTTCCCACTCGACGGTCGACTCGTGGCCGGCGCTGACGCGCGGAGCCAAACGCGCTACCGGTGCACGCACCGGAAGAACGCGGCCGTCCGGCAGTCGCAGCGGCTCGAAAAAGATGTCGACGAAGCCGTAAACGTCGCCGATGTCGGCCTTCGAGGAGTCGACGATTTTGATGATTTCGGGCGCTCCGGCCGGCGCGACGGTGCGGCCGCCGACGACCAGCGCGTTCTCGAGATGCGCGCGAACGACTTGGCCCGGCGAAGCGGACTTTGACGAAATGGGATCGTCGATGACGAACGTGAGGTTCGAATCAAACGGAAAGACGTTTCCGGACGGTGCGGGCGAGGGGCTCGGCGAGGCGGTCGGCGGCGGCGTCGGCGGCAGGGGATAGGCTCCAGCCGCCCCTGCGCCCACGCCGACGATCGCCAAAAAGAAGGCGCTAGCTAGCGCGTTTTTCGCTGGCCGCTTGGGCGGCGCGCTTTCCCTCTTCGATGAGCTGCTTGACTTTCTGGCCACCTTTTTGTCCGATTTTTTCGTAGAAGTCCGGTCCGTAGCGATCGCGAGTGGCTTCGCCGCCTTTCTTGCCGCCCTTCTTTCCGATTTGCTCGTAAAACTCGTGGCCGTGAGCCTCTTTCGTGGCGAGACCGCCTTTTCGGCCGATCTGCTCGTAAAACT
>DATJUC010000093.1:0-3744 GCA_035502675.1 Candidatus Acidiferrales bacterium | reverse complement strand
CGGCCACGTTCATGGCTTCGTCCCGCCCCGCATCCAACGCCGCCCGCCAAACAACAAATAATTATGAATAAGCTTCGGCGAAGGCGACGCCTCTGGATGAGCTCCGCCTTGGGAAACGTGCGCGAGCATCCGGCGAACGGGTTGCATGCGCGAGGCCTCGAACTTTTTCGCAAAAGCCAGGATGGCGAATTCATTGGGCCGTTGCGAAAAAGTGGTGGAGCAGGAGCGCCCACGGACGGGCGCGACGAGCGTCCGAGCAATGCAGCCCGTTCGCCGGATGCTCGCGCACGCGTTTCGTTTCAAAGGCATCGGGATGACCTAGCCGCCGACGGAGACGGGGGCGTGGCCGAAGAGCGGGGGTATGAAGTGCGCGGCGAGGTACGAGACGACGAAGACCGCGCAGCCGTAGAGCGCGACCTCGACGCCCTTGCCGAACGGGCTGCGCTGTCCGAGCGTGCCGGCGTAATATCCAACCGAGAACAAGCCCAAGACGGCCAGGCCGAGCGCGACGAACGAGGCCACGCGCATGCCGAGCGGTAACAGAAACGCCAAAATCGGAACGAGGGATCCGGTCGCGAACGAGAGGGCCATCGCAAGCGGTCCCCGCAAACCCTCGTTCTCGGCCTCGCGTGGATCGATGCCGAACTCGTCGCGCACCATTTCGTAGAGGTAGATGTCGGGGTGCTGGGTCAGCCGCTTGACGATCATCTGCGATTCCGCCGCGCTGAAGCCTTTGAGCTTGTAGTAGGCAACCTGCTCCGCGAACTCCGCCTGCGGCTCGGCAGCCATCTCGCGTTTCTCCATTTCGATCGTCGCCGCCACGACCTCGCGCTCGGCTTTTCGACCCAGATATTCGCCTACGCCCATCGAGAGCGCACCCGCCAGCATCGCCAAGAAGCCGCTGACCAGCACGAACGAGCGCTGACCTTCGGCGACGCCGACGCCGGTCGTGATCCCCAGGGTCGTCAAAATTCCATCCTGCATGCCGAACACGATTTCCCGAACGCTGCGCTGCTTCTCCAGCGTACGGCGCTGCGGCGTGTCCGGGATGCGCGGTTTGACTTGCTGCCATCCGGGAACGTCGACGACGACGTCGTCGATCGGCGGGGTCATCTCCGAGGGGGGCGGCGGATCGGGCATGACGGGCGGGTTCGGGCGTTCGGACTGCGAACCTGCAGGTGACGCATGACGGCCATTCGCGCGCGCGCCCCCGGACGCGTGAATCTCATCGGCGAGCACACCGACTATAACGACGGGTTCGTGATGCCGGTTGCAATTGCGCTGGGCACCGAGATCGTCTCGCTCCCGCGCGACGATCGAACGCTCGTCGTCGATTCCGCCGCCTATCCGCAGCCGGCATCCTTCGATCTCGACGGCATACCGCGCGCGCGGCGCAACGATTGGGCCGACTACGCGCGCGGCGTGATCCTCGAGCTGCAAAGCGCCGGCGTCGCCCTGCGTCCGGCGAATCTTCGCGTGACCTCCGATTTGCCGCGCGGCGCCGGCCTGAGCTCTTCGGCGTCGTTCGAGGTCGCGCTGGCGCTCGCGTTGCTGCAGGGCGCGCGGGCGCGGATGGAGCCGCGCGAGATCGCACTGCTCTGCCGGCGCGCCGAAACGACCGGAGCGGGCGTTCGCTCGGGTATCATGGACCAGTTCGCCGCGCTTTTCTGTCGAGCCGGGCACGCACTGCTGTTGGACACGCGTTCGCTGGACTACGAGCAGCTGCCCTTTCCCCACGGCGTCGCGGTCGTCGTCTGTAACACGATGACGCGACGATCGCTGGCGGCCGGCGCGTACAATACGCGCCGGGAAGAGTGCGAACGCGCCGTGCGCCGTTTGCGCGAACGGAATGCCGGCGTGCGGGCGCTGCGCGACGTTACGCCGGCCGGCCTGGAAGCCCGGCGCGACGACCTCGGCGAGCCGATCTATCGCCGCGCCCGGCACGTCGTCGGCGAAAACGCTCGCGTTCTCGAGGCGCGGCGCGCGCTGCAGCGCGGCGACGCGCGCCGTCTCGGAGCCCTGATGAACGCGTCGCACGAAAGCCTCCGCGACGACTACGACGTAAGCTCCCGCGAACTGGACGCCATGGTCGATGCGGCACGAGCCTGCGAGGGCGTGTACGGCGCGCGCATGACCGGGGCGGGCTTCGGCGGATGCACGGTCAATCTGGTCGCGGCCGATGACGTCGACGCCTTCCGGCGGAACGTTTCGGAACGGTATCGCGCGATCACCGGAATCGTGCCCGAGATCTACGACGGAACGCCGTCGGACGGCGCGCGATGACGCTCGCCGAAACGCACCGCAGGCGTAACCCGCTGACGGGTGAATGGGTCCTGGTCTCGCCGGAGCGCACCGCTCGGCCGTGGCTTGGCGAACGCCTTCCCGCGGCCGCCGGCGACGTTGCGCCATACGACCCGAACTGCTATCTCTGCCCGGGAAACGCGCGCGCCGGAGGTGCGCGCAATCCGCACTATCGATCGGTCTTTGCCTTCGACAACGACTACCCCGCGCTGACGGCGCCGCGCAGCGAAGCGCGCGTCGAATCCGGTGTTGCTTCGGCCGGCGCCGAGCTTCTCACGGTCCAGCCGGAATGGGGCGCCTGCCGCGTGCTGTGCTTCTCCCCGCGGCACGACCTGCATCTCCAAGCGATGGCCAACGCGCAAGTTCGTGCCGTGGTCGATGCGTGGGCCAAGCAGTACGACGAGCTCTCGGCGCGAGCGTACGTCAACGCCGTGACGATCTTCGAGAACCGCGGCGCCGCGATGGGTCCGAGTAATCCGCATCCTCACTGTCAGATCTGGGCCGAATCCGCCATCCCCAACCAGCTGGCGGCCGAGACGCGCGAGTTGGAGCGTTATCGGAACGAGCGCGGCCGCTGCATGCTGTGCGAGTACGTCGAGCTGGAAACGACGGCGCGTACGCGGATCGTTGCGGAGAATCCGTCCTTCGTCGCGGTCGTGCCGTTTTGGGCGGTGTGGCCGTTCGAGCTGCTGGTCGTGCCGCGGCGGCATTGCGGCACGATCTCCGAGTTGGACGGCGGCGAGCGCGACGGACTGGCGGCTGCGATCCGTTCGGTGTTGTCGCGCTACGACGCGCTGTTCGCGGTGCCGTTTCCTTACTCCATGGGCTTCCATCAGCGGCCTTGTGACGGTCCGTACGAAACCTGGCATCTGCACGCGCACTACTATCCTCCGCTGCTGCGCTCGGCGACCGTGCGCAAATATCTGGTCGGCTACGAGATGCTGGCCGCCCCGCAACGCGACTTCACGCCCGAGACGGCGGCGGCGCGGCTGCGCGGCGAACCGGCGTGACGGCGAAGCAGCGGATCCTCGCCGGCGAGATGCACTGCGCCCGCGTTCCGCGGGCGTACTGGCGCGCGCGGCTGGACATGGCGTACGCGATGGGCTTGAGCGCGATCTCGACCTACGTCTTTTGGAACAAACACGAACCGGTTGCCGGATCGTTCGATTTCGACGGCGAGAACGACGTCGCCGCATACGTGCGCGAAGCGGCGGCCGCGGGGCTCGACGTCGTCCTTCGTCCCGGACCGTACGTCTGCGCGGAATGGGATTTCGGCGGATTGCCGGCGTGGCTGCTCGACGGGCGCGAGATCGCGTTGCGGACGGCGGCGCCGTCGTTCATGCAGCCGGTTCGCCGGTGGCTGCGGCGGTTGGGAGACGAGCTCGCGCCGCTGCGGCGCTCGCGCGGTGGGCCGATCGTCGCCGTGCAGCTCGAGAACGAGTA
>DATJUC010000092.1:0-6280 GCA_035502675.1 Candidatus Acidiferrales bacterium | reverse complement strand
GGCTCGCGCAAGATCAAACGCTTGCTGCTGGAGGATGCCTACGACGACATCGTGCTGGTGGCACGCGAACAGGTCGCCGGAGGAGCGCACCTGCTGGACGTGTGTTGCGCGTTGACCGAGCGCTCCGACGAAGACGTGCAGATGCGCGAGCTGGTGCGCAGCCTCGCTCAATCGATCGAGGCACCGCTGATGATCGATTCGACCGAACCAAAAGTGCTCGAAACGGCCCTGAAGAACTACCCCGGCCGGCTGGTGCTCAACTCCGTGCACCTCGAGTCGGGCCGGGCGAAGATCGACGCCGTGCTGCCGATGGCCAAACAACACGGCGCCGCCGTCGTGGCCCTCACGATCGACGAATCGGGCATGGCGAAGACCGCGCAGCGCAAGCTCGAAGTGGCGCGGCGGATCTACGACATGGTCGTCGGAGAATACGGGCTTCCGCCGCACGCCTTGATTTTCGACGATCTCACCTTTACGCTCGCAACCGGCGAAGTGGAGTTTGCAACCTCGGCCGTCGAGACGATCGACGGGATTCGTCTCATCAAGCGCGAGCTTCCGGGCGTCCTCACCTCGTTGGGCGTTTCGAACGTCTCGTTCGGACTCAAGCCGGCGGCGCGCGCCGCGCTCAACTCGGTGTTCCTGCACCACTGCGTCGAGGCCGGCCTCGACTGCGCGCTGGTTCACCCTAAGGACATCACGCCGTATTTCGAGCTCGACACCCCCGTGCGCGAGTTGTGCGACGATCTGGTCTTCAATCGCCGCCCGGACGCGCTGGCCCGGCTGATCGAGCGTTTCGAAGCCTCGGCCTCGGCCGCACCGGCCGAGGCCGAAGCCGGAAATTCCGACGACGCCCCGATCGAGGATCGCATACACCAATCCATCCTGCGCCGCCGTAAGGACGGCATCGAAGCCAAGATCGACGAAGCGCTCCTGAGCCGTTCTCCGGTCGACGTGCTCAACGACGTCCTGCTGCCGGCGATGAAGGACGTCGGCGACCGCTTCGGACGCGGCGAGCTGATCCTTCCCTTCGTGCTGCAGTCGGCCGAAGTGATGAAGAAGGCCGTCGCGCATCTCGAACGGTTTCTCGAGAAGAAGGAGGGTGCGACCAAAGGCACGGTCGTACTCGCCACGGTTTTCGGCGACGTCCACGACATCGGCAAAAACCTCGTCAATACGATCTTGACGAATAACGGCTATACGGTGCACGACCTGGGTAAGCAGGTGCCGATGAACACGATCCTCGAGAAGGCGGTCGAGGTCGATGCCGACGCGATCGGTCTCTCGGCGCTGCTCGTCTCCACCAGCAAACAGATGCCGATCTGCGTGCAGGAACAGGACGCGCGCGGCTTGGCATTTCCGGTGATCGTGGGCGGGGCGGCGATCAATCGCGAATTCGGCCGGCGCATCGCGCTCCTTGACGAAGGCCGGCGCTTTTTCGAGCCGGGCTTATTCTACGCGAAAGATGCGTTCGAAGGTTTGGAACTCATGGACTCGCTCACCGCCGATCCGGACCGCCGAACCGCATTGGTCGAGCGCGCGCGCAGCGAGGCCTTCGAACATCGCGACCGCGGTCGCAACGGCACCGCCGTGGCAGCGCCGCCGCCTTCGATTTCGGAGGTCAAAGCCGAACTGACCGACGTGCCCGCGCCGCCGTTCTGGGGCGCACGCACGCTGGACGAGATCGATCTGCGCGAGGTTTGGCCGTGCTTCGACCTGCGCAGCCTGTACCGGCTGTCGTGGGGCGCTGCCAATACCAAGGGCGCCGCGTTCGACGCGCTGCTGCACGACGAGTTCGAGCCGCGGCTCGAACGCTATCGCGAAGCCGCCCTGCGCGGCGGTTTTCTGCAGCCGCGCGTCGCCTACGGGTACTTCCCGGCTGCCGGAATCGGGAACGAAGTGGTGGTCTATGACCCGAGCGATCCGGCCCGCGAGATCGCGCGTTTCGACTTCCCGCGGCAAATCGGCGGGGAGCATCTCAGCCTCGCGGACTACCTGCGCGAACCCGTCGGCGGCCGCGCCGCCGACGTCGTAGCGCTGCAGGTCGTGACCGTCGGTTCCGAGGCGTCGGCGCGAGTCGAAGCGCTGCAGCGCGCCGGCGACTACAGCGAGTCGTACTTCCTCCACGGCTTCGCGGTGCAGTCCGCCGAGGCACTAGCCGAATACGTGCATCGCCGCATTCGCCGCGAGCTCGGTCTGCCGGCAGAGCGGGGGAAGCGCTACTCGTGGGGCTACGGCGCGTGTCCCGATCTATCGCAGCACGAGACCCTCTTTCGATTGCTGGACGCGACGCAGCGCATCGGCGTGACGCTCACGTCGGCGCATCAAATCGTCCCCGAACAGTCGACCGCTGCGATCGTAATGCACCATCCGCGCGCGTCGTATTTCAACGCCGCCGCGACCCGCGAACTCTCCCAGCGGTAGGGTAATCGGCCCGGGTCGCTAATCGGCCTGACCATGCACGTTTCGCAGAGCGCGATCCACACGCTGATCTTCGCGGGGCTCGGCATCGTGGCGATCGTGATCCTGACGGCATTTTGGCGCGGCTCGAAGCGACAGCCCTTCGCGTTCCCCAAACCGCTCGAGATCGCGATCGGCTTCGTCACCAACTTCTTCGACACGCTGGGCATCGGATCGTTCGCGCCGACGACCTCGATGTTCAAGTTCTGGCGCGTCGTTCCCGACGAGCGAATTCCCGGAACGCTGAACGTCGGCCACACGCTGCCGACGATTCTGGAGGCGTTTGCGTTCATCGCCATCGTGCAAGTCGATCCCGTCACGCTCGTCTCGCTGATCGCCGCGTCGGTGGTCGGCGCGTGGGTCGGCGCAGGCGTGGTCGCGCGCTGGCCGCGCCGGTACGTCCAGATCGGCATGGGCGGAGCGCTGCTGGCAGCAGGCATCTTGTTCGCGATGCAGGCCGCGCACCGGATTCCCGGCGGCGGCGACGCGATCGGCGTGACCGGCCCGCTGCTGGCGTTCGCGATCGTCGCGAACTTCTGTCTCGGCGCGCTGATGACGATCGGTATCGGCCTCTACGCACCGGCGATGATTCTCGTGACCATGCTGGGAATGAATCCGCGCGCGGCCTTCCCGATTATGATGGGGTCCTGTGCGTTCTTGATGCCGATCGCGAGCCTGCGCTTCATCAAGTTCGACGCGTTCTCAATGCGCGCGTCGCTGGGGCTGGCGCTGGGCGGTTTGCCCGGGGTTGCGATCGCGGCCTACATCTTCAAGGGATTGCCGATCGAGGCCGTCCGATGGCTGGTCGTGGCCGTGGTCGTCTACGCCTCGGTCGTCATGATTCGCTCGGCCGTCGTCGAGCGGAGGAAAAACGCAGAGACCGACTACCTCGCGACTCCCGCGCAACCGTAGCGGCGTGATTCTTTCGATGGTACAGCACCCCGAAGTCCCCGCGCTGGCGATCATCTCGGCGATGATCACGCCCGCGCTGCTCATCATGGCCACGGGAAACCTGATCGCATCGACGCTGACGCTGCACGGGCGGGTCATCGACCGCGCGCGCTCGCTGGTCGGACGAAAGACCGAGCTTGCCGCGAAAACCGATCCGGACTCGGTCGCATTTTACAACCTGCTCGTAACGGTCGTGCGGCGGCGCCTCTTCCTGGTGCAGATCTCGCTGCTGGGCTACTACCTCGCAACCGCGTGTTTCATCGCCTCGAGCATCGCGATCGCGTACGAAGAGCTTTGGCAGGGTTCGCCGAAATGGCTGGCGACCGCCCTGGTAGTGCTCGGCTCGCTGCTGCTGCTCGCGAGCGCCGTGTGCACGTTCGTCGACACGTTTCTCTCGACCGAAGTCACGCGCCGCGAACTCGAGCGCGACGCCCTCTAGCGGCGTAAACGGTTAAGCTATGCGGCCATCTCGGCGCCGTGGTAGACGAACCGGCCGCCGACCATGGTTGCGACGATGCGGTAGTCGGCGTCCCAGAACGAGAGATCGGCTCGCATGGCGCGAGCGATGCGGCCCATCTCGCCGTCGTGGCGGATCAGTTTGGCCGGCGCGTAGGTTGCCGCCGTGATCGCCTGCGCGAACGGGATCTGAGCGTAGAGCATGTAGTTGCGAACGGCTTCGTCGATCCGCAGCGCGCTGCCCGCAATCGTGCCGTCGGCGGCGCGCATGACGCCGCCTTCGATATGATAGCCCGAATCGGCCGCGGGCATGTTGTCGGTCGCCAGAACGATGCGATCGCCGAGCGTGCGGTGCAGGATGTCGATCATGACCGGCGAGACGTGGAAGCCGTCGCAAATCACCTGCACGAGCGTCCTGCGATCTTGGATGAACGCGGCCAGGATCGAGGGGTCGCGATGGTCGAGCGGCGGCATGCCGTTGAACGCGTGCGTGAGCGAGCGGAATCCCAAACCGATGGCGAGCATGCCTTCGCGGTAACGTGCGGCTGTATGGCCGGCCGAGCAGACCACGCCGTTCTCCAAAAAGACGCGCATCGCGTCGGCCGCGCCCTCGACTTCGGGAGCCAGCGTCACCACCAGACAGGCGCCCTTGCAGGCCTCGACCATCTCGCGGGCTCGATCGCCGGTCGCTTCGATCAGCCACTCGTGGCGATGGACCCGGCGGAACTTCGGATTGAGAAACGGTCCTTCGAAATGAACGCCGAGGCAGCGCGCACCGCGCGGATCGTCCTCTTCGAGCTGATTGGCGGCCTCGACGACCTCCGACGCGGCGTGCAGCATCGACTCGAAGGGTGCCGTCATGACGGCGGCCACGAAACCCGTCGCGCCCATTCGCGCGTACTCGTCGGCGGCGATCGGAACGGCGTACCCTTGGTCGCGATTGAAGAGAAAATCGCGCGCGCCGTTAGTGTGCACGTCGATCAACCCCGGCGCGATGCTGCTGCCGGGGGGCAACACGTAGTCCGAAGGACCGTCGGCCGGAAGAATTCCGGCGATGCGTCCGCTTTCGACGGCTAACCGGCCGAAGGTCGACGTACCGTCGCCGATCGCGATGAAGGCCGGGCCGAGGACGAGCAAATCCGACGTGGTGTAGAAGACCTCCGTTACGGCGGCTTCGACGGGCGAGCTACGGCCGCCCCTTGCCGAAGAGCTTTCCCAAAAAGCCGGTGCGTTCCCGCGCCGCTGCGGGTTCGGCGGCCGGCTGCTCGGCGAGCCGGGCGCGTGCCAAGCGCTCGAGCCGCGCCATGTGCGTCTCGGCGTGGGACTCGAGCGTCGAGCGCAGTGCTTCCATTTCGTTCCATGCGGCCGGCGCGCGGTGAGCTTCCCGGGCCTGCAGATAATCGTGCGCGGAGACGACGAAGATTCGCTCGGCCGGAATCGAGCGCGCCTTGAGGTACTGGTCGGCCAGCTCGACGACGTTGCGACGCTCGCCGGGAGCCTCGTTGTCGGCGATGGTGTGCGCGAACAGCATCGGCCGCCCAAACTCCGCAACGCGTTCGTACAGATCCAGCTCCCGGTCGGAGAGCTGACGCGAAAACAGGCAAAGTACTTCGCTGGCGTGGCTCGCGACGACGACGTCGACGTCTTCAACGTGCGGCTCGCCCGAATCGAAGGCGGGAGCGTGGACCATCACCAGCTGCCGCGGCAAGTTCCACGGCAAGAGCAGCAGCACGGGAGTTCGTGCGGCAGCGCTCGAGGCTTCTTCGAACGGTATTTCGCGCCACGTGCCGTCGGCGTCGAGGGCATAGGCCGCGTAGCGCTCTCCGTAGCGTACGTGAATCGGAAAGGCGGCGCTTCCGGCAGCGTCGTCTCGCAGCACGGTTCGGCCGGCAAAGGCGTTGATCAAGCTGGACTTGCCCCGGCGCAGCGCTCCGAGAACCGCCACGCGGTAGCGTTCGGGTCGCAAGCCGCGATTATAGGAATCGGGATCGAAGACCGGGTCGGCGTGCGCGCGGCGAACGGCATCGGGGCCGGGATCGGCCGGTGCGATCTCTTCTTCGAACGCCATGAACGCTTCGATCTCGGCACGCGACGCTGCCGCGAGCCGCTCGATCGACGCGCGCCGCTGCGCGAGCGATCGCGATGCTTCCGGTACGTCGAGCGCCGCGTGTGCCGCAAGCGCGCGCTCGATGCTTCCGAGCTCGGCGTCGCGCTTTGCGAGCGCGGCCTTGGCGATCGCTTGCGCGAGGTCGTCGTAAATCCGCTGCAGCCGGACGCCGACCTCGCCGGCAAACGACGTGACTTCGGTGCGAAGCCGGGGGAAGATCTCGGTGCGCAGATCGGCGATCAGCTCGCGCTTCATGTAGCTTTCGGCGCGGCGCGACGCGAAGCGGGTCGAAACCTCGGCGACGAATCC
>DATJUC010000091.1:0-2219 GCA_035502675.1 Candidatus Acidiferrales bacterium | reverse complement strand
CCTTCTCGCTCGACGCCGTCACCTTACTTGGCGAAGGGATGTTGCCGGCGTTTTTTTATGCCGCGGCGTCGGTGGTGTTGGGTTTTGCCGGTGCGGCGGCGGGCGTCGTGATCGCGCGTCTCACGGTGAGGTGATTTAAGTCTGTGCTGCGAGGGTAGAAATTGTTGTCATGAGCGTTGCGAGAGAAATGATTCGAGCCTACTTCATTGCGCCCAGCTTGCTTGCCGATAGCGACCTGCGTTTGCAAAAAATTCGCGAGCTCCGCGCGCGCGACGCGGAGCAACTCGCCGAAGGTGGCGCGGTTACAAGTGCTCGCGTCCGGCGGGCGTCTCGAGGTACTGAAGGGGGCCGATAGGCACGATGCGCGTCGGATTGATATCGTCGTGGGTGTAATAGTAGTGCCGTTTGATGTGATCGAAATCGACCGTCTGCGCGATGCCCGGGTACTGGTAGAGGTCGCGTAAATAGCCGTAGAGATTCGGATAGTCGACGATGCGGCGCAAGTTGCACTTGAAGTGGCCGTAGTAGACGGGATCGAAGCGAATCAAGGTCACGAACGCGCGCCAATCGGTTTCGACCGGTTTCTTGCCGAACAAGAATCGCCGCGTGGCAAGGCGCTCCTCTAAGCGATCGAGCATCGCGAAGACGCGGTAGGCCGCCTCCTCATAGGCGGCTTGCGTGGTTGCGAAGCCGGCCTGATAAACGCCGTCGTTGAGCTCATGGAAGATCTCTTCGTTGAGGGCGTCGATCTCGTTACGAAGCTCGAGCGGATAGAAGTCGGGCTGCGGATCCCCAATGGCGTTGAACTCGGTCTCAAACATCCGCAGAATGTCGTCGTCCGAATTGCTCACGATGCGTTTGGTTTGCATGTCCCATAACACCGGCACGGTGATGCGGCCGTGATAGGTAGGATCGCTGAGTAAGTAAAGCTCGCTCAAGAAATGCGTCCCGTAGCGCCAACCGCGCTCGTCGCGAATCGGGTCGACGGTCGTCATCGGAATCGCCGCCTCTAGGCGCTTGAGTCTACGCATGATGATCGTTCGATGCGCCCACGGGCACGCGAGTGAAACGAAAAGCTGATATCGTCCGGCGACCGCAGGGAAGCCGCTGTGCCCGTCGGCTGATACCCAGCCCCGAAAGGTATCTTCCTGACGTACGAAACGTCCGTCCGCCGATTGCTCGTCCGGGAACTGCGCCTTGACCTGCGAATCCATACGCGGTCCAAAAGGAGGGCGCGTGGGGAAAGGATTCATCCTCGGCATATTGGCCACGATCGTCGTCGGCCTGGCTGCGGCCTACGTTGGGATCACCCAAGGTTTGTTGATCCCGGCCAACGCCGACGCGCAACCCTCGAAGTTGGAGCGCTGGGCTGCATCGCGCTCGCTCGACGCGACGATTCGCCGTGAAATGCCGGCCGACCCCAACCCGATTCCGGTGACTCAAGTCAATTATTTGGCGGGCATTAAGCTGTATGGGGAGAATTGTTCGGTCTGTCACGGCGTGCCGGGCGAGCGGCCGTCGGTGATTGCGATCGGGCTCTACCAGCATGCGCCGCAGCTCGCTCGCCACGGCGTCGAGGACGACCCGGATGCGGAAACCTTCTGGAAAATCAAGCACGGCATTCGCCTAACGGGCATGCCGGCATACACGCGGACGCTCTCCGACGAGCAGATCTGGACGCTTGCGCTCTTTCTCAAGCACATGGATAAGCTGCCGGCGTTGCCGGAACGCGCGTGGAAAGCGCTGCGTGTTCCGGTCGCGCTTGCTCCGCTCTCGGCGCTTCCCTCGCCGCAGCCAGGCAGTAGTTCCACCCGCTAGGGAGAAAGCGTTTATAAATGGATGTCACGCGTCTTGATCTGCGTACTCTTCCTGTCTGGGACCGGCCGGGAAAGATCTCTGAAGTCTTCGATCGCCTCTCGTTTGGCGATTCGCTTACCGTTATAACCGACAACGAGCCGCGCGGGCTCGCGTTCCGAATCGAGCAAGGACGGCCGCACCAAGTGGTCTTCGACCATTGGCGCACGGGCGAACACGAGTGGGTCGTGCGCCTCACGCGCGTCGCGGCTGAAAGCGACGCTCCGTCGCCGCTCGGTATTCTGCGCCGGACCTCAGTGTTTACGGCGCTCGACGACGAGTCGCGTGCCGAGCTGGCGGCGCAGGCGAGTCTGCATACGATTCGTCGCGGTCAGACCGTCGTAACGGAGAACAGCGAGTGGCCA
>DATJUC010000090.1:0-32409 GCA_035502675.1 Candidatus Acidiferrales bacterium | reverse complement strand
TGACCGCCGGCGGCCGCAATTTCCAGCGCGCGCTTGGCGGCGAGCTGGCCTTTGACGTCGGCGAAGTCACCGTGGCCGGCGTCGTCGGGCGCGGCCGGAGCGGGCGCCTTGGTGTACCGGCGCCACTTCGCGCCGTTGCCGCCCAGAACGGCGACGGCGTCTTGCAGCGTCTCGACGGCGTAGAGTTCCATGTCGTCGACCAGCGCCGCTTCGTCCGCGTTCGCCGCGGGAACGATCAGCTTGCGAAAACCGGCGCCGCGAGCGCCGAGCACCATCGGCAGCATGCCGTTGACGGCCTGCAGCTTCCCGTCGAGCGCGAGCTCGCCGAGCGCGATGTACTCTTGCAGACTCAAACGATCGATCTGCTCGTCGATTGCGATCAGCGCCAGCGCGATCGCGAGATCGAAGGCCGGCCCGGCCTTGCGCACGTCGGCCGGGGACAGGTTGACCAGCAGCTTTCCGGCCGGATAGAGAAATCCGCAGTTGAAAATGGCCGAACGCACGCGATCGCGGGCTTCGTTGAGCGCGCGGTCCGGAAGGCCGATGATCGAGAAGCTCGGCGTCCCCGCCGAGCTGTCCGCTTCGACCCGGACCACGTAGCCCTCGATGCCCAGCATAGCGGCGGAAAACGCGAGCGACAACACGGTCGTCGCATCCTCTGCGCCGGCGGCCGGATTCGTCAAGGGTATGACCGGTAGCATGCGCGTTCTGGCCGTCAACGTTCGTTCGGGAGGAAGCCGCGGGTTGGCGGACGCTCTGCTCGCGCGCTGCCTGGCTCATCGTCCCGACGCCGTCGTCGTCTCGGAGTTTCGCGACAACGCCGTCGGCGCGCGGCTGCAACGCGGATTCGGCGACGGCGGATTGCAGCGCCAGGCGGCGACCAGCGGTCATCGCGGGAACGGCGTGCTGATCGCCGCATCGCAGCCGTTCGATAGCGTGCGAAACCCGTTCGGTCTGGCCGGCGACGAATACCCCGATGCCGTGATGCTCGCCCGATTTCCGGCGCTGCAGCTCTTCGGCGTCTACCTGCCCGGCCAAGATCGCAAGCGGCCGCACTTGCGCTGCCTGATCGCGACCGCCCAGCGCTACAACGAGCGCGGCATTGCCGCGATGTGCGCCGGCGACTTCAACTCCGGCCGCAACGCAACCGATATCGAGGCCAACCTCGGCCGCCGGCGGCTGGTCGACGAGTTCAGCACGGCCGATCTCTACGCCGAGCTCGAACGTTACTGGACGGAGGCCTGGCTCGCCAAGCATCCGGAGGCGCTCGAGTTTAGCTGGTATCCGTTTCGTAAGGAACCGGCAGCGCCGCGCCGCAACGGCTGGCGCATCGACAAGGCGTTCGTCTCGCCCGCGTTGCTGCCGCACGTCGCCGCCGCCGACTACGATCATTCGTTTCGCACCGCGGGACTCACCGATCACTCGGCGTTGATCGTGGACCTGGCGGAACTGCCCGCCCGCGATTCCGAGCCGGCGGCAAGGGCAGCCATGCCGGATTAACGAACGCGGGCGCCCATGCATTTGGGAACGCTCGATTGGACGATCGTCGTGCTGTCGCTCGGCGTGACGTTCGTTCCCGCGATCGTTCTGGCGCGCCGTGCGGGCCGCAACACGACCGAGTTCTTCGCCGCGGGACGCCAAGCGCCGTGGTGGCTGATCGGCATCTCGCTGGTGGCGACCACGTTTTCGACCGACACCCCCAATCTCGTTACCAATCTCGTGCGCGACGGCGGCGTCGCGGAGAACTGGCAGTGGTGGGCGTTCCTGCTGACCGGGCTGGCGACGGTGTTCTTTTACGCGCGGCTGTGGCGGCGCAGCGGCGTGCTCACCGATCTCGAGTTTTACGAGCTGCGCTACGCCGGTCCGGCGGCGTCGTTCGTGCGCGGCTTCCGCGCGATCTATTTAGGCCTGTTGTTCAACTGCTTCATCATCGCCAGCGTAACGCTGGCCGCCACCAAGATTGCCGCGGTGCTGTTCGGCTGGACGCAGCTGCAGACGCTCGAGATTTGCGTGGTCGTGCCGATCGTTTTCGCCGCCACGGCCGGGTTGTGGGGCGTCATGGTTACCGACACGATTCAGTTCTGCATCACGATGACGTCCGCTTTTGCGGCGGCGTACTTCGCCGTGCACGCGCCCGGCGTCGGAGGGCTGCGAGGGTTGATCGCGCACGTCGGTGCGACCCACCCTCAGATGCTCTCGCTGATTCCGAATTTCGGCGACTGGCGGCTGGCGGTCTCGATCTTCGTCATTCCGTTGACGATCACGTGGTGGTCGGTGTGGTATCCGGGCGCCGAACCCGGCGGCGGCAGCTACGTGGCGCAGCGCATGCTTTCTGCCAAGCGCGAATCCGACGCGCTCTTCGGAACGCTGGCGTTTCAAGCGATGCATTACGCGCTGCGACCCTGGCCGTGGATCGTCGTCGCGCTGGCTTCGACGATCGTCTACCCGTCGCTGGCCGACGTCGCCCATCGCTTTCCGCACGTCCAGCCGCAGCTCATCGGCGACGACGTCGCCTATCCGGCAATGCTCGTCTTCCTGCCGGCGGGATTTGCGGGATTCATGGTCGCCGGGCTGTTCGCCGCGTATCGCTCGACGATGGAGACCCATTTAAACTGGGGCACCTCGTATCTCGTCCACGATTTCTACCAGCGTTTCATCCGGCCCGGATCGACGCAGCGTCAGCTCGTCACGGCCGGACGCATCGTGACGGTCGCGCTGATGCTGATCGGCGCCGCGATCACGCCGCTGTTCGCCGACGCGAAAGAAGCGTTCCAGCTGCTGCTTTCGATCGGGGCCGGAACGGGACTGATCTACCTGCTGCGCTGGTTCTGGTGGCGCATCAACGCGTGGAGCGAAGTCAGCGCGATGGCGTCGTCGTTCGTCGTCTCGCTGGGGTTCTTTGCGGCAGCCAAGCTCGGACATCCGGTCGACAACGATCTGTCGCTGCCGGTGACGGTCTTGGTCACGACGGTTGCCTGGATAGCGACCACGTACCTGACGCCGCCGGTCGACGACGCGACCTTGGACGCGTTTTACGCTCGGGTCCGGCCGGCCGGACCCGGCTGGGCGGGGGTCCGTCGGCGCGCCGGTTTGCCGCCCTCGCCGGACTCGCCCACGCTGTCGCTTTTGGGGTGGGTGCTGGCGCTCGCAGCGATCTATGGAACCCTCTTTGCGACCGGCGCGTTCGTCTACGGCCGCCCCGCGCCGGCCATCGCGTGGTCGGTCGTCGCGGCCGCCGGCATCGCCGGACTGATCGCGATCGGACGGCAGCTTTGGCGGCGCAGCGACGCGCTTGCCGCCTAGAACGTCTGTTCTCTCCACAGATTGCACAAGTTAAGGTCGCTCGCTGTGGACAACGTCGCGGCCCCGAAAGGCGGCCGTTCGCGTCGTGCCCAACTAGCAGGCTGCTGTAGAGGAGTATCGCTTGAATCGTCACAGGATCGCCGCCCTCGCCGTCGCTCTCGCGCTGGCGGCTTGTTCGAATTCGAACTCGCAGGCCAACGGCGCCGCCTCCCCCGCCGCCGGCGGCTCGGCCGGTCCGGCCGGGAAGACGATCGGCGTCTCCATCCAGAACCGTGAGGCTCAGTTCTACCAGGACATGGAGTCGGGCATGAAGAGCGAGGCGGCCAAATACGGCTATACGCTCGACGTCGTCGACGCCAACCGCGACAACGCCAAGCAGCAGAGCCAAGTCGAGGATTTCATCTCGAAGAAGGTCGACGCGATCGTGTTGACGCCGTACGATTCGCAGGCGATCGGCAGCGCGATCGTCGAGGCCAACAACGCCGGTATTCCGGTCTTTACGGCCGATATCGCGAGCACCAGCAGCCAAGGCAAGGTCGTCGCCCACGTCGCCAGCGATAACGTTCAGGGCGGCTACCAAGCCGGGAAGCTGATCTGCGCGGCGGTTGGAAAGACCGGCAGCGTGGCGATCGTCGACGAGCCCGAGGTCACCAGCGTGCAAGATCGCGTCAAGGGTTTTCGACAAGCGCTCGCCCAGCTGTGCCCCGGAGTCACCGTCGTCGCCGACGTCGACTCGGGCGGTACGCGCGACAAAGCCAACAGCGACACCGGCGACATCCTGCAAGCGCACAAGAACCTCAAGGGAATCTTCGGGATCAATGACGACTCCGCACTCGGCGCGCTGACCGCGGTCAAAGCCGCCGGTCTGACCGGAAAGGTCGCGGTCGTCGGCTACGACGCGACGCCGGAAGCGCGCGCCGCGATCGCGAGCGGCGCGATGTACGGCGACGCCATCCAGTTCCCGGCCAAGATCGGGGCCACCACGATCGACGTGATTCACGACTATTTCGCCGGCAAGACGCCGCCGGCCGTCGTGCGGATCCCGGTCGGCACGTATACGCAAGCCGACGCAAAGAAAGCCGAGTAAGCTGACGCCGCTTCTCGAGATGCGGCACATCGGGAAGTCGTTCCCCGGGGTGCGCGCGCTTTCCGACGTCTCGCTGACCCTTGCGGCCGGCGAAGTCCTCGCGCTGGTCGGCGAAAACGGGGCCGGAAAGTCGACGCTGATGAAGATTCTCGCGGGCGCGCAGCGAGCCGACCACGGCGAAGTCGCCATCGGCGGCGCGACCGTGCGGATCGAGACCCCGCGCGACGCCGAGCGGCTCGGCATCGGCATGATCTATCAAGAGTTCACCCTGGTTCCGCAGCTGACGGTGCCGCAAAACGTCACGCTCGGCGTCGAGCCCACGACGCTGGACGGCACTCTGCTCGACGAAAGCGCCGCCCGCGAGCGCGCGCGCGGCGCGTTGGACGAACTCGGTCTGGCGCTGCCGCTCGACGTTCCGACGTCGCGCCTTTCGGTCGGGCAGCAGCAACTGGTCGAAATCGCCAAGGCGCTTGTGCGTAAAGCGCGGATCATCGTGATGGACGAACCGACGGCGGCGCTGAGCGAACGCGAGATCGAGCGGCTGTTCGACGTCATCGCGCGCCTGAAAGCGGCCGGCGCCGGCATCGTCTACATCTCGCACCGGATGGACGAACTGCCGAAAATTGCCGACCGGATTACGGTGCTGCGTGACGGCCACGCGGTCGAAACGCGGGCTGCGGCGGAGTTTCCCGCCGGCGACGTGATCCGCGCGATGGTCGGGCGCACGCTCGAATCGCATTTCCCCGAGCTCGCGCCGGTGCCCGAGGACGCGGCGCGAGTGCTGCAGGTACGCGGGCTCACGCGAGGAGCGGCGGTCCGCGACGTCGGCTTCGACGTGCGCGCCGGCGAGATCGTCGGACTCGCGGGTCTGGTCGGCGCGGGGCGCACCGAGATCGTACGCGCGATCGCCGGTGCCGATCGCCCCGAGCGCGGCGAAATCGCCGTCGACGGCCGGCGCGTGCGGGTGCGCGGTCCGCGCGATGCAATCGCGGCCGGAATCGCGTTCATCACCGAAGACCGCAAGGCGCAAGGCCTCGTCCTGGGGATGAGCGTGCGCGAGAACACGACGCTCGCGCACCTGCAAGAGTTCGTTGCGAGGGATCTGCTCGTCGACCGTCGCCGCGAACGCGCGGCGGCGACGCGAATGGTCGATCAACTGCACGTACGCACGCCTTCGATCGAGCAAATCGTGCGCAATCTCTCGGGCGGGAACCAGCAGAAGGTCGTGCTCGCGAAATGGCTGCTGGGCAAAGCCCGCGTCTTTCTCTTCGACGAGCCGACGCGCGGTATCGACGTCGGTGCCAAGGCCGAGATCTACGCGTTGATGCTGGAGTTGCTTGCGGGCGGCGCCGGCATCGTCATGGTCTCGAGCGATTTGCCCGAGGTGCTCGGCATGTCGCATCGCGTCTTGGTGGTTCGCGAAGGCCGCATCGACGCCGAGTTCTCGCGCGCGGAAGCGACGCCCGAAGCCGTGATCGCCGCGGCCACGAGGGCGGCGTGAACGCGGCCAACGACCGGCGCGCGTATTGGCTGCGCGCCGGCGGTGCGGCGCTGCTGCTGATCGTGTTGGTGGTCGCCGTCAACGCGGCGTCGCACGGCTCGTTTTTGCAGCCCAGCAACATCGTCCGCGTGCTGCGCCAGATCACCTACAACTGCATTCTCGGCGTGGGCCAGACGTTCGTGATCGTCACCGCCGGCATCGATCTCTCGGTCGGCTCGCTGGTGGCGTTGACCGGCGTGGTCGCGGCGCTCTTCGCCAACTCCGTGCATCTGAGCGGATTCCCGCTCATCGCCGCGACGCTGATCGTGGCGGTCGCCGTCGGCGCCGCGGCCGGCTGGATCAACGCGCTGCCGGTGGTCAAACTCAACCTGCCGCCGTTCATCACCACGCTCGCGATGCTCGAGATGGCGCTGGGCGCGTCTTTCATCCTCTCGCACGGCCGCCCGGTCGCGCTGCGCAGCACCGATTTCGAGAACACCGGCATCGGCTCGTTTTTGGGCGGCGTCACGAGCGCGCTGCACCTGCCGAGCCTTCCGGTGCCGGTCGTGTGGATGGCGGTCATCATCGTCGTCGCCTCGACGTTGCTGACGCGCACGCGTTTCGGCCGCTACGTCTTCGCCATCGGCGGGAACGAGGAAGCCGCGCGCCTAGCCGGCATCAACGTCGCTCGCGTGAAGACGATGGTCTACGTGATCAGCGGATCCTGCGCGGCCATCGCCGGCTTTTTGTACATGGCGCTCTTTTCCTCGGGCTCCCCGCAAACCGGCACCGGCGACGAGCTGCTCGAGTCGATTGCGGCCGTCGTCGTCGGCGGCACGAGTCTCATGGGCGGCCGCGGCAGCGTCGTCGGCACGTTCTTCGGCGCGCTGCTCATCGGCGTGCTCTACAACGCGATGAACCTGCTCGGCGTCGATTCCTACCTGCAAAAGGTCGTGCTCGGCGCCGTCATCCTGCTGGCCGTCGTCCTCGACGAACTCCGCAAACGCTACCTAACGAACTGAAACCGTGTCGCCCGAGGAGCTTCTCGCGTTCGAGCGCGAGCTGTAATAGACTGCGCGCCGCAAGGCGTACTCTCGCTCGGACGCGAGCTATAATCCACTGCGCGCCGCAAGGCGTACTCCCGCTCGGACGTTCGTCGCTCGCATCCTGCTCGCTCCTACTCCTCTGCTTTTTCGCAACGGCCAAAGGAATTCGCCATCCATGGCTTTTGCGAAAAACTCAGAGGCCTCGCAGGAGTACGCCTTGCCGCGCGCAGCGAGCAACGTCCGAGCCGAGCGGCCTTCGCCGTCGAGGCGGCGGATTCAGGCTAGAACGGGAAGTCGTTTTGCGTCAGGCCGGTGTTGGTTTTGAGATCGACGAAGCTTTGATCGACGACGATCTGGCTGCCGGCGTACGAGATCTCGCGGACCGGCCAGTGCGTCGCTTTGGAAAAGTAGATCACGAGCTGGGTGATACCGACCGGGGGCAGCGGATTGGCGGTTTTGAGAACGACGCGTTCGGTCGGCTCGCCGTTGATGTCGCCGCCGGCGGTCTGCGTCAGCGTTCCGGGCGTCGTCTGCATCACGCCGACGATGTTTTGCATCAGCCCGTCGGGGATCGTGTACCCGAGCATCGAGGTCGCGCGCGGATCGTGCACCGAGACCTTGAGATGGATGCCGGACAGGAGGCCGCCTTGATGTCCGCTGACCTGATCGCCGCCGGCCCACACGCCGCCCGAACCCTGGCCGTCGCCCGAAAGGATCAGCGTCTTCGCGAAGTTCGGTTTCATGAACGAGTATTGGTAGACGCGGTCCTGGGTCTGACCGGTCTTCGGATTGAGCTCGTGCGCCTTGATCTGGCACTGATAGTCGTGGATCCCCGCGAACGCCGTATCGAACGCGGTAATTGCGGGGGTGGTTTGGTCCGCCCGGGCCGCGGGCGAAAACGCGAGCGCCGCCGCGACCGCCGCGGCCAGAACGAATGAAGACGAGCCTTTGAGCCGCATTATCCCTCCGTTGCCGGTTCTTCGCCCAGCAGAGTGCCGTGCTTTCCTTCTACGCCGATGAGGACATCGCATTTTGCGTCGGCCGCGATGTCCTCGATTGCGTGGCCCAAGGGCGCACCGCTGTATTTTCCTTCGCGATACGATCCCAGAACGATGAGATTGGCCTTCTCCCGCTTGGCGATGTCGAGTACCGCCTGTTTGGTCGAGCGAGTTTTGATCGTTTCGGTGCGGATGGTGACGTTGCTGGTGTTCGCGATCGTTTCGGCGGCGCCCAACGCATCGAGCGCGGCGCGCTCCTCCTCGGCCATCTCCGCATCCGGCGGCAGCGTATACGGCACCTCGATGACGTAGACGGCCAGGACTTCGGAGCGTTCCCCGCGCGCCAGCTTCACCGCCAACGCGACCATGTGCGCCGAGGCGATCTCGGGCGAAAAGACGACGATGATGCTGCCGACCAGCCGCTCCAGGTCGCTTTCGGCCTGGGCCGCGATCTTTTGGACGTGCGATTCGGGCGGGTGGAGCATCCACCACAAGATCGACGCAACGATCAACGCGAGTGCGAGCGCCACCAGCGTTCCGGCGAGCGTAACGTGGATGCCGGCCGTCACGGGACGCCCCGCAGGCGCGCGATCGTCGCGATGCGGTGCACGCCCAGAGCCACCATCGCCGCGCCGAGCACGATTCCGGAGATCGTCTCGGCGCGCAGCCCGAAAGCCAGCATGCGAATCAAAATCGTCGCTCCCAGAACGATCATGATCGCAGCGAGGGCGACGCGCACCAGCAGCACGTCAAGCTCCGGCTTTCGCCTTGCGTTCGTCGCTGGCTTTGAGGTTGGCGACGTACTCGTCCATCAGCTCGAGCTCGCCGGCCATCCGAAGGATCTCGACTTGCGACTTGCGCCAATCGTGCGGTTGCGAGCGAAATATCGGAAGCTTACGATGCCGGCGGTAGAAGAAGTACAAGACGATGCCGACCAGCAGCCAGCTCGGCCCGGCGATGCGGCCGATCGGGTGGGTGAAGAGCGTAAAGATCAGAATCGAAACGATTCCGGCGAAGCCGATGACGCCGACCACCGGAAACTCGGCGCGCTCTCCGCGGAACGCGATCGGAACGTTGAGCGGAATCTTGAACTTGCGCGGGCTCAACGGATCCGTGAGCCGCAGCGCGATGAGCCCCAAGAATACGAACGAATAGCTGGTCGCCGCGCCGAACGCGTAGAGATCGGCCAAGAAATCGAGTCCCGTTTCGTTCCTGAAGAAGTGTGCGTAGATCGTGAGCGCCTGCGGATGCAGCGACGGGAAGGCGGCAAAGACCAGCTCGAACACGGCGACGCCGCTGAACGCGAGAATCGAAACGGCCGGCGTTCGGAAGCGGGCGTTGACGCTCTTGAAAATCGACGGCAGCAGGTTGGCGCTGCTCATCGCGTACGCGATGCGCGAACTGCCGAAGACGCCCGAGTTCGAGGAGATCAAGAGCAGCACCGCACCCAGCACCGGCACGTAGAAGGCCGCCAATGCGCCCCAAATCGGAACTTGGGCTGCCAGCAGGGCGACCGCCTTGCCTTGATTGTCGGGGTTGTTCGGGAAGATCTGCCAAAATGCCATCGCGTGGCCGTGGGCGTCGACGATCGGGTGCCACGGGTGCATGCCCAACGCGAGATTGGAATATGCCAGCGCGAAGATGAGAATCGTCAAGATCAGCGCGATCGACGTGCGCGGCACGACCGAAGCCGGGCGCTGGGTCTCCTGCGCGGCCTGCGAGATCGACTCCAGCCCGACGAACGAGATGATCGCCAGCGACGTGCCGAGCATCAGCTGATAGGACGACGGCCAGGCCGTCTGCATGGTGTGGATCAGCAGCTCGGGGCGGAAGGCGAACAGGAAGCCGAAGCACAGAATGCAGGTTTCGCTCAACACGTCGAGCGCCGAGACGAAACCGTTGAACGCGGTGCTCTCGCGAACGCCGATGACGTTGAGCGTGCACAGCCCGACGATCAGCGCGAGCGTCGCGGTGAAGTGAATCCACGGATGCGTCGAGTTGACGAGCGCGGGTAAGAGCTGGCTCGAGTAGTCGACGGCCGTCCAAGCGAACAGCGTGATGTCGATCGTAAAATCGAGCAGCACCGCCCACCCGGCGATGAACCCGAAGATGTCGCCCAGGCCGCGCATGACGAAATACTGGCCGCCGCCGGCGACCGGGTAGGTCGCGGCGAGCTCGGTATAGGCCAAGCCGATGCAGACGTAGACGACGCCGGCAAAAAGGAAGGCGACGTTCGACGCACCGGCTGCGGCCGCGAGCACCAGCCCGAGCCCGACGAAGATGTCGGCGCCGACGTCGGAGTATCCCCACGAGAACGAACCCCAGGGCGTGACGGAGCGTCGCAGTTGCGGATTGGGCGTCGAAGCGGCCACGAGCTAGAAGATGACTCCTATCGCGGTGCGCTCGAGCGCGTTGATCGTGTACTCGGTGTGCGAGTACTGCTCGCGCAGTCCGTATTCGCGGAAGATCTTGAGGCACTCGTTGAGGCGGTTGACGGCGTCGCGCAGCTCGTTGCGGTCGCGCTTGCCGTCGGCCGCCTTTTGGAGCACCATCGCGCCGAATTTCAGCGCCGTCTTGGCGTACTCGACTTCGTTGCTGGTGGCCGAGAGCTCGTGCATCGCCAGCATGTACGCATCGCGCGCCTCTTCGTAGTTCCGGCGTCGCGTGGCGATCATACCTTTGAGAACGTTTTCGAGCGCGTCGGAGCGGTTGCGGGCCGGAGCCAAGGCGCGATCGAGCGCTTGACGCAGCGCCGGGTCGGTGACGTTTTCTCTTCCCCCGGTCGGAGCGTACGCACGCGGCGGCGGCGCGGCCGACGCAATCGGCTGCTTCGAGCCGAGCAGCGTGGCGATGTCCGCCAAAAAGTCGCGCGCGGTCTGGTAGCGCGCGCCCGGCTCGCGTTCGATCGCGCGCAGGATGACGTGCTCGAGCTGCTCGGGGATATTGCGGTTGATCTCCCGGGGCGGCGTCGGGAGGTCGTGAACGTGCGAGTACATCGTCGCGACGATGTCGTCGCGATCGCTGCGGAACGGCAGCGTCCCGGTAAAGATCTCGTACATGACGATCCCGACCGAGTAGAGGTCGCTGCGAACGTCGGCCGGCTTGCTCAAGAAACGTTCCGGCGCGAGATACGAGATCGTGCCGACGATTTGACCGGTGCGCGTCGTCTGGGTCACGTCGCTGGCGCGGCGCGCCAAGCCGAAGTCCGTCAGCTTCACGTGTGCGCCGCCTTCGACGATCATGATGTTCGACGGCTTGATGTCGCGGTGGACGACCCCTTGCGAGTTGGCGTACTCGAGGGCTTCCAAAACCTCGTACACGTATCCCAAGGCCTGCTTGTACCCCAGCTCGCCGCTCTCGAGCGAAGACAGCGTCTTGCCGCGGATGAGCTCCATGACGATGTAGTACAGGCCTTGATCTTCGCCCGCGTCGTAGACGGCGACGATGCGCGGATGGTTGAGACGCGCCATGGCGCGCGCTTCCGAGAGCAGCCGGGCGTTGGTGTCGTCGGAACGGTCCATCAGGACCTTCACGGCGACGTCTCGGCCAAGCGTGTGGTCGGTCGCGCGATAGGTGTCGGCCGTGCCGCCTCGCCCGATCAGTTCCACGATCGCGTAACGCCCGCCGAGCGTCCGTCCTTGGAGAGAATCCACTATCCAGCCTCGCCCGTACGGTTCGGCTGGGTCATCGTTGCGCGTTGCGGATCGGGCGATTGCTCCATGGACTCCTTCCGAGACTCCTCAGAAAGCGTTTCTATGAAGGCGCACGGTATTACCGTCTAGCGTCACCACGTCGAAGCGAATCCTGGCTCCCGGAGCGACGACCTGGGCGTAATCCGATGCCAGCCGGCGCAGCGTCGCGCGCTTGCGGCCGTCGACGGCGGCCAGCGCGGTGCCGAACGTCCCGGAGTCGCGCCGCTTGACCTCGACGATGACCAGCATCGCGCCGTCCAGGCAGACCGCGTCGATTTCGCCTCCCGGCAGCCGCACGTTTCGCGCCAGAACGCGGTAGCCTCGATCGGCGAGAAAGGCGGCGGCGCGGTCTTCACCCTCGCGGCCCTTCGCTCCGGCGTTCATCAGTCGTAACACTCCTGCAGCGGAAACTCGAGCTGCGCGTCGCGCACGCGCGCCCAGTTGGACCGGTGGTGGACGCTCGGTCCGTGCTGCTTGAGGGCTTGCAAGTGATGCGGCGTCGAGTACCCCTTGTGCAGCGCGAAACCGTATCGCGGGTCGACGCGATCGAGTTCGACCAGCAAGGCGTCGCGGTGGACTTTGGCAACGATCGACGCCGCGGCCACGACGGCGCAGCGCGCGTCGCCGCGAATCAGCGGCTCTTGCGGTCCTTCGAACGAACGGATTCGCACCGCATCGGTGATGAGATACTGCGGGTTGCAGGAGAGCTGCGCGATCGCGCGCTCCATCGCCAGCACGCTTGCCCAGTAGATGTTCAGCCGGTCGATCTCGGCGACGCTCGCCGAACCGACCGCCCAGGCGCTGGCGAGCGACTTGACCTCGTCGGCGATTTCGAGCCGCAGATCCGGACGCACTTGTTTGGAATCGTTGAGTCCTCTGATCATCAACGGGGAGGCGGCTACGACGCAGGCCGCCACGACCGGCCCGGCCAGCGGTCCGCGCCCGACCTCGTCGATTCCGCCGATCAGGGTGAAGCCGCGCTCGCGAGCGGCGTACTCGAACCGGTGCAGGCGGTGCAGCCGGCGCCGCTCGCGTTCGTAGGACGTCTTCGCCTTACGCTGCTTGGACGTCACGCGGATGCGGCTCCGTCGTTGGGTGCATCGAACGAAAGCCGGCCGAACGTGCCGTCACCGATCGCCTTCACGTACGACTGCGCGGCGTTGTGATAATCGATCTCGCCGCCGCGCCGCGCGAAACCGCGCTTGGCCGCGAACGCTTCCAGATCGGGTACGCGCGCGCCGGGGCGCTGCGCCGTCAGCCAGCGGTGAAAGGCCGCCGCGACTTCCTCGGGATCGTAACGATCGCGCGGAACGGCGCCGCACAGGGCGAGCTTCCACTGCGCGTCCGCGGTCGCGATTTTCGGTACCAATACTCCGGGCGTATCCATCAGTTCGAAGTTCGGTGCGACACGAAACCATTGCAACGCTCGCGTTACCCCCGCGCGGTCCTCGGTCTTGGCCGCCGACCGGCGCAACAGGCCGTTGATGATCGACGACTTCCCGGAGTTCGGCAGACCCAGGACGATTCCGCGCGAAATTCCGGTTCGCCGTTTGGATAGCCGCGCGGCGGCGGCGGCGACCCGGGCGACGCTGCGTGCCGACCGGGCGTCGACGGCGATCGCCTCGAGTCCGGCGGCGGCGAATCGCTCGATCCACCGCTTGGTCGTGTTGGGCTCGGCGAGATCGCCGCGGTCGAGGACCAGAATACGCGCGCGCTTGCCGACGATCTCGTCGACGGCCGGGTTGCGGCCGCAGCGCGGCACGCGTGCGTCGGCGACTTCGATCACGACGTCGATGATGGCCAGGTACTCGGCGATGCGCCGCATCGCGCGCGCCATGTGCCCCGGGTACCACTGGACGGTGCGTTCCATGGCGAAGGCCGCTAGAGCCGGCCGATGTCGGCCGGCGGCCAGATGCCGGCCACGGCCCGGCCGATCAGCTGCGCGGCCGGCACGGGGCCGAAGAACCGGGAGTCCTCGCTGTCGGCACGGTTGTCGCCGAGCACGTAGACGTCGCCCGGAGGGACCACCGCCGGCGGGAACGAGCGCGTATCGGGATAGCGCACGTAGGGCTCGTGCAACGCGATGCCGTCGACGCTGACGACGCCCCGTTCGATGGTGATACGATCGCCGGGCAAACCGACGACGCGCTTGATGAACGGTCCTCGCGCGTCGCGGTCGGTGCGAAAAGCGACGATGTCGCCGCGTGCGGGCGAGGAAAAGCGATAGGCGAAGGTGTTGATGAGGACGTACTCGCCCGACGTGATGTCCGGCGACATCGAAGCCCCCGACACCAAAGGCATGCGTACGAAGAGCATCGCCGCGACGAGGAGGAGCAGAACCGCCAGCTGCAACGCGAGGTTCGCGAGCGAGCGCCAGTGCACCATACGTGCCACGGGCGTACTACTTCGCGAGGTTAGAGCAGTTTAGCCTGCGAGGGCGGCCAGAAGATCAAAAACGCGCGACCCGTGAATCCGGCCGGCTGGTGGGCGCGCGGTCCGGTCGCGAACGTGCCGCCGTCTTGCGCGAACCCCCATACGTGCGAATCTTCGGAGTCGTTGCGGTTATCGCCGAACATGATGTAGCAGTGCGGCGGAATGCGGTCGGGCGCCGTCCACATCGATTTGGGCGGAACGTTGGCCTGCGTCGGATCGAGCCGCTGCCAGCCGGCGCCGTAGCTGACGTAAATCCCGTAATCTTTGACGACCATCTCGTAGGCGGGGCGATCCGCGACGTAGGGCTCGACCAGCGCCTTGGAGTTCACGGTAACGACACCGGCGATCACGCTGAGCGTGTCGCCCGGCCGTCCGATGACGCGCTTGATGAAATCGTCGGGCGTCGGCACCGGCGGCGGGAACACGACGATGTCGCCTTCATTGGGATGGTGAAACCGGTACTCGAACTTGTCGACCAGCAGCACGTCGTGGATCTGCAGCGTCGGCAGCATCGAGCCCGACGGAATGTAGTACGTGCGCGCGACGAACGTGATCAGCACCCACGCCGCCAAGCCGGCGATGATGAAGGGGTCCAGAAACTCGCGCGCGATCGCGGTCGTGCGGCCCTTCGATCCGGCGACGACCGGCCGCAACGAGAGGACCAGCCGGACGACGGCGATGACGGCGACGATGACGAGCAGCTGGGCCGGAGTCACTTCAAGACGCTCACTCGGTCGAACGGCCAGATGATCGCGAAGGCGCGCCCCGCGAAACCGGCGTCGACCGGCGCGTGCGCGAGCGGACCCGAGGCGAAGTGACCGTGCAGTTGCGCGAATCCCCAGACGCGGGAATCCTCGGAGTAGTTACGATTGTCGCCGAGCATGAAATAGTAGCCGGCCGGAACGCGGTCCGGACGCTGCCACGACGCCGGCGGCGGGATGTTGGCATCGCGCGGGTCGAGCGGCCGGCCGTCGACGTAGATATCGTAATTGCGAATCTGCAAGTCGTAGCGTGGCGGCTGGTTCTCGTAGGGCTCGTTCAACGCGTTGCCGTTTCGATAGACGACGCCGTCGGCGATGCGGATCGCGTCACCCGGCACGCCGACGACTCGCTTGACGAACTCGTTGCCCGCCGACCGAACCGGCGGCGTGAAGATCGCGACGTCGCCGTCGGCCGGCGGATGAAAGCGGTAAGCCATCTGGTCGACCAGCACCACGTCGTGCACCTGCAGGGTCGGGACCATCGAAATCGAGGGAATGTAGTACGTCCGTATGACGAACGTGACGAGAAACAGCGCTACCAGGCTCGCCGCGATCAGCGCGTCGAGATACTCGCGAACGATCGGTGCCGGGGAGGCCTCCGGGCCCGCAAACGCCTTCGTCGAAAGCGCGATTCGCGCGATCGCGAAGATCCCCAGCAGTCCGATGAGTTGGAGCGGTGTCAGGGCGAATTACTTGGAGGCCTTTTTTTCCTTGATGCGCGCGGCTTTGCCGACCTTTTCGCTCAAGTAGTAGAGACGGCTGCGGCGCACGACCCCGCGTTTGCCGACTTCGATGCGCTCGACGCGCGGACTGTGCACCAAGAACGTCTTTTCGACGCCGACCCCGTGGGCGACGCGGCGCACCGTGATCGATTCGCCGGCTCCGCCGCCCTTGCGTACGGTGACGACGCCTTCGAACATTTGAACGCGCTCCTTGCCGCCCTCGACGACTTTGGAGTACACCTTGACGGTGTCTCCCGGACGGAACGCGGGGACCTGCTCCTTGAGCTGGTCTCGGTTGAGAGCATCGATGACGTTCATGGCACTTTTCTTATGAGCGGACGTAATGAAAGAAGCCGGGGGAAAAACAGCCCCGGTATGGTATCACGGCCCTTCCTCCGCACGCAAGGACGGGTCGATCAAATCGGACCGCCGGGCCGCGGTCCGGCGTCGCGACTCTTCCCGGCGCCACCGCGCGATCCTCGCGTGATCGCCGCTGAGCAGGACCTCGGGGACGCTCACGCCCCGGAAAACGGCCGGCCGGGTGAAGCTGGGGTGGTCGAGGCTCCGGCCGGCGAACGACTCGTGCTCGAGCGACTCCGGCCGTACGGCCCCTTCGAGCAGCCGCACGGTCGCGTCCATGATCGCCAGCGCCGGGATCTCGCCGCCGGTCAGCACGAAATCCCCTAAGCTCACCTCTTCCACGGGGTAGAGACGGCCCAGCCGGTCGTCGATGCCCTCGTAGTGGCCGCAGATCACAATCAGCCGGTCCAGCGCCGACCAGCCGACCAGCCGCGCCTGCGTCAGCGGCGCGCCGCTGGGCGACGGCACCACGATCGCTCGGCGCTCCTCGGCCGGTGCCGAAGCCATGATACGGTCGAGCGCGCGTGCGATCGGCTCCAGCCGCATCACCATCCCGGGACCGCCCCCGAAGGGCGCGTCGTCGGCCCGTTCGGCGCCCTGCAGCTCGTCGAGCAGGTGGTGGTAGCGGACGCTTGCGATCCCAGCGTCCACCGCTCTTCCGACGATCGACAGGCCGACGAACGGGGCGAACACCTCGGGGAAGAGCGTCAGCACCTCGATCGTGAACATGAAGGTGGTGTTCCGGTTCTTTCGCCGATTCGCTTTTCGTCAGCCCAGGACGCCGCGCGAGCGCGCCCTGGCGTCGCTCGCGCGCGGCGATTTTGCCGCGGCCGAAACGGCCCTGACGGCGCTGATCGAGAGCGCCGGCGATTTCGACGAGCGCCGCTTTCTGCTCAACAAACGCGGCGTCGCGCGGGTCGCAAGCGGCGCCCGGACCGAAGCCGAAACCGACTTCGCCGCTGCGCTCGAACGCGGTCCGTACGCGCCCGCGCTGGCGAATCTGGGAAACCTGGCGCTGGAACGAGGCGAGCTGGCGGCGGCGATCGAGCATTACGAAGCGGCGGTCGCCGCCGACGAGGCGAACGCGACCGCTCATCTCAATCTGGCGATCGCGTACAAACGCTGCGGACGCACCGCCGAGAGCGTGCGCGAGTTTCGTCGCGCTCAGCGGCTGGAGGGGCGCCGCTTTCGCTCGCCAATGTCAGCGTCGTCGTGAACGATACGCGCGAGCAGATTCCGCTCTCGGACGAGTTGCTCGACGTCATGCGCGCTGCCGGACGTTACGCGCAGCAGCTGCGCGAGCCGTTCGTCACCGCGCGAGCGTTATTGCTGGCGTTGCTGGACGACGAGGCCATCGGTCCGGCCATCGCCGAGCTCGTTCCGCGCGAGAAGGTGACGGCGCTGCCGCCCAGCGAGGACGTGCGCGCCACCGCGACGCGACTGCCGGACACGGGCTTGCCTGCCGGCGAAAAGCCGGCACTGCCGCGTTACGACACGCTGGCGTTCAAACTGCCCGAAGGGTCGTCGAGTGCGTGGCTGAGCCGCGAAGCGTTCTCGATCTTCTGCGAAGGAGCCAATCGCGCCGGGCAGATTTACATGCCCAAGCATCTCGCCTTCGGCATCGCGGCCGAAGCCGTACGGAGTCCCGGAATTTTAGTCGCCTTGCGCATCGAGCCCGGGAGGCTTACCGACGCACTGGTGAACCTGTAGCTTCGACCGCCGTGATCTCTTCGAGGTATTCGAAAAGCTGCGGGAGCGTGATCTTTTCGAGCGCCGTCTTTTCGTGGATGCGGTTCTCGTCTTCACCCTCGTCGCGAATGTAGCAGCGCGTCTCGAAACCGGCTTCGGTTTGGCTGATGAACGAGACGGCGAACCCTCGGCCGGGCAGCTCGTCGTAGATGCGCATGGTCTGCGGGTTGAGGATCTCGACGGAATGTGCGGGATTGTGCGCGTCGAAAATCAGAATCTTGAGGTGCTCGAAGTTGGTTACCTCGACCAGCCCGACGACGAAGACGTTCTTGGTCGAAAAGAATTCGTGACCGCGTTCGCTGCGGCTCGAGATCTCGTAGAAGACTCGATGCGCCACGAACCGGTTGAGGATTTTCCGCAACGTCGCCAGCGAAGCCAGCGTTTCGGTGCGGTTGCCGCGGGTGTAAATGATCTTCACGGCGCTCAGGACCTGGGTGCTTGCACGGCTCCGCAGGCCAGCCCTGCCGAGCTGGGAAAAGCTTGACCGTATGTTCTCCGTCCCCGACATCTTGGTGGTCTCGACGCTCGCGCTGCTGCTCTTCGGCCCGGATCGCCTGCCGAAGGTGATGCGGCAAGCCGGCCGTTTCATGCGCGAAATCCAGGCAACCTCGCAGTCGTTCGTCGCCGAGATGGAACGTGCCGCCGATGCCAACGAAACGCGGGAGGAGCCGCCCGCGGCCAAACCCCCGTCTTCTTAAATGTTGAAGTTCTGGCGGATCTCGTTGATCCGTTGCTGCACGACGGCGCGAGCCTGCGCGTGCAGCCGCTCCTTCTGATCGTCGGGGAGCCGGCGATAAATCATGTAGCCGGCGGCCGAAAGCAGGCCCCCTAGGAGGCCGACCAGCAGAGCCTTTCCGACTTCGGCGCCGTCTTCTTGCGGCGCGTCGTTCGGGCCGCCGTCGCCGCCGAACGATCCCTGGTAGCCGTTGCCCGTTTGCGAGGAACCCGACCATTGCGGCGGGGTCGGCGTGCGGTAACTTTCAGACATGCGGTACTCCTTGGAGCTATTGATACCCGGTTATGCCCCGGGGTGTTGCGCGGCGGTCGCGTTCGCGCGCGAATTTGACGTGATCGGGGTATTGCGAAGCGATCCGCTCGACCGCCAGCTCGGCCGTCGTCGCGATGGCTTTCACCGAAGGATCGTCGCGGGCCGCTTCGGGCCAGCGTAAGTGCATCTGGCCGCGCTCCTGGAACGCGTCCAGCGCGAGGCCGGCGTAGGTCTCGAGCCCGAGCCGCAAGGTTTGAAGAATGGCCGAAACGGCGGCGCAAACGACGTCCGACCCGGACTCCGCAAAATCGGCGTGGCCGCGCGCGAAAACCGACGAGAGCCGATCCGAACCGTCTCTGAAAAAGACGACTTCAAGCACCGGCGGTCGGCACTAGGGAAGCGAGATTTTCGTTATTTTGACTTCGGCGTAGCGCTGGCGGTGGCCGTTGAGCTTGCGCACGCGCTTCTTGGGCTTGTAACGGAAAACGAGGATCTTCTTGTCCGCCGCCTGCCGCAGGATCGTCCCGGCGACCGTCACGCCCTCGAGGGCTTTGCCGACCTTGACGTCGGAGCCGCTGCCCGCCAGCACGACCTTGTCGAAGGTCACGTCCGACCCGACGTCGCTCGAGACCAGGTCGCAACGGATAACGTCGCCCTCGGCGACCTTATACTGCTTGCCGCCCGTTTCGATGATCGCGTACATAACCAAGGGAATATAGCACGGCCCCCGGGCGCCCTGTCAACGCATACGGCCGCGCTGCCAAACGGTCGGCGCCGCTCTTCGAAGAGGACGTCTGACGGCGTTACCGCTAGGCTTGACGACAGCGCCGAACCGCGCTATTGTTTCAGAGTACTCTAAAAAATAGACTAATCTGGAGGGATTGCCGATGGTGCGTGCGGAGAGGTTGTGCCCGTTCAAGCTCCTGGTCGTGTGGGGGCTTTACTCGCTGGTGGTGCTGGGGTTTTCCCTGAGCTGGACGGCGGCCGCGGTGGCCGGCTTGGCGGTGCTGGTGTGGACGCGCGAGATTTGAGCGGCGACGGATTGGAAGCCGAACGAGCGCGCGAGCACCTGGAAATGGTGGACCGGATCCTGGCGGAATCGTCGCAACGGCTCTGCTACGGCGCGGAATACTTCATCGTCTGGGGTCTATTCTCGGGAATCGCAACCGCGATCTATCAGCTCATCGGCAACGGCGTTCTGCCGGTTTGGGCGCTCAACGCCGTGCTCGTGATGCTGATTGCGTGCGTGGCGTTCACGATTCTGCGCGGACGCGGCCACGGAGCGCAGCGGCGCGGGCGATCGGTCGTCCAGCGCGAGTTCTTCAACGTCCTGATCATCGCCATCGGGTTGGCGATCGTGGTGAACGCGCTGGGCTTCAACCTGTTCTCCAACTGGGCGCAGTCCGCGATTTGGACGTTCGCCGAGTCCGCGGTGCTGTTTTTCATCGCCGTGCATGGAAACGCGCGCGCGTGGATCGCCGGCGCCGTGATGATCGTTTCGCTGGCGGCAGCCAACTTCAGCCCGGCGTCGGTGGCCGGCTACGTATTGGCTGCCGGAATGATCTTGGGTTACGCCGGATTCGGCGTCGCCGAGTCGCTCGCGCGCGATTGACGGCGGCGCCGGATGGACGATCTCTTGCTCTCCAAGATACGTCTCGGGATCATCGCGGAACTGCTCGCGTGCGAGTGGCTGGCCTTCAGCGAGCTGCAGCGCACGCTCGGATCGACCCAAGGTAACCTGGGCGCTCATCTCGCCAAGCTCGTCGACGCCGGCTACGTCGACGAGGAAAAAACGTTCGTCAATCGCCGGCCGCTGACGCGTTATCGCCTCACTTCGACCGGCCGCAACGCGTTCGTTCAACACGTGTCGCAGCTGCAAGAGCTGCTGAAAGCGACCTCGTGACCGTGCTGCTTCAATTCGACGACGTCTTCAAGCGCTACTCGGCGGTAACCGCGCTCGCCGGCGTCTCGTTCGCGGTGGAGCGCGGCGAGATCGTCGCGGTCCTCGGTCCCAACGGCGCCGGAAAGACGACCGCACTCGAGATTGCGTTGGGCCTGCGCGTTCCCGATGCAGGCCGCGTTCGTCTCTTGGGCGAGTCGCCGCGCTCGACCCAAGCGCGCAAACGGGTGGGCGTCACTCCGCAGGAAAGCGGATTTCCGGACGCGCTGCGAGCCGGCGAGATCCTTCGGTTCGCCGCCGCTCATTACCCGAACCCGCAGGATCCGGCGGCCGTGGCGGAGCGCTTCGGCTTGGGCGACTTGCTGGGACGCCGCGCCGGCGAACTCTCGGGCGGCCAATCGCGCCGTCTCGCGCTGGCGCTGGCGTTCGTCGGGCGCCCCGAGTTGGTCGTGCTCGACGAACCGACGACCGGTCTCGACGTCGAGTCGCGCCGGCGTCTCTGGGACGTCGTCCGCGACTCGGCGCGCGATCGCTCGGTGCTCTTCACGACGCATTATCTCGAAGAGGCGGCGGCGCTGGCGACGCGGGTGGTGGTGCTCGATCGCGGACGCGTGCTCTTCGACGGAACCCCGTCTTCGTTGCGCGAGCGCTTCGGCAGCCGCAGCGTGCGTTACGAGGCTCCGGGCGGACCGGTGCTGGTGACGACCGACGACGCGGACGAGTTCGTTCGCGAGCTCGTCCGCAGCGGCGCGCCCTTTACCGGCCTCGAGGTCGGACGCGCGAGCCTCGAAGAAGCGTTTCTCTCCATGACGGGAGGTTCGAAATGAGCGCGCTGGTCCTCACGCGCGAACACGCGCGGACGCTTCTGCTCGATCTCTTCCGGACGCCCAGCTACGTCGTGTGGACGATCGTCTTCCCGGCGATGTTCTTCACGCTGTTCGACATGCCGTACGCGCGGCACGACCCCGCCGTTGCGGACGGCGCAACGCTGGCGTTCGTTGTGTGGGCGATCGCCGGGGTGTGCTTCTATCAGTTCGGCGTGGGGATCGCGCAAGAGCGCGGCCGCCCGTGGGAGCGTTATCTGCGCACGCTGCCCGCCTCGGCCGGCGTGCGCTTCGGCGCTCGCATCGCCGGGGCGGCGGCGTTCGCTTGTGCTGCGGCCGCCCTGGTGGCGCTGCTCGCTCGCCTCACGACGCCGGTCGATCTGTCGCCGCTGCAATGGTTGACGATCGCGGCCTACGCCGCGATGGGCGGCATCCCGTTCGTGCTCTTCGGGATCGCGCTGGGGTACTGGTGCTCGCCGCGCGCCGCCGTGCCGGTCGCGACCGCGCTGAACTTGCTGCTCGCCTACGGCGGCGGATTATGGATGCCGCCGGCCGATCTCCCGCAAATCGTGCGGCACGTGTCGCCGTTCTTGCCGACGCGCGCGTTCGCCGATCTGCTTTGGAGCGTCCCCTACGGTACCAATCCGCTTCCCGCGCTGGCGGTTTTGCTCGCGTACGCGCTGGCGTTCGGTGCGCTCGCGACGCGCGGATACCGGCGCGACGAAGGAAAGCGTTACGCCTGACTACGGTTCCAGCGTCTCGCGATCGACCGCGGTTCGTTCGACCGCCGCGTCGGAATACGGCAGCGGCCACAGCCGGCCGGAAACCCAGGCTTGCGCCTCGTCGACGTAATGACGGGATCCGGGTTCTCCCGACTCGCCCTGCGGAAGCGTGATGCCGCCGGCGTCCCAGTTGCCCGCCTCCCAAACGGCGCGGAAACTTTGGGAGTAGCCGGGATATTGGACGTGCAGGGTGTAGGCGTCGCCGCGCCCCGGCAGCGTCGTTCCGTCGAGCGCGGCGATGCCCAGCGAAGCGAGCGCGTGCGTCACGGTGACCGATCCGGCGACGTCCCACGGCTGCGGTGAAGGAAACGGCGCGACGGCGATCGTGCCGGCGCTGCGGCGTGCCGAAAACAACGCGTTGACGATGCGACCGCGACGATCGCCGGTCAGCCGGGTGCGCAGCGCTTCGGCGAGTGCCGGAGCCAGCGAAAGGCCCGCCATTTCACCGTTCCAACCTCGGAGCGTTGCCGCCGCCTGCGGATCGGCGGCACGAATTTGCGGCGCCAGGTCGGTCACGAGTTCGAGTTCGGGCAGCGAGAGCGCGTCCATCTGCATGTGCGCGAAGTACGCGACGTCGTAGGTTGCGCGCGCGCGCAGGAGCTGCGCGATACGATAAGCGCGGTAGGGCGGCGCGAACTGCGGGCTCAATCGCCGGGGATAGCCGCGCGGGTACATTCGATTGTTGGCGGTCCACACGACCGCGGTACGCGAAGGCGCGATTTTCGGCAAAAGTGCGAACGGAATCGGCGGATAGCTTCGTGACAGATCGCCGGGCCGGTGGAACCAGCGAGCCCACACCGGATCGTCGGGAATTCGGCCGGCCAGCGCGTACGCAACGCGGCCGCTCGAATCGGCGAGTGCGAAGTTTTGCGTCGGTCCCGGAAAAGTTGCCAAAGCTCCGATCGCATCCTTCAGCGAGGCGGCGCGATCGAGCCGAAGGAACGTCGGCGCCGGGGCTTCCGGATGGTCGTACGCGCTCCAGCGTACCAGCACGAAACGGCCGCCGCGCAGCGGTATGCCGAACGCGTGCGGGTCGCGATAATAGCGGCGAACGACCGGCGGCCCGAAGCGAACGCCGAAGCGCTCGCTCTCCCAGGTGCCGGGCAGATGCGACGGCGGATCGAAGACCGAGAGCGACGCGACGGTGCCGTCGGTCGCCGCCCACGCGATCCGATCGTTGTGCCCCAGCACGACTCCCGGCGATCCCGGAAACGTCGCGCCGGCTGCGTGAAAGCCCGGCGCGCGCAGGTCGACGAGATACCACACGCCGGGAATGGACAGCGCCAGATGCGGATCGTTGGCGAGCAGCGCGCGCCCGGTCGCGGAGTGCGCCGCACCGGCGGCCCATTCGTTGCTGCCCACCGGCGGGCGCGCGTCGCCGAGTTCGCGCACGAGCGTCTCGAGGGAGCAGCGCTTCCCCGGGCCCAATGCCGCCAGGCCGCCCAGCACCGGCGCGTCATAACACGGATCGCTGAGCGGAAACGCGCGCGCCTCGGCGGCCGCGCCGCCGCGCCGGTACGCGGAGTCGCGCGGAGCGATCGCGTTCCAATCGTCGATGAGATCCAAAACGGTCGCCATGCCGACCGCAAGCGTGTCCTGCGGCGTCCACGGCTGCGGCCGGTACGCGAGCAATCGAAACTCGACGGGCAGCGGCTCGCGCTGCATCGCCGCGTTGACGCCGCCGGTGAAGGCCATCAGCGCCGAGCGCGTGTCGCGATCCAGGCCAGTCCACTGCGCCGCCACGATGGCGCGCACGGGAACCGCGCGTTCGACGACGTCGCTGCGCAGGGCCGGGGGGCCGAAGATCTCGGCGAGGCGGCCTTCGACGAAGTGACGCAGCAGGTCCATCTGAAAGAGCCGATCCGACGCTTCGACGTAGCCCTGAGCGAAGAACAGATCGTGCGCGTCCGACGCCAGGATGTGCGGAACGCCGCGGTCGTCGCGCAAAATGCGAACGCGCGCGTGCAAGGAAAGGCCCGAGATCGTTCCGGCGTACCGCGCGTGCGCCTGCATGCCCAATGCGACGTACGCGGCAAAGGCGCCGATCGCCAGCAGCGCGGCGGCGCCCAAAACCGCGGCGACGCGCAGCGTCAGCGTCGCGGCCGGGCTACGCATCTACGTAAACGTCGTCGCCTTCGACACTGACGTCGAACGTCATCACGGGAACGACGGCCGGAAGCGTCAGCGCTTCACCCGTCCGCACGTCGAACGTCGCTCCGTGGCGCGGGCAGACGATGCAGGCGCCCTCCAGCGGGCCTTCGTCGAGCGGGTTACCGTCGTGCGTGCAGACGTCTTCGATTCCGTAGACGGTCCCGTCGACGTTGCAGAGCAAGACGTCGACGCCCGCCACGCGAACGGCGCGGGTCGTTCCGGGCGGAATTCGTGCGAGCGCCGCAACTTTGTGCTTCACGGCATCGCTCGCTCTGCGGCTAGGGCGTGTGCGTGCACGGCGGCCTCACCTGGAGATTTCCGATCGGAATGACGTGGAAATTATATCCCGGTCCGATCGTGATGTCGGTTCCGTCGATCGCTTCGTTGACCGCCAGTCCCAGGCCGGGCAGCGGAATCGCGCCGGCGCCCTCGGCGATCGGATTCGGGCCGTGCGTGAGGATCGAGGCGTCCTTGGGGTTACCGGCGACCTGAACTTCCTTGCCGTCGACCAGGACGAAGCGCGGCTCGAGCACCACGATGCCGTCGCGGTCGCGGTTGCTGGCGGGAATCGCTTCGAGCACGACGCCGTAGCCGGCCGCGCCGGCGGGAAACGTAACCCCGTTCGAATACGTCCTGGCGGTGACGCGAAAACGAAAGACCTGGCCCGAGTATCCGGTGGTCGACGTCACGGTCGTGATCATCGTCGCGGGAATCTGCGGATAGCAGGTCAGCTTGCTGGCCGGGCTGGGCGATGCCGCCGCCCCGAGCAACGCCGCCGGCAACGCCGGCAAAAGCGTCGAAAGAAGCCGTCGATTCATGGGCGCAGCTTCGTCGCAGCGGCGAAACGCGCCTCGGAGGAGCCGGCGTTTAGCCGACGGCGCCTTCCATTTCCATCTTGACGAGCCGGTTCAGCTCGACCGCGTATTCCATCGGCAGTTCCTTCACGAAGAAATCGAAGAAGCCGTTGACGATCATCGCGGTGGCGTCGGCTTCGCTCAGGCCGCGGCTCATCGCGTAGAAGAGCTGGTCTTCGCCGATTTTGCTGACGCTGGCTTCGTGTTCGACGGTCGAACGCGGCTCGTGGATCTTCATCGTCGGTTTGGTGTCGCTCGACGACTCGTCGTCCATGATGAGCGCGTCGCAGCGCACGCGCGTCTTCGCGCCGGTCGCACCCGGATGCACTTCGACCAGCCCGCGATAGGTCGTTTTGCCGCCGTGCGCCGTGACGCTTTTGTTGGTGACCATCGAGGTCGTGTTCGGTGCGGCGTGAATCACTTTGGCGCCGGCGTCCTGGTGCTGACCTTCGCCCGCAAAAGCCATCGACAAGATCTCGCCGCGCGCTCCCTCGCCCATCAAGTAGATCGCGGGATACTTCATCGTCAGGCGCGAGCCGATATTGCCGTCGACCCATTCGACCGTCGCATCCTTGTGCGCGATCGCGCGTTTGGTGACGAGGTTGAAGATGTTGCGGTACCAGTTCTGGATGGTCGTGTAGCGGATCGACGCGCCTTCCAGCGCGATCAGCTCGACCACGGCCGAATGCAGCGACGACGTCGAGAACTGGGGGGCCGTACAGCCCTCGATGTAGTGAACCTTCGATCCCTTGTCGGCGATGATGAGCGTGCGCTCGAACTGGCCCATGTTCTCCGCGTTGATGCGGAAGTAAGCCTGAAGCGGCATCTTGACTTCGACGCCCGGCGGAACGTAGATGAACGAGCCGCCCGACCAGACCGCCGAGTTCAACGAAGCGAATTTGTTGTCGCCGGTCGGAATGACGGTCGCGAGGTACTTCCGGACGATCTCGGGATAGGTCTTGACCGCCGTGTCCATGTCGCAGAACAGCACGCCCTGCGCCTCGAGCTCCTTGCTGGTGTTGTGGTAGACGACTTCCGATTCGTATTGCGCCGACACACCGGCCAAGAACTTACGCTCGGCCTCCGGAATGCCCAACCGATCGAAGGTGCGCTTGATGTCGTCGGGCACGTCGTCCCAGGAGCGCTGCGTGCGGTCGGTCGAGCGCACGAAATAATGGATGTCGGCGAAGTCGATCTCGTTGAGGAGGGCGGTGTCGCCCCACGTCGGCATCGGCTTGCTCAGAAAGAGCTCGTAAGCTTTTAGCCGGAACTCGCGCATCCAATCCCGCTCGCCCTTCATGGCGCTGATGCGCTCGACGATCTCCCGCGTGAGGCCTTTGTCGGATTTGAAGACGTAGTTCTCTTCGTCGTGGAAGCCGTGCCGGTAGTCCTGGATCAGCTCCCCGGGGGAAACCGCGGTGTCGAGTTTGAGCGCCATATCACTCTCAAGCCTACTTTCCATCCGGCATATAGTCAAGATAGTGAAGTAGTAGCTTCAATTTCTAGAGACCCCTTTGCCGCTCGACCGAACGAGCGAGCGGCCGAAAGGGCGGCGAGCCTCCAAAGCGATGGGAGCCGGATGAGAGCGGAAATTTGCGTGCCGCGCGGACTTTACAGGGGGGGTCACAGGGGGTATCATGTTCGCCGGTCCTGTTCCCAGCAGGGGAGGGCTAGGGGGTCCGGGTGGCGGGCTCCACGGTTCAAAGGAGGGCGCGCCTTTCGCGCCATCGCGGCGAGTCGCCCGTGCACCGCTAAAAGCGCCGGCAAGAGCTCGTCGATAGGTCGGGGACGTGACTGCACCGCAGGCGCCAGCCGACGAAGTCCGGAGGTGGGATTCCCCTCGAGGGGTCAAGGAGACCAGGAGAATTGAAGGCACTCGGCAGGCACATTGTGTGCGAACTTTCGGGGTGTGACCCGGGCCTGCTTTCGGATGTCGACGGCATCCACGGCATGATGGTCGCGGCCGCCAAGGCCGCGCGGGCGACGATCATGGAAAGCGCGTTTCATCGATTCGAGCCGCAGGGCGTTTCGGGCACCGTGATTTTGGCCGAATCGCACCTCTCGATCCATACCTGGCCCGAGAAGGGCTACGCGGCGATGGATTTTTACACGTGCGGCGACCACACCGATCCCTGGCTTGCGTTCGAGTTAGCAGCCCAAGCACTCGACGCCAAGAGCGCGCTCACCAGCGAGTTCAAACGCGGGATCGAAAAAGGCGACGGCGAGTTCACTCACGTTCTTACCGGAGATCACGCCGCTCGCGCTCTCTCAGCTTAAAAAAGTGACGTAGCTTCATTACGTTGAAAAGTTGACGTAACTTGCTCGCGCCTGCCGGCGGAACGTTCGGCAGGCGCTTTACGTTCACTCATCCAAACTGCATCTTCCCGGTCTCTGCTTTGTGTGAGGTAAAAGTATTTTCAATGCGTGTGTCTGCAATTAAATCCGGCCTTGCGGCGGCGGCGGCGGCCGTGGCGCTCGCGGCGTGCGGCGGAAACGGCGGCATGATGCCGTCGCAAAACGCTGCCAATCCCGGTTATGCTCCGAACTTTCTGAGCAACGCGGCGGCCTCGAAATGCGACTCGCTCTCTCCCAAGTTCTGGGACTTCGGCGGTTCGTGCGTCTCCGATAACTTGGGAGCCGCCGGCAAGAAGATTACGCTCAAAAAGTATCAGGACATCACGTTCACGATCGACATCGGCAAGAACAATGCCAAGGCCCCCGAGCCGTTCCTCGTCGGCGACGCCGTCGGTAACGGCGACATCACCGGTATGGCCGGCAAGATCAAGTGGACGCCCTACGGCGGCAAGGACTGCACGGCCGGAACCGGCCCCACTGAGAAGTGCCCGGGCCACGCGTTCGTCTACGTGGACGCCATCAACTTGGGCACCAAGACGGTCACCCTCGAAGGCACGCCCTCGATCTCGATCATCGATACCAAGGGCTTCAACGGCGCCACGGCCTGCTTCCCGGCGCCGCTCGAGAACTTCGGCAAGAAGTACGGCCTGAAGTGGTCGACGCAGGCCCAAGCGGTGCTCTCCAAAGCCCCCAAGGGCACGAAGCTGAACATCCCGTCGGGTCCGGAATCGTTCCCGCTCCCGCCCGGCGGCGTCGTTATCGCGATGGTCTGCGAATAGCCCTACCGCCGTCCGCAACCGCCGGAACCCCGCCGCACGGCGGGGTTCTTTTTTCGTTGCGCCAATCTACTGCGCGCAATGCCCAAGACCCAACGCTGGCAGTGGTACGTCGAAGAGTTCTCGCCGTCCGAGCAGCACCATCACGCCGTCGACCGCGTCTACTATTCGGGCCGGTCGGAGTTCCAGCAGGTCGCGATCGTCGAGACGCCCGCCTTCGGCAAGATGCTGATCCTCGACGGCGACACGCAGAGCTCGCAGGGCGACGAGCGCATCTATCACGAGACCCTCGTGCATCCGGCGCTCGCCGCGGCCGGCGACCGCAGCGAGGTGTTGATTCTCGGCGGGGGCGAGGGCGCGACGCTGCGCGAGGTTCTGCGATGCCCCGACGTCCGGCGCTGCACGATGGTCGACATCGACGGCCTGGTGGTCGATCTCTCGAAGCGGTTCTTGCCGGAGTGGTCCGACGGCGCGTTCGAGGATTCCCGGGCGCGCGTCATCGTCGGCGACGCGCTGGCGTTCATGCGCGACGACGGCGATCGCTACGGCGTCGTCATCTCCGACTTGACCGAGCCGCTCGAGGATTCTCCCAGCAACGTCCTGTTTAACGAAAGCGTCTTCCGGCTGATCAAATCGCGACTCGCCGACGGAGGCGTCTACGTCCTGCAGGCGAGCACGGCCGCCTTTCACAACGCGTCGCTGCACTGCAAGATGGCGCGCACGCTGCGCCGGCACTACGCGCACGTGGTTTCGTTCTTCACGCACGTGCCGGCGTTCGACACGGACTGGGCGTTCTTGGCGTGCAGCGATCGCGTGGATCTTTCGACCGTCGGCAGCGACGCCGTCGACGCGTACTGCGGGACGCTTCGCGGCGAGAACTACTTCTACGACGGCATCACCCACCGGCGAATTTTTTCGCTGCCGCTCTATCTTCGCCGCATGCTGGCACGACCGGGAGAAACGTTCTCATGACGCAACGCCGCTACGAAGGGAAGACCGCCGTCGTCACCGGCGGCGGAACGGGCTTGGGCCGCGCGATGGCGGTGGCGTTTGCCGCCGAAGGCGCGCGCGTCTGCGTCGTCGGCCGGCGCCAAGAGAAGCTGGACGAGACCGCCGGCATCGTCGAGGCCGCGGGCGGCAGCGCGTTCGGATTGAGCGCCGACGTGCGCGACGCAGCCCGCGTCGAGGCGGTAATGAAGGAGATCGTCGCTCGCACCGGGCGCATCGACGTGCTGGTCAACAACGCCGCCGGCAACTTCGTCTGCCCGTCGGAAGAACTCTCGCCCAACGGCTTCAAGAGCGTCGTCGACATCGTGCTGCTCGGAACGTTCTATTGCACGCGATTCGCGTTCGACGCGCTGCGCGAAAGCAAAGGATCGATTTTGAACGTCATCGCGGCGTACGCGTGGAGCGGCGAACCCGGGGCGGTGCACTCGGCCTCTGCGAAGGCCGGAGTTTTAGCGATGACGCGCACGCTGGCGGCCGAATGGGGGCAGTTCGGCATTCGGGCGAATGCCGTCTCGCCGGGACCGATCCACACCGAAGGCACCGACAAAAATCTCTGGAGCGTCGGCGACGTCGAGGAGAAGATGATCGCCTCCATTCCGCTCGGCCGCTTGGGAGAACCCGAAGACGTCTCGCGAGCGGCGCTGTGGCTCTGCTCGGACGAGGCGTCGTGGGTGAGCGGCGCCACCCTGGCGGTCGACGGCGCGCAGTGGCTGCACGGCGGAACGCTGAATTTCCGCGCCGCCTACGACGCGATCAAGGCATCGATGACCGCCGGTTCACGGGGATAGCGGCGGCCTTTCCGGAAGCATCACCCCATGGCCATCGATTACGATCAGGCCCCGCACGCCTGGGAGAAGGAGCGGGGGAACTTCGTCGCGCTGCTCGACCTCCGACTCGAAAGTGTGGACGAAGGCAAAGCCGTGATGCGCATGCCCTTCCGTCCGGAAATCACCAACGGCACCGGAGCGGTCCACGGCGGCGCCATCGTGAGCTTGTGCGACACGGTCTTCTACTGCGCGCTCGCGTCGGTCTTCGGCCGCGATCAAGAGACGACGACCGTCGCCCTGCAGTGCAACTTCTTGCGGCCGGCGCTTCCACCGCACGATCTGGTGGCTGAGGCGAAGGTGCTCAAGGCCGGCCGGCGCGTCGTCTACGGCGAAGTTTACGTTCGCAGCGGCGAAAAGATCGTCGCGCACGCGACCCTGAATTTTTTGAACTCGTACGATCACGAACGCCCGCCGGGGAGCCATTCGAAGTGGCCGGCGAAGTAACGACCGATTTGCGGCGCACGGCGCTGCACGGCGAGCACCGCCGCGACGGAGCGCGGCTGGTTCCGTTCGCCGGCTTCGAGATGCCGGTACAGTACGCGGGCATTCTGAAGGAACACGACGCCGTCCGGCATCGCGCCGGACTGTTCGATCTTTCGCACATGGGGCAGTTCGAACTGACCGGCGATCGCGTCGCGGAGTGGGCCGACTCGCTGACGATCAACGCCGTCGCCACGATGAAGCCGCTGCAGGCCCGCTACAACATTTTTTGCAACGACCGCGGCGGCACGCACGACGATACGATCTTCTACCGTCTGCCCGATCGCTGGCTGCTGGTGGTCAACGGCGCCAATGCGGAAAAGATGTGGGCGCACCTCAACGCGCATCTTCCCGGCAGCGGGGTGAGGCTCGCCAACCATCACGGAGAGCGGGCGCTGATCGCCATTCAGGGGCCGCAGTCGGTCGCGATGCTGCAGCCGCACGTCGACGTCGATCTCGCCGCGATGAAGTACTACTTCTGCACGCCCGGACGCGTCGACGGCGCCGACGCGGTCATCGCTCGAACCGGATACACCGGCGAAGACGGTTTCGAGCTGTTCGTCGAGGCGGACCGAGCGCCGGCGATCTGGCGCGATTTGCTGGACCGCCACGCGAGCGATGGTCTGCAGCCGTGCGGGCTGGGCGCGCGCGACGTCTTGCGCCTGGAGGCCGGCATGCCGCTCTACGGGCACGAACTCACGGAGGAAATCACGCCGGTGCAGGCCGGTCAAACGTGGGCGCTCAAGCTGAACAAGCCGGATTTCTTGGGCAAAGCCGCACTGGCGGCGCAGCTGGAGCGGAACGACTTTTCTCGGATCGCCGGCTTGGTCATGAGCGGTCGAGCGCCGGCGCGCGAAGGATATCGCGTAACGCGCGACGGACGCGACGTCGGCGAGATCCGCAGCGGGTCGACGGCACCCTCGGTCGGGGGAAAGAACGTCGCAACCGCGCTGATCGAGCGCGACGCCGCAACCGTTGGAACGAAGGTCGGTGTCGAGATTCGCGGGACGACGCACCAAGCGACGGTCGTTCCGCTCCCATTCTACAAGCGTTCGTAAATTCGTAAGAAGGAGAATCGGAAGGTGACGCAGCCCGACGGACTGCTGTACAGCAAAGAGCACGAGTGGGTCAGGATCGACGGCGAGAACGCGACCATCGGCATCACCGATTACGCGCAGAACTCGCTAGGCGACATCGTCTACGTCGAGCTTCCGAAGGTCGGCGCGGCCATCCGGCAGTTCGGGAACGTCGGCGTGATCGAATCCGTCAAAGCGGTCTCGGATCTGTTTACGCCGATCTCCGGCGAAGTGCTCGAGGTCAACCCGGCGCTCGACGCCGATCCGGCCGCGGTCAACAAGGACCCGTACGGCGAGGGCTGGCTGATGAAAGTCCGCGTTTCCAATCCGAGCGAGGCGGCTCAGCTGCTCTCGGCGGCCGACTACGAAAAAATCGCAACCGACTGAGACCTCACGCATGTACACTCCGCATACGCAGCGGGACGTCGAGCAGATGCTCGAAACGATCGGCGTGGCGTCCATCGACGACCTCCTGCGCGTCCCCGAAGCGATCGCCCTAAAAGCCGAGCTCGACGTCGTCCCGGCGCTCTCGGAGTACGACATCGCGCAGCGCTTCGACCGGTTCGCGCAAAAGAATCGTGCCGCCGGCTATCGCTCGTTCCTCGGCGCCGGGGCGTATCGCCACTACGTTCCGCCCGCAATTGCCGCCCTCGCGATGCGCGGCGAGTTCCTAACCGCGTACACGCCCTATCAGGCCGAGGTCTCGCAGGGGTACCTTCAGGCGATCTACGAGTGGCAGAGTTACATCTGCCTGCTG
>DATJUC010000089.1:0-6915 GCA_035502675.1 Candidatus Acidiferrales bacterium | reverse complement strand
CCCGGTGCCGTCGGGCGAGTTGTCGTCGACGACGATGACCTCCCCGTCGAGGCCGCCGGCTTTGAACACGGCATCCAGCGCCCGGAGCAGCTTTTCTATGCCGCCGGCTTCGTTATACGTAGGAATGACGATCGAAAATGGCAGGGCCATGGTCAACCCGCGTATGTACGACGCGGTTACTCCGTATTCCGCGCGCGGCGAGGAGCAAAGCGAGCAAGCGAAAGCAGGCAGTCCGTCGAACGTCGGGAGCGTGCGCTTTCAACGCCCGCTCGTCTTCGTGCTCCTCTGCGCCTCGTTCGCTCCGATGGCCGCCGGTGCGATGCGCGCGCCGTCGCCGATGCGCGCCGTTGCACTCGCGCCCGCGCCGCAAGCCTCGCAGCGTCCGGCCAAGACGCAGCGCCGCGCACGCGGCTCCCTCAGCCAAGCGCGAGCCTTCGGGCCGTCGCCCGGAACGACGCTGCTCGGCGACGCCTTCTCCGAAAGTGCGACGCCGGCGGATGCGTATCTCGCAGCAGCGACGAGTTCGGGCGATGCATGTTTGACGGCCGGCACCGCGTCGACGCCGTCGACCTCGCTTCGGGCGTGCGGAACCAACGCCTCGCAAGACGCCGACGGTCAGGGCGCACTCCAGGTCGTCATGCCGTCCACAACGCAAGCGGCAATGGTCCTAAACCAAACGCCGGTCTCGACGGCTCACGGTCTTTCGATCACGTTTACGTACTATTCGTTCAACGGCACGTCGCCGGGTGCCGACGGCCTCGCGTTCTTTCTCACCGACGCGACGCAAGCCGCGCCGACGTCGTACGGCGGAAACGGCGGGGGACTGGGTTACGGCAACGTCAACGGCTCGGGCGGCGTCGCCAACGGCTATCTCGCCATCGGCCTCGACGAGTGGGGCAACTTCTCCGCGCCCGCCGCCGGCAATAGCGGAACGGGCGACGCCGGAGGGCCGGGCGTGATTCCGGAGTCGCTCGCCGTGCGCGGGGCCGCGTCGCAAGACTATATGTATCTCGGCGGCGCGGAAGACGCCAGCGGAAGCCCGGCGAGTCTGCCGTTCGACTGGGATCAGCAGACGCCGTCGCGCCCGGCCGTGGCGCCGACCGTGCGCATCACGCTCACGCCGGCCGGCCTCGTGACCGCCGCCGTCGACATTCACGACGGCAACGGCTTCGTCACGTACTACTCCAAGAACGTCGTCGGTCAGCAGATCCAAGCCAACGGCACGACCTACGTGCAGCCGGCGGTGCCTTCGAAAGTCTACGTTGGATTCTCCGCCGGTACCGGCGGAGCGTACACGCAAAAACAAGTCGGTTCGTTCAACGTCTCGACGCTGACCTCGACGACCAACTTCGCGCCCAACAAACTCGCGGATCTGAAGGCCTGGTACGACGCATCCAATCCGGCGGATCTCACGCTGGCTGCGTCCGGCACGCACGTGTCCGGCTGGAAAGATCTCAGCGGCAACGGCAACGATCTGTCGCAGGCGGCCTCCGGCGCGCAGCCGGCTTACGCGAGCGGCGGTTTCGGCGGATTGGGCGCGGTGACGTTCGCCGGCAAGGACGTGCTCGCGACCGGCTCACCCTTCTTGGCCAACCTGCTCGACGCGTCGACGGTCTTCATCGTCGGCGCTGCGCCGAAGTCGAATGGGGATCGCACGCTGATGTGGAGCGGCGTCTACGCATCGAATCCGCGCTGGTCCCTCTTCTCGACCGGCAGCCTTCAGTCGTTCGCGTTCAACGCGACCGGCGGACTGCTGGCGACCAACGAGCCGGCGTCGGGAGCGGCGATTTGGACGGCCGGCGGAAGCAGCCGCGACAAGAAGCAGCTGCTGCGCAAAAACGGCAACGCCATCGGCAGCGCGACGGCCCTCCCGTCGACCAGCGTCGTCGCGGAACCGCTCGCGCTCGGCGCCACGCTGGACGGTTCCGGACACGGCCACGCCTTCTACAAGGGCAGCATCGCGGAGGTGCTCGTCTACCACCGCTACCTCTCGCTCGCCCAGCAGCAGACCGTCGAGGGATATCTCGCCTGCAAATGGGGACTGCAATCGAGTCTGCCGGCCAATCATCCTTACCGCTACGTCTGTCCGCAAAGCGCGCCGCCGCCGGCGCCGCTTCCGACGCCGACGCCGGTCGCCGGGTCGGTTCAGAATCCGGCCGAGATTCGCAGTACGAACGGAACGCTGATCTTCAACGTCGTCGCCCAACAGAACGCGTCGACCGGCAATCCCGAGTTGACCTACAACGGCTCGACGACGCCGCCGACGCTGCGCGTGCTCCCGGGCGACACGCTCTTGGTAAACCTCACCAACGACCTTCCGCCGCCGCCGGCCAGCGCGACGTATTCGAATGCTACAAACTTGCATTTCCACGGCATGCACGTCTCCCCGAACGCGCCGGCCGACGACTCGATCGACATGCTCGCGGCACCCGGCCAAGTCCTCCACTACCGCGTCCCCATTCCGGCAAACGCGCCGCCGGGTCTGTTTTGGTATCACTCGCACGCGCACGGCGAGGCCGAGCGGCAGAACCTCGCGGGAATGTCGGGAGCCTTGATCGTCGACGGCATCGCCACGTACGCACCGGCGGTATCGGCGCTGCCCGAGCGCGTGCTCATGATCCGCGACGTCGAGCCAGCCGGCCAGCCGCTGCCCGGCGCCTCGCGCACCGAAATGGCCGCGATGCGATGGTCGATGCAGCATCCCGGCGGCGGCCGCAACCCGTACGCCGCCATCGATCCGAACTATCGTACGTTCAAGCGCCCCGCCACCGACACGCACTGTCAGGGCAACGAAGTTCCCGTCCTCGACTGGACGATCAACGGTCTGCCGACCGCCGATCAGAACCAGTTGCCGACGATCGGCATTCGTCCGGGCGAGCGGCAGTTCTGGCGCGTCGTCAACGCCGGCTCGGACACGTGGCTGGATCTCGCAGTCGACCACGCGTCGCTGGAGATCGTTGCCATCGACGGCGTTCCGATCTCGGAGGGATCCAACGCTCCGGCACAGATGAGCGTGCCGAATTGGATCTTGCCGCCCGCCAGCCGCGTCGAGTTCATCGTTACCGGACCGGCCGCCGGATCGTCGTCGTATTTGCGCACGCTCTGCTTCGACGACGGACCGGCAGGCGCGCCGATGCCGGCGTTCGAGCTGGCGCGCCTCGATCCCGACGCCGCGCCCGCAGCGATGACGATGCAGCGCGTCCTTGCCAAGCGGCCGCCGGCGATGCATAACGCGGCCTACGTCAAGGCGCACAAGATCGCGCGCACCCAAACGGTCTACTACAGCGACCAGAACACGATCAACGGCGTCGCTTACGATCCGAGCGCGCCGCCGCTGTTTTACGCGCAGAGCGGCACGGTCGAGGAGTGGACCATCGTCAACAACTCCGCGCAGGGCCACACGTTCCACATCCACCAGGTGCACTTTTTGGTGGAATCCATCAACGGCATCAAGCAGTCGCAACAGTTCTTGATGGACAACGTGAACGTACCGCCGGCAACCGGTACCGGGCCCGGCATGGTCAAGGTCCTGATCGACTTCACCGATCCGCTGATCGTCGGAACGTTCTTACTGCACTGTCACGTACTCTCGCACGAAGACGGCGGGATGATGGCCAAGATTCGCGTGGGAACCGCGCCGCCGCTGGTGCTCAAACCGGCCAGCGTGCAGTTCTCCTCGCCGTCGGCACCGCCCGCGCACGTCACCGTTAAGGGCGGCCAAGCTCCTTATCAAATCGACGGCTGTGCCGGCGTGGCAAATGCGTCGATCTACGGCAAGACGATCACGCTGGTCCCGGTGGCCGCGGGTTCGTGCGTGCTGACCGTGACCGACTCGACGCAACTGAGCAACAACCTCGACGTCAACGTTTCGCCGGCCGTTCCGGTCGTCAAGCTCGACCCCACCAGCGTGAGCTTCACGAGCCCGACGGCGCCGGCCCAAAACGTGACCATCAGCGGCGGAACGCCGCCGTACACGGCGGCGGGCTGCCAGGGCACCGTGACGGCTACGATCGCGAGCAGTGCGATGACGGTAACGCCGGTGGCGCAGGGGTCGTGCACCATTACGGTGACCGATAGCGCCAACAACTCCAACAATCTCTCGGTGTCGGTCAACCTTCCGCAAACCGGCTTTCCGCAAGACAACGTCACCTTCCATCAAAACACGATGCGCACGGGCTGGTACGACGCCGAGACGACGCTCACCACGACCAACGTCGCGTCTTCGAGCTTCAAGTGGCGCACGACCCTGACCGCGCCGGCCGGCATGCCGCCGATGGGCAAGGTGTACGCTCAGCCCCTCTATGCGTCGCAAGAGCTCATGCCCGACGGAAACATGCACAATCTGGTCATCGTCGCGACGTCGACCGACCAGCTGTACGCGTTCGACGATCAGACGCGCACGGTGCTGTGGCATCACGACTTTACCAATCCGGCCGCCGGGATCCGCCAGCAGCTCTGGTCCGACGACGGTTGTCCCGACGTCAATCCCAATATCGGCATCACCGGCACGCCGGTCATCGACCGCAGCGCCGATTTGCTCTACGTGGTCGTGCCGACTTACGAAAACGGAACCTTCTATCAGCGCATCCACGCGATCTCGCTCAAGACCGGCAGCGATGCGGTCAACGGCGAAGGCAATCCGATCGGGCCGACGGTGATTACTGCAACGGTGGCCGCCAACGGTGGAACGGCGAGCATCGATCCCCTCAACAACTTCAACCGCAGCGCCTTGCTCGAAGCCAACGGTACCATCTACGTGGCGCTGGGCTCGCACTGCGATTACGTTTCGAACACGACGCACGGATGGGTCGTCGGGTACGACGCCGCGACGCTCGCGCCGGTCTCGAACATCATCAACACGACGTCGGACAACCAGTCTGGCTATTTCCTGGGTTCGCCGTGGATGGGCGGCTTCGGACCGGCGGCCGACGCCTCCGGAAACATCTTCTTCGCCACCGGCAACGGTCCGGATCCCGGAACCGATCCGGTCGACTACGGCATGTCGGTGCTCGACGTTCCCGGGAACCTCGACTTGTCGACGACGACGGCCAACGGCTCGTGGTTCTCACCCAAAGGGGCGGCGGGCGACGCTTCCGCCGACGCCGATCTCGGATCGGGCGGCGTGCTGCTGTTCCCCGACGAGACCGGCAACGTCGCGCACATTTTGGCGATCGGCGGCAAGTGCGGCGCCGGCGGCACGAACGGCACGACCGGCTGTCATCTCTACGTGCTCAACCGCGACAACATGGGCAAGCAGCAGGCCGGCGACGCCGGCGCGCTGGTCAACCTCCAAACCGGCTGCGGCATGTGGGGCGGCCCGGCGTTCTTCGAGGACGCCTCGAGCAATCAATACCTCGTCTACGGCTGCGGCTCGCCGCTGGCCACGTACAAGCTCGGGCTTTCGCCGGTCTCGTTGACGCAAGTCGGCGGCGCCAACGTCGGCTGTTTGGAGTGCCGCGATTCGGGCTCTCAGCCGATCGTCTCGTCGAACGGAACCAAGGCCGGAACGGCGGTCGTGTGGGCGCTCCAGACGCCGGGGAACGCCGGCGGGACGATCACCCTGTTCGCGTTCAACGCGCTCGACATGAGCCAGAGCGCGGGCCCCTGCCTCAGCCAATACAACGGCGCGCAGTGCATCTTCGAAAGCCCGGTCGTTCCGCCGCCGACGACGCTGACGCAAAACGTGGCGCAGGGCGCAACGACGCTGCCGGTCGCTTCGGTCGCCGGCATCGCGCAGGGCATGACGATCTCGATCAACGGAACCCAAACCGACGACGTGGTGGTCGCCAGCGTGAATCCGTCGACGAATACGATCACGACCGTCACGGGTACGGCCTACGCGCACGATTCCGGCTACGGACTCAGCGTCGTCGCATGGGCGCAGACGCCCGGCACCGCGTGGATCGGCGGAGCGCTCGTCTCGCCGCTGGTCGCCAACGGCACCGTCTACGTGCCGTTCGATGGCGGCGTGGCGGTCTTCGGGCTAAAATAGATGGAGAGAAAGGCCGCCACGATGTTTCTGCCTCTGGCCGCCGTGCTGCTGGCGTCGCTGACCGGGCTTGCACCAACGACGGCGGTGAAGGTCCCGCTCGAACGCACCACGCGGCCGGGCACGACGCCGACGCCGAGCGCGCTCTACGAGGCGACGCACGTCCGACTCATCTACGGAACGATTACGGCAATCCGCAATAAAACCGAGATCGTGGTGCGGTTGCGCACCGGCTACGCCCAGCGCGTCGACGCGACCGAGGTTCTGCGGACGGGCCGGTATTCGGCGCCGCTGTTCGTCGGAAAACTCGTCGCCGTTACCGGTCATTTGGAAGCCGGCGGAGCGATCTTGGCGACCAGCATCACGCGCGCCACCACGCTCAAACACACGGGCCAGGACCGCTGGCTCGGTCCCACGCCGACGCCCAGACCCTAACGCGAGCGGCCGCGGCGGTTCAGCTTGCGGCCAGCGCGTCGATCACCGCCAGCAGCGCGAGTGCGGCGGTCTCGGTTCGCAGAATGCGCGAGCCCAGCCATAGGAGATGCGCGCCATGAGCGACGGCCGCCTCGGCCTCGTGGTGCGCGAATCCCCCCTCCGGCCCGATCGCGATCATCGCGCGGCGAGCGCCCCGTAAGAGCGGCGGGAGCGTCTCGCGCAGCGGCGTGCGCGGCGCGAGTTCCCACGGAAACAGGACGGCGTCGTAATCGTGAAAGCGCGCCAAGAGGGCGTGGAATCCGAGGGCGTCGTGAACCGGCGGCACGTCGCGGCGGCCGGACTGCTGAGCGGCGGTCTTTGCCAAACGGCGCCAGCGTTCGAGTTTTGCGCCCCCGACGTCGTGCACGACGGTTCGTTCGCAGTAAAAGGGGAGGATCGCCGCAGCGCCGAGCTCGGTCGTCTTCTCGACCACGAAATCCATTTTCTGGCCT
>DATJUC010000088.1:0-5258 GCA_035502675.1 Candidatus Acidiferrales bacterium | reverse complement strand
AAAAAGACGAAACACGGGCTCCGTCTGACGGAGGTGTCTCGCCCTTCTGCTTGTGGCGGCTTTCAATCGCCCCGGGGCATAGACTGAGAGTTTATCACCCCGTCGCCGAGAGCGTCAAGGAACCCTGCCGCTCTCGAGAGGGCGCTTGCCGCGCTACTTGGGGATCTCGAGCGCGCCGGCGCCCGAGAGCACGGGGGGCCGAGGCTTCTTAGGCACCGCCGCGCCCGAAAGGCCGTCGTCGTCGTCATCCGTAACGCGCGGCGGGCGAACCGGGGCGGCCGGCGCTCGGAGCGGCTGGCCCCGGCGAACGCGCTTTTTCACATGCCGAGCATACCACGATGGCCGGCCTCAGCCGGCGCGGAACAGCACCTTGCCCGAGCGCCCCGGAGTCTCGGCTTCACGAAGCGCCCGGGCGGCATCTTCCAAAGGATAGACGCCTGCAACCCGCAGGGGCAGTTCGCCGGCTTGCCAGAGGCCGAACACTCGCCCGATTGCTTGGCGCACGTCGGCTGGAGAGGCCTGAACCATCCACGTGCTGACCCAAAATCCGCGCACTTGCGTCTGGCCGAAGATGACGGCGCCCGGATCGAGGGCGAGCTTTCGGCCGGCCAGGGCGCCGAAGACGACGTGCTCCCCAAGCGGGCCCAGCAGCCGGTTCAACTCCGTCGAATTCGCGTCGCAGATGGAGTCGACCACTCGGGCGATCGGCGCGCCGTCCGTCAGCTCTCGTACGCGCTGCGGCCAATCGGCGTCGCCGGTCACGACGACGTGGCGCGCGCCGTATTGCCGCATCTGCTCGGCAGCCTCCGCGCGGCGAACCAGATTGACGACGTTGACGCCGGCACTCTGCGCGAGTCGCATCAGAATTCTTCCGACCGCACCGTTGGCCGCGTTTTGAACGATCCAATCGCCCGCTTTTGCATCCAGCGAGTCGAACAGGACGACCGTCGACAGCGGCATGGCAAGCAGCTGCGCGGCCTCGTCGTCGGGGATGGCGTCCGGAACCGGAACGATCGCGTCGACGCCGGCGGCGACGTACTCCGCCCACGCGCCGCGCACCATCGAGACGACGCGCCGTCCGTCGGCCAGGCCCAGGAGCTCGCTTCCGCCGATCGCCGGCAGCTCCGGTTTGACGCCGTACGAGCCGCGGATCGTCGCCAGGTCGTGATTGTGAATGGGCGAGCGCAGAACTTTCACCAGCACGAAGCCGTCCGCTGGGTTCGGATCGTCGACCTCGGTCAAGCCGACGACCTCGGCGGGCTCGCCGAAGCGCGAGTAGAGCAGCGCTTTCATAGGGATCTCCTACAAGGCAAACGGGATGACGGGTGCGATGTCGGAGCGTTCCCCGCCGACGGCGTCGCTCCCCAGCACCCGGCCGGCGGCACCGTCGGCAAAAAAGGTCTCGGCAATCGTGTCGGCCGCCAGCCTCGGCAGAATGCAGCGCCAGCTTCCCAGCGCCGTGACGACGTTTTGGATCGGCGCGTCTTCCATCGTGCTGCCGAGGTTGAAATCGTTGTCGCTCCAGTCGCGGCGAGGCGCGCCGAACGGCTGCAGCTTGCGGCGCAAATCGCGCGCGACGCGATGCAGCGGGCCCGGGCTCTCCTCCGCCTTGCGCAGCCCGCGCAAGGTGGCGAATAGCGCCCGATTGGAATCTTGCGAGCAGTTGTTGGCCGCGCCGACGTAGGTTCCGCCGGTCCCGTCGCCGATGCGATATCGCGCCGTCATCGCATCGAGCTGCCGAGTCAGCGGCTCCAGGGCCACACGAACGAAGGCATCGTGCCGCAGCACCAGGTCGCAAACCGGCCGCAGCCCGGCCCAGCCGAATTGACGATCGCCCATATATCGCGACCAATGCTGAGCGCCTGCAATCACGCCATCGGGATTATGCGTGTACACTTGGTAGTAGGTGATGTCGAATCTCGGCTCGGCCGCCAGCGGATCGGCCACCACTTCGGCAACGCCGTAGGCGAAATGCCCGAAGTACAACGGGCCGCGCGCTTCGGGTTCGCCGCTGGGACCGCCGATGCCGCCGTACACGTGCACCAGCAGCGCGACGTCGCCGGCGCGCCACGGCACGTCGTCCAACGCCGTCGAGAGGCAGCCGCCGCACTCGCGCGCTATCGCTTTCCACGCGTCGCGGCGCACGTAGCGATACGCCGACGCCGTGCCGGCCGGCGCGGCGCCGTCCACTCGCAGCAGCGCTCGCGGCGCGAGCGACCGCACCACGAAGCGCCCGCGCGCGTCGAATGCGCCGTACGCGTACCAGCCGTCGGCGTTGAGCGGCGACGCCGCGAGACCGGCGGAGATCGACGGAGGGCGCCCGCCGGCGTCGTCGACCGGCGCCGGCAGCACGAAAACGTCGGCGCCGCCGTCGAACGCGCCGGTTCGCGCGTCGAAGTGTACGACGCGCAACGCGTCGGCGTCGTCTTCGCCGGCCGCACCGGTGAAGCGAACCAACGCGTACCAGCGGCCCGCGATCTGCACCGGTTGGCGTTCGATCGTCAAGCACGCTCCCTCCGGCGTTCGTTCGACCCCCACCGCTCCCGGCAGTTTTACGATCACGTCGTCGATCGGATGCGAGCCGGCCAGCGATTCGAGCGGATCGACTAGACGCCATCGATTGAGACGCACCGGATGGACGAAGCCCGCGTAGGTGCTCGTGTATTCCGCCTGGGCGCTAAACGTCAGGTCCCGCCGAACGGCGCGCAGCATGCCGGCGACGGCCGGATCGGCTTCGTTCCAGATCAGCTTCGCGCAGCTTCCGATCAAATCGGCGTAGGCTTCCGGCGCGTGATGAATCTCGAACAGCGCGCCGCCGAACCGGGCGTCGCGCGCGGGAAGGATCAATCGTCCGATCCATTCCGCGATCGGCCGGTACCGTTTCGGATCCGGCGGCGGCGCGGAAAGCGGATAGTATTCGGGCCGGTTCCACGCCGCTCGAACGTAGCGGTCGTAGTTGCTGGTTTTTCGCCGCAATCCGGCGTCCACCGCGGTCAAGCGATCGGTGAGGATCGCCTCGATGACGTCCAGCGTCTGCCGCAGGTTCGTTCGCCCGTCGGGCAGCTTCGCTTGGGGATCCAGCATCCCGCCCGGAACCTGATGTCCGACCGGGCCGAGCGAAATCCACGTGAGACGGCCGAGCCGTTTGGCGCGATTCCAGTTCGAAAGCACGGCGGTTTTCCAGCGCGACGGAAACATGATCGGTCCGATCGGCTCGATGCGGTCCTTGGAACCGACCAAATGGTACAGATGCTCGAGTTCGAGAATCGGATCGTTTCCGCTGATCACGCCGCCCAGCGAGATGACGTCGATGGGTGCGTCGATCGCCCGCTTGAGAAATCCGGCGGATCCGCACGACATTTGCCCTCCGCCGCTGTAGCCGATCAGCGTTACCGGAGTGCCCGAGCGCGGTCGGTAGCCGTTGGCCAGCAGCGAGCGATAGATGACGCGCGCGATTCCGAAATTGTACATCGGACCGTAGCGAGGGTCGGCCGAAACCGCCACGATCGTCACGTTGCGCAGATTGACGATCATGCCCAAGATCGACGCGGCGTTGCGCAAACGCAATCCGTCGATGAACGCCCAAAACCGCGAGAACAGCGGATCGTCCTCGAGCGGGCGATTGAGGACCGAATAACTCATCACGCCGCGAATCAGGCGCATTCCTTGGGGAAGATCGGGTGCCAGCGCGTCGAGAAAGGTCTCGATGTCCGGCGTATAGCGCCCGCTCGATTGCGCGATCCCGTCTAGGTAGACGACGTACCGGGTGACGTTCTCGCCGGTCCGGTCGTCGATCGCGTCGGTATCCTCGGCGACGCCGATTTCGTCGCCGTACCAGCCCGCCCACCACCCCAGCGTTTCGAGAGGCGCCATCAGCGCCGCGACGACGATCGCGATCACGCCCAGCCAGAGCAAGTCGATCGGCAGTTGTAAGGCCCGCGGCAGCCGGTCCTGCCAGCCGAACATCGCGTTGCGCGCCGGGTCGAGGGCGAGCGCGATCGCAAACGCGAGCGCGGCGACTCCCAGCAGTCCGAGGGCGACCTTCCACGCGTTGGGGTGGGAAGGCGCCGGGCGCGCTATGCCGAGCGACGCGGCCGCTTGCGGCGCGCTCTGCAATCCGGCCTGGGCCTTACCGACGATCGCGTTTTCGTCGTCGACGAGCCGCACGCCGGCTACGGCATCGAGCACGCGCGTTCCCAGCAAGGCGATCGGCCTGCCGAAGCTCTGCTGCGCCAGCATCATCACGATCCAGCCGAGGGCCACGAAACCGGCAGCGCGTACGAATCCAACGTTTCCGACGGCCGCTACGCCGACGATCATTGCGAGCAGATGCCAGACGCGCAACAACCGAAGAATGCCCGGCCCCAAATAGGGCATGGCGCCGAGAAAGGAAAAGAGCAGCGGCGCGTAGCTGAGCGCCAGGACCGTCGCGAGTTCGCTCAGCGGCAAGTGCGGAGTTCCCGGCAGGCGGCAGACGGCCCAAGTGCTCAGGACGAGAAACCCGTAACCGAAGACGAACAGAAACGCGTCGATCGCCCAGCTGAAAAAGAAGCGCACCGGCTTCACGCGGTTCGCGAACAGCACGATGCTCTGCGCGATCGCTTCGCTGAGCCCGGCCAGAAAAACGACGACTGCGGCGACCGCGAGTGCTCGGCTCGTCATCGAGGCCGCGTCGACGAACGCTTGGGGTTCGAGACGGAAGACGCCGCCGAGCGCGCTCCAAAAATCGGACAGGAGCGTCGTAGCCGTCATGAGGCGCCGCGGTTCGCCGCGCTTGACCGCCGTTCCGCCAGGTCGGTCTGCAGCGCGCCCGGAAGTCGCGCAGCAATGGTGCTTGACCCTTGAGTGAAATCGAACTGGTCTTCGTCCGTCACGGGCTGGTGGAAGGGATCGATCCGGAGCGCTTTCGCGGCCGTACCGACGTCCCGCTGACGCCGCCCGGCGAGGCGCAGGCGGCGGCCGCTGCAAGGCTAGTGACAGAGCACTGGCGCCCCGCCGCGATCTATACCAGCCCGCTTCGCCGGTGCGTGGTTACCGGCGCCGCAATTGCTCGCGCCTGTGCCGTCGCCCCCAAAGTGCTCGATTCGCTCGTCGACGTGAACTACGGCGCCTGGCAATGGAAGACGCCGGACGAAGTGCGCTCGCGCTGGCCCGAGCTCCTGGATCGCTGGTATCGAACGCCCGAGCTCGTACGCTTTCCGGGCGGAGAGTCGCTGCAAGACGTGGCGGTGCGCACCGCCGACGCCGTTCGCTTCGCG
>DATJUC010000087.1:0-30262 GCA_035502675.1 Candidatus Acidiferrales bacterium | reverse complement strand
AACGGAACGGGTTTGCGAAAGCGGACGTTCACGCTGGCAGTGACGCCCCGATGTCCCGCAAATCCGGCCGCGTGTGCCATCGCTTCGTCGAGCAGCGCCATCACGATGCCGCCGTGCGCGATCCCGCGCCAGCCTTGAAACTGCGGCGCGAGCGTCGCCGTCGAGCGCACCCCTTCGACCGGATCGCGATCGAAGTGCAAATGAATGCCGATGGGGTTCTCGGGGCCGCAGGCAAAGCAGTTCCCATCGTCGATGGGGACGTCGCTCATCGTCCGGCGACCAGCCGGTCCGCCAGGTACTCCGGCAAGTGCGCCTCGTGGATCTTCTGCTGCACGGTCGCGATGGGATAGTCGTAACGCACCCACTCGATACGCCCCCGCTCCGGCTCGTAAAAGACGAACGATGCTTCCGGGTTGAGATCGCGCGGCTGCCCGATGCTTCCGACGTCGGCGATGTAGCGTTTGCCGGGCTCCATGAACAGCTCGCCGCCGTGCTGCATGTGCTTGTGGCCGATCCCTCCGTCGTCCTCACGCACCCAGTACTCGGCGATGTGCGTGTGACCGACGAAGATCAGCGGCGCGTCGGTGCGGCCGAACGCCGCGGCCGCCGCGCGCTTGTCCAAGATGTATTCGAAGTAGTTTACCGGCGCGCCGTGAACGAGCAAGAAATTCTCGTAGCGCAACTCGTACGACAGCGAGTTCAGCCACTCGCGATTGGATTCGTTCAGGACGCTTTGCGTCCAGGCGATCGCCTCGCGGGCGGCGTCGTTGAAGAATTCGACGCCGAAGCTTTCGAGGGCTGCGAGGTCGTGATTCCCCAGGACCGCGTGCGTGGCGCGCTCGCGAAGCAGCGCCAAGCATTCGTTGGGGTTCGGGCCGTAGCCGACCATGTCGCCCAAACACACCAGCACGTCCTCGGGCGCCAGTAACGCCAGCGCGCATTGCAGCGACTCCAGGTTGCCGTGGATGTCGGAGAAAACGGCGTACCTCACGCCGGCACCTGCTCGAGCGCGGCGCGAAAGGCCGTTTCGAATGCCAGCCTCATCGCAGGCGTGCCGGCGCTCACGCGAACGCAGCGGTCGAGCGGCGGAGCGCCGGGTTTGCGAATCCAGACGCCGCGCCGCAGCAGCTCGCCCATCACCCGAACGGCCCGTTCCGAGCTGCCGAGATCGATGCAAACGAAGTTGGCGCGCGACTCGATCGTCGACAGGCCCAACGCCTTGGCCAACGCGTAATAATCCGCGCGCGCGCGGGCCGTCTGCGCGACGACGTCGCGCCGAAACGCGTCGTCGGCCAGCGATGCGAGCGCGCCGACCTGGGCGTTGCGGTTGACGCCGTACTGCAAGCGGATCTTTTGAAAGGTGCGCGCCGTTTCGGGCGGCAGCAAAGCGTAGCCGATGCGCGCACCGGCCATGCCGTAGGCCTTCGAAAAGGTTCGCGTCCGAATGAGGCGGTCGTCGAAGCGCGGCGGCATCAGCTCTGCTTCGTCGACGAAATCCGCATAGGCTTCGTCGAGAAACAGCAGCGTTTCGCGCGGCAGCGCTTCGTAGAATCGTTCCATCTCGTCGCGCTCCACGAATCGTCCGCTGGGATTATCCGGATTCGCCAAGTACAGGATCGAGGGACGGCGCTCGCGCGCGATCGCGAGCAGCGCGTCGAGATCGGGGTAGCCGTCGTCGCGATACGGAGCGAACGCAAGCCGTCCCCCGTATCCGACGACGTGATAGTCGAACGTCGGATAGGTGCCGCGCGTCGTCAGCGCTAGGCCGCCGGGTGCGACGAACGCGCGCACCGCCACGCCCATGAGGTCGTCGATGCCGGCGCCGACGACGATCTGCTCGGGCGAGCAGCCATGCTTTTGCGCCAGGGCGTCGCGCAGGTCGAGCGACTCGGGATCGCCGTACCAGCTCAGCCGCTCGAGCTCCGCACCCATCGCGGCCAGCGCCTTGGGCGACGGCCCGAAGGCGCTCTCGTTGGCGCCCAGGCGCACGAGCTCGCGCAGGCCGGTTTCGCGCATGAGCTGTTCCGGCCCGACGAACGGCGTGGTCGCGGGAATGGCTTCGATCGCGGGTGCCGGACGAATCACGGGTGAGACTATCCTCCTAAGAAGCGGTGAACGGCGACGCTGCTGTCGGCGGGCCGTTCGACGTCGCGCTCGCCGATGACGACGTAACCGCCGGCGCGAACGGTTAAGCTCACGGAAAAGGAGCGCAACGCCAGAGGTTGCGCCACCAACGTGCCGGCCTCATTCCGGAGGGCGACCGGGACGTACCACGTCCAGCCCTGCCGGCCGCGCACCGCCTCGGCCAGCCGAGCCGTAACGGGCGGCACGGGCGCGAAGTTCTCGCCGGTCAAGCTCGCCACGACCGGCGCGCCGACGGCTTCCAGCATCATGAGCGCCGACGACGGGTTACCCGGAAGCCCGATGACGGGTTTGCCGCCGCGCGCGCCGAGCAGCGTCGGCTTTCCCGGCTTCACGCGCAGGCCGTGCACGACGACGCCCGGTGCACCGACGGCCGCGACTGCTGCCGGCAGACGATCGCGATCGCCCACCGAGGAGCCGCCGGTCAGCACGACGGCGTCGCACTCGTCCAGCGCGGAGGTCAGCGCCGCACGAAACGCCTCGTCCTCGTCAACCAGGGTCGGATAGTGCCGCGCTTGCGCGCCCATCGCTTCGAGCGAGGCCGCAACGACGTAGCGATTGGAATCGCGCACCTCACCGGGGCGCAACGGTGCGTCGACGGCGACCAACTCGTCGCCGCTGGAAATCACCGCGACGACGGGACGCCGGTAGACGTTCACCGATGCCAGGCCGACCGTCGCCAGCAATCCGAGGTGGCGCGCGCCGAGCCGCAAACCGGCCGGCAGCAGCGGCTCGCCGCGACGCATGTCCGCACCGGCTGGGATGACGTTCTCACCGGTGTCGATGCGTTCGCGCACGGTGACGGCGGTGCCGGTCACGACGGCGTCCTCGATCGGCACGACCGCGTCGGCGCCTTCGGGGACGGCTCCGCCGGTCGGCACGCGCATCGCTTTCCCGGCCTCGACGCGATCGGCGCCCGCGCGTCCCATCCGTACTTCGCCGGCGATTTCGAACGTTGCCGGCGCCGCGCGCGAGTCGAGGGCGAAGCCGTCCATCGCGGAGCGACGAACCGCGGGATAGTCACCGTCCGCGGCGATCGCTTCGGCGAGAACGCGGCCTGCCGCCGATTCCAGCGCGACGCGTTCGATCGCCGGCCGCGTGACGGCGACCCGCGCGAAGTACGCGACCAGCGCTTGTTGCGGCGCCAAGAGTCGCTCGGGCACGAATCCTTCGCGCGGTAGGAGTGCGTTTGCGGGCTGCATAATGGCGCGGTTCTCCATGCTCGATCTCGACGTCGTTCGCCGCGATCCCGATCGCGTTCGCCGGTCGGCCGGCCGGCGCGGCATCGATCCGTCGTTCGTCGACGACGTTCTTCGCTACGACAGCGAGTACCGCTCGGCCCTCACCGCGGTCGAGCGCGCGAAGGCCGAGAAGAACCGGCTTTCGGCCGAAATCGGCCGCGCCGCCGACAAAGCCGCCGCGGCGCGCGAGTTGCGGCCGCGGATCGACGCAATCGCCCGCGACGTCGCTGCCGGCGAGACGCGCGCCACCGAGCTGGCTCCCGACAACCCCGCGTCGCCGCTGTTCGCGCTGCTCGAAAACACGCCCAACCTGCTCGACGATTCCGTGCCCGACGGCAGCGACGACAGCGCCAACGCGCTCGTCCGCAGCTGGGGAACGCCGCGCGCGTTCGGTTTTCCCGCACGGCCGCATTGGGAGATCGGCGAAGAGCTCGGCATACTCGATTTCGAGCGCGCCGCCAAGCTCTCGGGCAGCCGCTTTTCGGTGCTTTCGGGCGCGGGCGCGCGGCTGTCGCGGGCGGTCGCATCGTTTTTTCTCGATCGCGCGGCGGCGGCCGGCTACGTCGAGGTCGCTCCGCCACTGCTGGTTTCGCGCAAGACCATGTGGTCGACCGGTCAGCTCAGTAAATTTGCCGACGCGATGTTTGCCGATGCCGACGCCGACCTCTTCATGATCCCGACCGCCGAAGTGCCGCTCACCGCGCTGCACTCCGGCGAAATCCTGCGGGCCGAAGATCTCCCGCGCCGTTACGCGGCGTACACCCCCTGCTTTCGCAAAGAAGCCGGCGCCGCCGGCAAGGACACGCGCGGACTGATTCGGCTGCACCAATTCGAAAAGGTGGAACTCGTCTGGCTGAGCGCGCCCGAACGATCGTTCGAAGCGCTCGAAACGTTGACGTCCGACGCCGAGTCGCTGCTGCAGGCGCTCGACCTTCCGTATCGCGTCGTCGCGCTGTGCGCCGGCGACACCGGTTTCAACGCCGCCAAGACCTACGACATCGAAGTGTGGCTGCCGAGCGCCGGCACGTACCGCGAGATCAGCTCGTGTTCCAACTGCACCGATTTCCAAGCGCGCCGCACCGGCATCCGCTTTCGCCGCACTCCGACCGGCAAGGCCGAGCCGGTGCACACGCTCAACGGCTCCGGACTGGCAATCGGCCGAGCGCTGGTCGCGATTCTGGAAAACTATCAGCAAGCCGACGGAAGCATCACCGTACCCGAAGTCCTGAGGCCCTACACGGGATTTTCTGCCATCGCGACGCAGGCCTAGAGTCGCTACGCGTCCTTCCCCTCGAGTGCGCCGGCGAGCGTTTCGACGGCGAGCGACGTTTCGCGAACCGTAGCACCGGCCGGGAAAAAGGCTTCGACGCGAACCGACGTGCGTGCCGGCGTCACCGCTTCGAACGTGCAGCGTAGGCGTTCGTTATTCACCAGGCCGAACGCAGCTTCGATGAACCCGCTGCGGCGATCGTCGATCGAAACGTGCGCCCCGAGCACGCGGTCGATCGCCGACAGCACGCGGTCGTACGCGTCGTCGAAGCCGGCATCCAGCTCGATCTCACGGTGCGGCCGCAAGCCGGCGCGCGGATTGGGCTTCTGCCAACCCAGCCAGCGCGCCAGAAAACTCATCGCGTCGCGATTGCGCCGAGAACGATCGCAATTGCGCCCAGGCCGATCAGCGACGCGGCCGGCACCCAGCTTTCACGCCGGCGCGAAAAGAGCGCGGCGTACAGCGACTTGAGCACGTTGTTCGACGCGCTCGCGATGACGATCGCCAAGGCGGCGATCGCGAGGCCGGTCTGGGCGACCCCGCCCTGCGCCAGCGAGAGCACGAACGGATCGATGTCGGTGAATCCCACGACGGCGGCCAAGCCCAAGACGCCGGCCGCTCCCAAATGCGTGCGCACGAAGGTGGTGAGCAGCGAGATCGCAATCAGCAGCGCGGCGAAGAGGAAGGCGGTTTCGAGCTGCAGCGGATTGCGCGCGACTTCGGTTGCCTTGGTGGCCGAGGTCGCACGCGACGCCAGCCACGCAACCAGAAATCCGACCGCGGAGGGCACCAGCAGCGGCACCACCAGAACCCGCGCCAGCGGCGCATCGAAGATCGCGCTGACGGCGAGAATTCGCGGATACATCATCGCGGTAGCCAGAACGATACCGCCGCCCAGCTCGGGGGTCATGCCTTCCGCGCGAGCGCGGCGCGCCAGCACCACGGTCGTCGCCGTCGAGGAGTAGAGGCCGCCCAAGATCGCGCCCAACGCCGTGCCGCGCGACGGAAAGACGTAGCGCTGCAGCAGATAGCTGCCGTAGGAGATCGTCGAGACTGCGACCACCGCCAGCCACACGCCGAACGGCGTAACGCTGGTGTACGGAATCTTCGGCAATCCGGCCAGCAGCGGCAGCACGATGCCCACCAGGATGAGGAACTTCCCGGCCGTCGATACCTCGTCGCGGGGCACTCGCCGCGCCAGTTCGTGCAGCGCCTCCCGGCCGGAGAGCAGCAGCACCGCCGCCACCGTGACGCCGACGCTCAACCACAGCGGCTGCGTGATGACGATTGCGCCCAGGACGTACGCCAGCAGGTTCGCCGTCGGAATGATGAACGTGCCTTCGACTTGCTCGGATTTCGAGCGTAGTTGGTGACGCAAATACCCGTACGTCCACGCACCCACGACGATCAATCCGGCGATGAATGCGCCGGCGTGCTGCCGGTCTATCAAATACAGCGATCCGCCCGCCAGCGCCAGCAGCGGAAACGTGCGAACGCCGCCCGGCCGCTCCGGGAGAAGGTCGCAGTAGAATTCCTCGAACGCGAATCCGAAAAAGAGCGAGAGCCCGATTAGGAGGGCGAAACGTTCGGCGTCGGCGTTCAGGAACGCGCTCAAGAAAGTTCCCGAATTAACTCCACGAGCTGCTGGCGATCGAGATAACGAATGTGACCGCGTTCCCGTCGCAACGCTTGCTGCGACTCCAGCTCCGCAATCGCTCGCGCGGCGACTTCCTTCACGGTTCCCGCAGCCGCCGCGATCTGCGATTGCGTGACCGCGGCCAGCGACGGCGCCGCCGGAACCAAACCGCGCTCGGGCATTGCGTACGGTAAGAGCACGCGCGCAATCCGGGCGACGATCGGGAGCGAGCCCTGGACCGTCAGCGTATCGTTCATCAGACGCAGGCGCTGCGCGAGGACCACGCCCAGCGAGACGGTCAAGTTGGAATGACGTGCCGCCACGTCGTCGACCGTTTTCCACGGCAGCTTGAGAATCGTGGCGTTCTTGGAGAACACCGCGATCTGCGCGTTGGAGTATCCGCGGTCGAAGTATTCGGCGACGCCGAAGAGCTCGTTCGGAAAGACTTCGTAGAGAATTCGCTCGCGCTCGCTTTCGCTGCCTTTCGCGCGCGCCACGATGCCGTCGACGACCAGGCCGATGTACGGCCACTGCTCGTTCTCGGCGACGAGGACTTCGCCGCGCCGGCCGGACTGGCGAACGGCGGATGCCGCCAACTCCTCGCACGCCGCCCGGTCGAGCGTCGCGAAGGCGACGCAGCCTTCCAACTGGCCGACCAGCGGACTGTTTTGGCTGTCTTCAGGGTGGCGGCGCGTCAGGCAGACGCGCCACATTCCACGGGCGACGCGGCGCGTTTCGATGACGTAGCGCTCCGGACGCTCCTGGGTGATCCGCGAGTACAACCCGCGCGGCTCGTTTTCGGTTATAAATGTAAGAGAACCACCGTAGGGTAACCGGTCGAGCGCGTCGCCCAGCAAACTCGGCCGGTCCCACGCAGGCATACCTCGGAGGTCGATTTCGGCGGCTTCCATCTCGCCGGTCACGTTCTCGCAGAGCAAAGCGCTCTACTCCTAGCAGTACGTCGGCCGGTCAGCCAGCCGACGGGGTCGGAAGTCGAAAGGATACAGCATGGTACGGTCTCTAGCCAAGCGGGTTGTCGTCGCGCTCGCACTCGCGGGCATGGTTGCCGCAGCGGCGCTCCCCCTGGCCTCCCGGGCGCAAGATCAGGGGACGGGAGAAATCACGCATTACTGGACGGCGATAACTACGGTCTATAACTCGCCGTACCCGATTGCCGGTCACCTCGATCTGCAGATCTATCCGGACGGCGTCCTGCGCGGCTACTACCACAACGCGCACCAGAAAGCGTTCATCCCCGTCTACGGCGGCCGCGACGGAAGCTACATCTGGTTCGACATCGGACCGGTGCTCGTTCCGCTCGGCTTTGGCGTGGGGCCCGGCCCCAACAGCAAACTCCACTTCGTGGGGACGATGGGCTCCGACGGAAGCTTCCGCGGCCAGGTGTGGCCGATGTACAACGGCATCGGCAACGCGCCGGACGGCTACGGACAGACCCAGGTTGCCGGCGACCGCGGGAACTTCAGCAACCCGGTGCCGATGACCAACCCCACCCAGAACGACCAGTACCTGTTCTCGGCAAAACCGATGGGGGCCAGCGACGAAGACTATCCCTTCACCCTGCCGTCGCCGACGCCCGCGCCCTAGTAACCCCCTTTCGAACCCTCCCTCTCAGTGGACGGCCTTCCAAGCGCGCTCCGGCGCCGGTGGAAGGCCGTCCATGTGTTTGAGGAAGAGCGCCACCTGCCAAATCTGCGTGTCGTCGAGCGTCCCGTCGAAGGCCGGCATCCCCGTCAGCCGGATTCCGTGCGCGACCTTCCAGTAGGTGATCCCATCCGGGTCGTCCTCGACTCCGTCCTTGGCGAGCTGAGGAGGTTTCTGATAGAGACCGCGCGCGACGTTGCTCGGATTTCCGTCCGAACTGCCATGGCAGACCGCGCAGTTGGTGGCGTAAAGCTTGATGCCGGCAAGCAAGTTGGCGTCGTCCAGCGGCAACGGATTGGGCGCCTTGCTGGCCTGGCGAGCGATGGTCGCGTGGAGCGACGTCCCGGCCGCCCAGCGTTCCAGGCGCGAGGGCTTTTGATCGGCGTTGGCCGGAACCATTCCGGACCGTAGAGCCACGTAGACGATCAGAACCAGCGCTGCGAGCGTCGCAATAATGCCGATAATAAATCCGCGAATCATGCCGCCCCATTTGTTGTGCGGAGGAGGAAAACCATGCAACGCTTCGCGGCCATCCTCGCTGCTCTCATACTGCTCGCCGGCTGCACGGAAAACGCGGTTCCCGCGATCTCGGGCTCAGGGTTTGGCGGCGCCGCTGCCGACCTGGTCTCGCAGGCCGGCTCGTCCGGACCGCCGGTCGTCGCGGGTTGTCAGATGTTTCCGGCTCCGGGTTCGACCCCGGCCGGCGAAGACTGGTGGAACGTCGACGTTTCGAACTATCCGCTCGATCCCAAGTCCGGCACGTACGTCGCGAGCCTGCCCGGAAATTTGCATCCCGATTTCGGACACGAAGCGTATTACGGCATACCGTTCAACGTGGTGCCGGCGAACCAACCTAAGGTTCCCGTCCACTTCGTGAACTATCCCAGCTCCAGCAACCCCGGACCGTATCCGATCCCGCCCGACGCACAAGTCGAAGGACAGCCGCTCTACCATAGCGGCGACCGTCATTTGCTGGTGTTGCAGCAAGGAACGTGCACGCTCTACGAAATGTGGGAAGCCGTCGAAGAAGACGGCGGCAAGTATTGGAACGCGGCCAACGGTGCGGTGTTTCATCTCGATTCGAGCAAACTACGCCCGGCGGGCTGGACGTCGGCCGACGCCGCCGGGCTGCCGATCACGCCCGCCCTGATCAAATGCGCCGAAGTGCAAGCTGGCGCGATCCATCACGCCCTGCGCGTAACGTTCCAGCATACGTACTGGGGTTACATCCACCCCGCGACGCACGAAGCCGGCGAGAGCGACGCGTCGTTGCCGCCGATGGGAGCCCGCTTCCGTCTAAGCGCGATGTACGACATCTCGAAGTTCAATCGCGTCTCGCAGATCGTCCTGACCGCGATGAAGCACTATGGCATGTTCGTCGCCGACAACGGGACGAATTGGTACGTTCAAGGCCAGGGCGGCACGGCGGCCTCGTGCTGGAACGACGATCGGCTCGACCAACTCAAAACCGTTCCGGGATCGGCGTTCGAAGTCGTCGATACCGGACCGATTCTGGGCATCGGCGGCCGCTGACGCGGCCGCGCGCTACGAGCTCTTGCGGCGGCTCTTCTTCCGGGTCGCCGCCGCCTTCTTGGCGGCCTTCTTGGCGACGCCGGTGCGCTTGCGCGTCGCGGCGGCCTTTTTTGCCGCTTTTTTAGCGGAGCCGGTACGCTTGCGCGTTGCCGCACCGCGCCGCGAACTCGCTTTACGATTCGGCTGCGGATGGGCTCCTAAATCCTTCCAGGACTCCTCGCCGAGATCGATGCCATAATGCTTGGCGGCCTTTTTGATGTTGGCGAAAGCTTGCGCCCGCTCGTCCTCGGAGACGTCGGTGACTTGGTCGAATCGCGCCACCGCGTTGCGGACGTGCCGGGCGTCGGTCAGCGGCTCTTTCCGTTGCTTTGGAAAGGCGTAGACGCTGCTGGGCAGGTCGCTGCGCATCGTAAGGTCGCCGTGTTTTTCGTGCGGTTTCCAAGTAGCTCTCATGCGGTGCTCCTACCCGCGCGCGGCCGATTCTAACGCCACGCGTTCCGGGCGGAATCCCAGGCCGACGAGATAGCCGGGGATTCGAGGCAAAAAGGGCACGAATCGAGCCACGCGCGGGAGCAGCGCCAGTATCGGCGCGCGTTCCCCGGAGAGGAGCCGCCCGATGATTTGGCGTTGGATCAGCAGTTGAACCGCTTGCGTCATGCGCGCCGGAAACTCGCGCCGGCGCTGGACGTCGCGCAGATCCCGCTCGCGAACCGTGCCCGAACGCAACGGCGCGGCCAGCAGGTTCGAGGCCGCGATCGCGTCCTGAATGGCGAGATTGATGCCGACGCCGCCGATCGGCGACATCGCGTGCGCGGCGTCGCCGATGCACAGGACGCCGGGGGAGTACCAGCGGCGCAAGCGGTTGAGGCGCACCGTGAGCAGCTTCACGTCATCCCAGCTAGCGATCTCGCCGACGCGATCGCTCAAGAACGGGACCGTCTTACGAAGGGCTTCGTGCAGCGCCTCGATTCCTCGAGCCCGTAAGCTTTCGAAACTGCCCTTCGGGATGACGTAGGCGGCTTGCCAATACGCGCCGCGATCGATCAAAGCCAGGATCCGCCCGTCGCGCACGAAGCCGAACGTCTCAACCGGATCGTCCGCACGCTTGGTGAGCCGCAGCCATAGGACGTCCATCGGCGCGCCGATTTCGTGAAGCTCGAGGCCGGCCCGCCGGCGGACGACCGAGTCGCGACCGTCGGCTCCAATCGTCAGCGGTGCGTGAATTTCCAACGCGCCGCTCGGGGTGCGGGCGCGAACGCCCGACACGCGACCTCCCGTCGTCAGCAGCTCCTCGGCGCGCGCCTGCAGCACCAGGTGAAACGTGGGATACGCCTTGGCCCGTCCGGTGAGAAAATCCAGGAAATCCCATTGCGGCATGAAGGCCAAAAACTTGCATTGCGTCGGCAGCCGGCTGAAGTCGGCCACGGTAACGGTCGTTTCGCCGACCTTTCCCGCGAGCGTCGTTACGCGCTGGTGCGGGCGTGCGAGGAACTCGTCGAGGATCCCCAGTTGCGCCATCACCTCCAGCGTCGACGGATGAATCGTGTCGCCGCGAAAGTCGCGCAAGAAGTCGGCGTGCTTCTCGAGCACCGTCACGTCGACGCCCGCCTTCGCAAGCAGCAAGCCGAGCATCACGCCGGCCGGACCGCCGCCCACGATGCAGCACTGCGTCGAGACCTTCATCGAGGCCGGCTAATTCAGAACTCTCGGAAGCTCGTGCAAGTGCAGCCCGGATACGTGCAGCGGCCGTGGCCGCCGTCCTCGTGCATGACCCGCGCGTGCTCGCAGTGCCGGCAGCGTTCGTCCTCTCGCTCATTCACCATGCGCCGGTCCTATTCACGAGCCTTTCGCTCCAAGACCTGGGGGTTTAGGACTTGACTTCTTAGGTTTACCTAATGATATTGTAAGGCATGCCTTACGTGCGGGTCTCGGTTCTTGGGCTTACCCTGGCCGCGCTTCTGTGGCCGCTGCCGGGCGGAGCCATTCCGCTTTTCGCCCACCAGTACGGCGTCACGTGCCGCAAATGTCACACGGTCATCCCGCATCTCACCCAGTTCGGCGATGCCTTCATGGCCAGCGGCGATCGCATTCCCGGCGTCCAACCCGGTGACGCCATCCCGTTCGCCTTTAAAGTGAACTTGGTCGACTCGAGCGAGAACCAGGGGCCCGGACCGAACGGCGAGGGGCTGCCGAAGGAGATCGTCGACGAAGTCGAGCTGTTTACGGCCGGCGCGATCGGCACGCGCGGAAGCTTCTACGTCGAGAAGTATGCGGTCGACGGCGGCTTTCCGGGGCGAATCCGGGAGATGTGGTTCAACGACCGGGTCAATCCGTGGTCGTCGCGGATTCCCGTGTACGTCCAGGCCGGCTCGTTCACGCTTTCGTTGCCGGTCGATCCCGAGACGTTCCGCGAGAGCTATCAAGACTACGCACCGTACGTGCAAACCGTCGGAAACAATCCGTTCGACTTTTTCGACCCGCACGTCGGCTTCCGCGTCAGCGTCGGAAACCCGCTCGCCGGTCTCAACGTGCAACTGTTCGCAGGGCCGGGCCACGACCCCGGGAGCGATCTGCGGACGGTGGGTACGGATACGATGGAGTTCGTCCAGCAAACGATGGGATTTCTCGCACCGAGCTTCTTCCACTACGAAGGTACGCGCCCGACCGGCCTGGGCATGCTCGACCAATTCCAGCGAACCGGCTGGGGTTTGGTCTACAACGACTTCGCCAAGTGGGAAAGCGACGCGGTGGTGATGACCGGCTGGGATTCGAACTGCGAAGCGCCGCCGGGCGCCGGCGGCTGCGCATCCAGCGGCGGCTTCGAGCAGCTGCGCTACGCTCCCAGCCCGCGTTTCTTCGTCCTGGGCCGCTACGAAGGCACGTACGATACGATCGGCGGCCTGCAACGCGACGGCGTGCTGATGGCAGGTTACGGCTCCAGCGAAAACTCACGCGTTACGATCGAGGACGTTATCGCGCACACTCCGTTGACGAGTAACACGATGAACGCGCAGTTCACGATCGGATACTGATGCGCATCTTGACTGCGGTCATCGCGCTCGCCGCGCTCGCCGGCACGACGCAACGGTCGATCGATCCGGCGCACTCGAAAGCCGTTTTTTCCGTATCGCACGTCTTCGTCGAGCGCGTCACCGGAACCATTCCCGTCGTCAGCGGCACGGTCGTACTGCCGAACGACTCCTCTATTCCCGTGAGCGTGACCGCGGTGCTCGATCCGGGCGGCGTCAAAACCGACGAGAGCGATCGCGACGACTCGCTGCGCTCGCCGGACTTCTTCGACGTCGCCAAATATCCGCGATGGACGTTCGCGAGCACCAAGATCGTGCCCGACGGAAAGACGAGCTTTACGATGGACGGTTCGTTGACCATTCACGGCGTCGCGCAGCCCGAAGAACTCAGGGTGACCGTGGGCGGAACCCCCGCCCAGCCGACCTATCACGCTATCGGTACGGTCGATCGCCACGCTTTCGGAATGAGCACGACGCGCCTGGATCCGGCAATCGGGAACCCGGTCGACGTCACCCTCGACGTCTCGCTCCAGCCCTAGAGTAACCGGAGCCCGCAATTTCGAAGGACCGGCGATGCGCTGGGTATGGATTTCGATTGCCGCCTTTCTCGTGCTGGCCGCGAGTGCGTGCCGCGGCACCTCGCCCGCGTTGCCGCCGGCGACCGGCGTCGCGGCCGCGCCGTCACGCGACGCGTCTTCCGCGGCCGTCACCGGCAACGCGATTACGTTCGTGCCGCTCGGTCCGACGCGCATGTTCGACTTCTTGCCGAGCTCCGGCAAGGTCAACGCATACGCCGTCGACCCGAACGACCGCAAGACGATCTACGTTGCCAGCGGCCGCGGAACGGGCCTCGAGACCTATTCGAGCGCGGGCATCTTTCGAACGACCGACGGCGGCGCGTCGTGGAGCACCGCCGACGCCGGCCTCGTCGACCCGAGCGGTGCGATTTCGTCGGTCGTCAACGCCTTGTGGATCGATCCGGCAAAACCGTCGGTGTTGCTCGCCGCATCCGAATACGACGGCATCTTCCGCACGACCGATGCCGGCGTTTCGTGGAGCTCGGTTTACCGCACGGCCGCGGCGACCCAGTTCGCCTCCTATGGCGGCGCGCTGTACGCCGCAGCGGCAAAGGGCATCCTCGTTTCGACCGACGGCGGCGCGCATTGGAGCGTCTCGCTTGCCGGCACGCCGCAGCGTTGGCCGGTCGCGTTCGGCGCAGTTTCCGGCAGCGGCGGCAGCGCTTTCTATGCCGGCATGACCGACGGCACGATCTTCGCCTTCGCGAACGGGACGTGGACCTATCGGGGAATGCTGCCGTTTACTTCCGATACGCATACCGACGGCAGCACGCCGGCCGTTCACCAAATCGCAGTCGATCCGCTGCGGCCGTCGCTCGTCTACGCGAGCTCGAACGACGGTACGTGGGATCAGGATCTCCACGCGTCGATCGACGGCGGCGTCACCTGGAACACGGTCTTCAAGAATCGCTACGAAAACCTCGGGCTTGGAACGCAGGCGATCGCGTTCAGCGTCGTGCATCCCCACCGCGTCTACCTCGGCACGGACGGCGGCTTCTATTATTTTGAAGCCGACGGCGCACCGAAAGCCGAAGTGTCGCCGGCGGCAAACCTGTCGGTCATCGACATTCGCGACGTTTGGCCGGTCGCCAACGGCGCCGATGACGCCTGTTGGGTCGCCTCCGACCAAGGGCTGACCTACGAGTCACGCTGCTCCTTGCACGACGGCAAGGTCTTCAACGACGACGTCGTCACCAAGACCGTTGCATCCGGACTGGCGCGCCGGTTCGCTATTTCACCGGACGGCCGGTTCCTCGTAACGTCGCTCCAGGATTTCGAGAGCCACGAAACGTTCGACGGCGGCAAGACGTGGCACGTCAAAGATGCGCTCTACGAGGACGGCTTCAACGAACTGCAGCCCGGCAACCCGCACAACTGTTACGCCTACGACGAAGCCAACGGCTTGAGCGTTTCGACCAACGGCTGCGTCAAATACCGGTTTCCGGGCTATTACTCCGGTATCTATCCAAGCCGCCTCATGACGACGCCGATGGCCTTCAACCCGACACATCCACGGCAGCTCTACTTGATGGCCGGGCCGATCGTCGGATTCGCGACGGCCAAGTTCGGGGCGTTCACCACCTCGGACGACGGGCGGTCTTTCACGCGGCTGGCGTGGCCGTTCGCGCGCCCTGGCATGATCGTCGTCGATGCAACCAACAGCAAGCACATGCTGGTCGGCGATCTCAAAGGCGGAGCGTCGTCGCTTTCGGTAACGACCGACGGCGGCACGACGTGGACGGCGTCGAGCGGCGTTCCGCCGACCGCGTTTTGGTACTCGGCGACCATCTCGCCTACACGCCCAAACGTCGCGCTGGCCTCGAGCGTCGACGCCGATAACAACGTCTTCGTGTTGCGCAGCACCGACGGCGGACGCACGTTCGAGCGCGTCGCGACCGTCGTCAACGCCCCGCTCTTGCGAATCCGCACGCGCGTCGACCGCCCCGAACTGGAGCGCCTCTCGCCGCCGGCGTTCGTGTACTCCCCGGCTCGTGAAATTCGCTTCAACCAAGACGCGGCCAAGGGCGTTCCGGACGTCGCGCTCACGACGCTGCGCGGCGCGTTCCTCTCGACCGACCTGGGCAACACGTGGACGCGGCTCGACGACCGGCTGATCGCCCATAGCTTTTGGGGCATCCGCTGGCGGGATGGCTATCTCTATCTCGGGTCGGACGGCCAAGGCGTCGTGGTCTCGGCGCGGCCGGTCCAGCGCTGACCCGCTACGGCCCCAACGAGGGACTCAGACCGGTTTCGGCTGCGATGCGCGCTTGATCCACGGCGCTGCGGTTCTGCCCGAGCTTTGCTTTCGCGAACAGCTCGGTGACGCGCAGCTCGAACGCGACGATCCCGCGCAGCTGCTTGGCGTAGTACTCCTCGTCGATCTCGTCGAGCGCCCAGCGTTCGTCTCCCCGTTCGAAGGCATCGACGAGTCGCGCGAGGGTAGCGTGCGAGTCGGCCTCGCGTAAGCGGCCGCAGGCCTGAACCGCCACGTAGTTCCAGGTCGGTACGCTGCGACGCGGTTCCTCGTACCATCGGGGTGAGACGTACGCGTGCGGGCCTTGAAAGACCGCGGTGGCAACGTGGCCGCCGAAGATTGCGTCGACCTGCGCGTTGGCGCGCGCTAAGTGCCCGTGGATCCAGATATCGCCGTCGCGCTCGCGTGCAACCATCGGAATGTGGCTCGCACGCGGATAGTCGCGATCGCAGGTGAGGAGGAGGCCGAACGGGTGCTCGGCGATTAGGCGCAGCGCCCAAGCCCGATCGTCGACGGCAAAAGCCGGGGGTACGTACATGCTCCCGCTTTCCGGATGCTCGCGTTAAGTGCCTGGCCGCGAGGCCGGAGCGGAGCCCACGCGGACGATATCGCCGTTTCTGCTACGGCGAGAGTATCAGGTCGTTGACGCCGGCGGTGATTCCGGCGTCGATGCGCGTATAACGCGTGTACGGCGGCTCGTACATCGCGACGAACCCCGCGGCGCTCCTTCCGCCTTGATGGTTGCCCACGAAAAGATCGTCGCGATCGTCGACGGCGAGGGCCTCGGGGTCGTTCACGCCGCTGCCGCGGATCGTAATCGACGGCTTGCCGTACGGCGGTTTGAACACGGCGATGCTCCCGTACCCCGACGACGTGTTCGCTGCGTTGGCGACGAAAAGCGTCCCGTGCTTATCGAGCACGAGCGATCGTGCACCAGCGATGCCGGTCGAGATCGTAATCTTTCCCTTGCCGTTGTAGGGTGCGGGAAAGACGTCGACCTCGTCGTCGTTGACGGCGAAGAGCCGGTCCAGGCGATCGACGGCGATCGCCTGCGGACTCGAGGACGAGGCGACGTTCGTGACGACCGCCGACAGATGCTTGTACGGCGGCGGAAAGTAGACGACGTTTTTGCCTCCCGCATTGTCGACGAACAGCCCCTGCCTCGAGTCGATCGCGAGCGCCGCCGGATAGTCGGTGTACGACGAGTTGATCTCCAGACTGGCCTTCGTCCACGGAGGCGGAAGTTCGTACACGCCGGCGTTACCGGCGGTGTCCGCGATGAACAAATCGTTCTTCGCATCGAGCGCCGCTGCGCCGTAGCCGGCGACGGCAAACAGCGTCGTCCCTTTTCGGTAAGGCGGCGACCACAACATGACCCCGGCGTTTTGGTCGGCGACGAGGAGATCGCCCGTGGTCGAAAGCGCGAGCCCGCGCGGCTCCATCATCCCCAACATCGAGACATACTTCGTGCGATAGGGCGGCTTATACGCGACGACGCCGCCGCGGCTGGTGCCGAATGCGACCAGGAGCGTCCCTTGCGGCAATTTCGAGGCCATCGAACGCAACGTCGGAGCAGGCATCGAAGACGCGATTTGCATTGCCTGCTGCGCGGACGGCATCGCATCGGAACAGCTAAACAAGCAGCCGCTCGAAAGCACTACCACGAAACGCTGAAGGCGCCTCATGTCTTAGTGTACTCCGGATCGAAATACCGCGCTAGCCCGTCGAGGGTTTGCGATTTCCGGTCGAACGCGTCGCGGCGCGCAGCACGAAGTAGCCGGCGATCGCCGAAAGGAAGGACCCGAGCAACACGCCGATTTTCGTTTCGGTCAACGCGTCTTCCGACGTGAAGGCCAACGTTCCGATGAATAAGCTCATCGTAAACCCGATGCCGCCCAGCACCGCCGCACCGTAGAGCATCGGCCAGGTGACGCCGTCCGGCCGCTGAATCTTGGCGACGCGCGTCGCGATCCACGAAAATCCGAAGATGCCGACTTGCTTGCCGACGAACAGGCCGGCCGCAATCCCAAGCGGCAGCGGCGCCAAAAGAACCGCAGGCGTGAGACCGGCAAACGAAATTCCGGCGTTGAAGAGTCCGAACAGCGGCACGATGAGAAACGCAACCCACGGACTGAGTGCGTGCTCGATTTTTGGGAGCGAGGCCATCGGAATGGTGAAGGCGACGGTAACGCCGGCTAAGGTCGCGTGAACGCCCGATTCGAAAACGCAAACCCACACCAGAAGTCCGAGCACCACGTAGGGCGCGGTCGCCACGACGCCGAGGCGATTCATCAAAACCAGGAGCGCAATCCCCACGAGCGCGGCGATCAGCGCCGCCCAAACGATGTTCGGCGTATAGAACACGGCGATGATGACGATTGCGCCGAGGTCGTCGATCACGGCAAGGGCGGTGAGAAAGACTTTGAGCGACTGCGGCACCGACGGGCCGAGCATCCCGAGCGCCGCCAGCGCGAACGCGATGTCGGTCGCGGCTGGAATCGCCCAGCCCTGCACGCGCGCCGGCTCGTGGGAAACCAGCGCGAAGCAGATCGCCGCCGGTACGATCATCCCGCCGACCGCGGCAATGGCCGGCAGCGCGGCCTTAGCCACCGAGGACAACTGGCCGCGGAGCACCGCGTATTTCATCTCCAAGCCGATGAGGAAGAAAAACACCGTCATCAGCGCGTCGTTGACCCACTCGTGCGTGGTCAGCTTGATGGTATAGACTTCGGAGACGATGCCGATCTTCGCGTGAAGCAGATCGTGGTAGACGCCGGCGATGGGCGAGTTGGCCCAGATCAGGCCGAGCAGCGACGCCGCGATGAGCACGTATCCGCCCGCGGTTTCTTGTTTGAAGAACCGTTGTACCGTCACCATCGAAGTCTCGGCCTGCGTTACAGCAGGATGCGCGTTAGGACCTCCCTTCGCGGGGGACCCGGTCAGGCGTTAGAGAACCTCCCAGCCCCTTGCTAATCGGAGGACTTGCGCATGCCACGATTCATGGTCGAACGAACCTTCCCCGATGGCCTTCACATCCCGACGAACCCGGCCGGAGCCGAAGCTTGCCTCACGGTAGTCGGCCGAAATGCCAACAACGGCGTAACGTGGGTACATTCGTACGTCTCCGCCGACAAGACGAAGACGTTTTGCATCTACGACGGACCCAACGAGAGCGCCATACGCGACGCCGCCGCCCAAAATGGGCTCCCTGTCGACTCCATCACCCCGGTCTCGGTGCTCGATCCGTACTTCTACCAGGGGTAGCGCCGGCAGCCGGCACTTGCCAAACCCGCGATCATGGACATCGTGGTTCGCGCACTGGCCGGGCCTCGCGTTGCGGCCCGGGCTTCACGGAACCGAGGAGCGCGGTCGGCGCGAACGTGTTCCGGCCCATCGGAAGAGCGTGCTTCCGAACGATGAGCCACTTGGCTCCAAACCTTCCGTAAACATCGGTCACGCGAACCGTGTCGTCAGAGGACTGTGCTCGTGCGCGTGAGTAACCGCCCCGCGTCGCGCTTCTCGGCGTCGAGGGAAGACACTCGGTGTCTCGCGCAATAATCGGGGCTAGGAGAGGGTGGGATTCGAACCCACGGAACGCTCGTCGCGTTCTGCGGTTTTCAAGACCGCTGCATTCAACCACTCTGCCACCTCTCCAAGCTAGATTTTATGCGGCTTTCCGTCGCACTTGCCTCCCCTTCTCTGCGGACCGCGGTGCAATTTCGGTGCAGTCTGTACCGGGAGCAGCCACTTTCACCGCTCTTTATGTCCCGCCTGCGCCCGACGGAGGGTTTCGCTGACAGCGCGCACGGCCTTTTCCCGGCCGCCTTCTACGGCGTGCGCGTAAAGGTTCAAAGTCGTCGAAGCTTTGCTATGGCCGAGGCAACGCTGCACCGCCGTTATATCGCCACCGTTGGCTAGCGACCACGAGGCAAACGAATGGCGAAGAGAATGCAGCGTCACGTCTTCCGGTAACTCGGCAAGATTGGCGATTTCGCGGAAGGCCTTGGTCGGCGCGCTGAGCTTTATCGGTCGGCCGTGGGCATCCGAAAACACGAAGCCATGGTCCAGATACGTCCCCGGCTTTGCCGCCAGCTTCTCGGCGGCTTGTGAGGCTTTCACGCCACGGAGAACCGCGACAGCATCGGTGTCGAGCGGTACTTGCCTAGCTTTCCCTGATTTCGTACCCTTCACGACGATGGAGGCGGCTCCAGTGAGACGTTCCGCTTTGTTAGCCCGAGTCTCCGCCATCGCTGCGCGAACCATCATCACGGCAGCTTCAAGGTCGACGGCGGACCACTTGAGCGCAGCAAGCTCGCCGCGCCGGCATCCTGTCAACGCCGCGATCCGAAACAACGCCTCGAACTTCGTTCCTCGGCAAGCGCCGAAGAAGGCACCCGCTTCGTCCAGCGTCAACGCCCGCGTGTCCGCATCCTTCACCTTTGGGGGCTGAACGCGAGCGAAGACATTCGCCGCAAGAATGTCCTGCTCGACAGCCCACTCGAAGGCGCGATGGAGGACCCGATGCAAATGCAACACCGTGCGCGAATCGAGCGGTTTACGGTTGCCGCGCGGTTCGCGCTGGAGGCGTCCGTAGAGCGCCGTAACGTGAGCCTTGCGCAGGTCCGCGATCGCAAACTTTCCGAGCGCCGAGCCGTGAATCGAATAAAGCTCGCGGTAACGGTGCAGCGTCGTCACCGAAAGCTCGGAAGTGCCGTCTCGGAAGTAACGCTCGACGACCTCGGCTACAGTAAGCTTTGCCGGTAGAAGTTCGAAACCGCGCCGATGATTTACCAGCGCCTCCTGCAACTTTGCTTCGGCCTGCTCGCGAGTGTTAAAAACGCCAAGAGTCTTGCGGCCGAGCTTCGGTGGCGTAACTGCACGCCATTTGCAATCCTTGCAGTTCTTCCGCCCGCGCCTGTCTTTGCAACCTCCGCGGCCTTTTGCCGCACACTTCTGGCACGGCCGAATGAAAATGCTCACAACTTGCCCCCCTTTCGGTGCTGCCCGACTTGTGTTTTAACATGAAGCTCGAACCGTTCGTTGAGCGCGTCAAAGATGCGTTTCTCTGATTCAACGCGGCCCTTCCATTGTGCGCTCGGATTCGCGGCGGCAATCTCGCGCCGCACAACCCATTGAAAGTGTTCCCAAGCCACGAAACGGACGCCACGCATCGTCAGAAGTCTATCGACGTCGAGCCCGTGGCTCTTCAGCACGTCGCAGATTTCGCTAAATCCAATTGGAGTGGCGGGTGGCCAAAGCTCCGCGATGAGAACTCGTAAGTGTGCGCGATTGAGTTCGATCGAAAATTGTCGTGCGCCCGACTCGCCCTTCTTTCGTATGAAAGCCTCAATTTTGGCGCGATAACCGGGGCGGAAAACGTCAGCGTTGAGATCGATTAATTCGACGGACGTTCGGACGAGATCATTGAGATTCATGGCGTGCGGAGCGGCGGTTATGGAGAGCTCGAACTCATTTCCGTCTCGTAAACCGCTTGGCACGGGCTTCGCGGGGTCCAGCAACCCGCATAGCATCGCCTCATTGTCGAGCAACATGCCGACCTCAAGACTACGTGTAAGCCGATTGATCGCGCGATTAATTCGCGAGACGTGCTCCGGCGATGGCCTGCGTTTCCCGCTAAGACAATTGCTAAGATGGCCTTTTGAGAGGTCCGCTTCCTCCGCGAGTGCGCTCTTGTCGATACCGGCCGCGTCAAGAATCTGTGTCACGGTCTTAGCCCACGGCCAGTGCTTGAATACTGCCACTATCTTTCGTATTCAGCGGTGAAGTGGTACCGTCCTGCCATGATAGACCGCACGGATCCAGCCTCACAGGCGGCGCTCCTCGATTATCCGGCCGCACAAATTTATTTGGGCGGTGTAAGCCGTAGCACTCTGAAGAGCCTCGTCGGAAGTGGCGACTTAGCCGTAGTTAACATCGGGCGCCGTACCCTTTTCCGTCGATGCGATCTTGACGACTACATCGCCCGTCGGCTAACGGCTGTCGCCTGAATAAAACGATCGCTACTCACTGCGAATCGGGTTGCGCAGGTCGCAGCATAGCATCGTACAACGGGTCGGAATAGACGAACTCTGGCGACTGCGGTGCCAGAGTTCCGCCGACTACTTCATGGCAGGGGGTAACGCCCTTGCCGCCGGTATCGAACCCGGCCCGAGGGTGACAGCTGCGAAGCGGCCCCGGTGGTAGAGCCGCAGCCCTAGCCAGGACGTGGAGTGTCTAGCTCCCTCGACCTCGCAACGATGAAGCGGCGGATGGACGTTGCCCGCGGAGTTGCGAGACTTGCTAATGCGACCGACCGACGGTACACGGCATTCTGCAAGACGAGTCCCAACACGGGGCTCTTCTTGCCCTTAGCTCCCTCTCTCTGATGCCGGCATCTTTAGAGAGCGCATGTCAAAGTAAAATGCCATTTGTGCGTCGGTTTTCAATGTGCGTCGGACTACGAGCAGTGGGACGGCTTACCTAAGTCAGGGTTAACTGCTCGCGCCGGTCGACCAAAAAGGCGCGCCAACTAGCTACCGGGCTGCGCCTGATGCGGCTGCGGAACCTCCAGACTTTCGGGTGTACAGACGCAAAGGTAGCCCTCCGGCGATAGCCAACCGGCCAGTCCGTGACTTGCGCACTAAGCGCGGCCGCTATATCAATAGCATCGGAGCAAGAGATTTGGACGAAGCAGATCGGGAGCGTCGCAAGCGCAGGGTCGCGCGAATTTACGAGGCTTTCCGGGTAGTCGTTGCCGAGTACGAGCGCGAACCGCCTCGGCCCCCCGTTCTAAGCTTCCCAAATTCCGAATGGCGTGTGGACAGCATCGGTCCGTGGGAGGTCATTTACAAGCGGCCCGAGACAGCACGTGCCCTGGCAGCGCTGACCGAGACAATCGATAAGCAGTCAGAAGCGTGGGCAGATCGCTACTCAAAAAAACATCTCCAACAGATCTTTCGCGGGACGCTGGGACAGGCTTACTACGAACAGCTATCCGAAGGGGACGCGATCGAACTGCTTCGTTTAGCCGCGATATCGCTTGACGAGCCTCCGCACGAGTGGGTCGCGTATTATCCCGTCGAGGGAGTATTCTTCGCAGGTGAACTGGCTTTCGCGAATATCCGTTGTTTTAGGATGATCGATGCAGAGTTTGAGAATCTGGTAAAAACCTATCAAGATGGCATTGATTCAACGATAGGCAGCGATGAGCGCAAAGCGCAGCTGCGAGAGGTTTGGGATCGGAACGTTAGCCAACTTTGCGGCTTATCATGCATCGAAGTCCGGACTAGTGGAGGAGACGACGCGTTCTTACGCGAGGCCGCAGACCGCGCTTTGGAACGAGCAACTGATTTACTTCAGCTGACCATCGATGTCACCGGGGCATCCCCACGAACGGTTTTGCGCGGCAACCTCCTTCCTCAGGCGGTGCCACCGCGAGTTATGTTCAGGATCGATGGCGAGGCTGCGCAACTCTATAACGACCTGAAGCACACTCATCGAGCGAACCTGAGTTCTGAGAATCTTGAAAAGTTGTGCGATAAGGGATTCGGCCCGGTATTGGATGCGCTGAGCGAGCCACACGCAAAACTCTCTAAGATACAGCAAGCATTGCTGAATTCTATGCACTGGATTGCCGACTCGCGCAGGCAAGCGAATCGGGAAAATAGGATAACCAGTGCGGTCACGGCGATCGAGATATTTTTTGTGACCGATGGCAACGCTCCAATCGCGCGGGAAGTATCGGAAGGTGTAGCGTGGATACTCGGTGACAACCTCGAACAACGTAAGCATTTACGTAAGCTAATGAGTGATCTTTACGGTCGTCGATCGAAAGTATCGCACGTAGGTCTCCGTAATATTGATGAAGGTGAAGAGCGCGAAGTCTACCGCGTGGCTGTGAGTGTTCTGGTCCAAATGTGTAGGCTGAGTGCAACGTTCAAAACGCAGGAGGAGATTCGGAATTGGCTTGCAGATTGCCGACTTTCGGGAGCGTCGCGATTCCCAGGGACCGGAGCGGACAACAAATCCGCAATATAACCCGAGGTTTAACGCGATCGGCATTCGCGCACCGATAAATCGTCTTCATGGTGCCGTGGCGACGCCGTCGGCTACGGTCCCAACCCGAACGAAATCATCTGCAGAGCCGCGGTAGCACGCTGTCGAACCCCGCGGAATGAAATCCTTTCTGCAGCCTTCAGCGGACGATTTCTGCCCGTGTGGAGGCACCAAACGATGGGCTAAGTGTCACGGACTCGAGACCTGCAGCCTGCCACCGATCGCCGAGAGCCCTCTCGTCGATTCGACGTTGGTGGCACTTGGCCAGACTATCCTCGAAGTGCTTAAAGATTCCATAGAAGTGGTTACGATTGACGAAACAAGTGTCGAAGACGTCTTCCGGAAACGCACGCTCTTGTACTTTGCCAAGAAAGTGTATCGCGTGACGCTTGCCGGGATCACTCTAATTCGTACCGGTCAATCGATGCAAGCATTTACCGACAAACGCGGCCAGCACTATGCGTGGGTCGCCTTTCAATACTACACGGCAAATGAGCGAGCATCCATACTCTTCTTTGCGTCGGGTCCGTTGCGCCAGCGCGATAAGGCAAAGGAGGTGATGGACTTCAGTCCTACGACAGCCTCCGACCCCAAGCGGCAGTCTCAGCTCGCCAATCTCAAGGAGCTAGCCGGCATCGCTTACGAGAGATTTCCGGATCTTCTCGTTCCGAAAGGTAAGAGCGCCCAGTCATCGCAGCCTGCCTATAGAGATTGGAAGGAACCCGATGAACACGAAATGCTCGAATCGCTCATCGAGCAGTGGCCCGACGAGATGGCCAAACTCGGAACGCCGATTTCAGGCGACGTCAACGAATGGCGTCGTCAGCAACTTCGGTCCGCGCACTTCTACCATTCGTCCTTCCCGAGCCAGGATGTGCATGCGACGCCGTTAGGCCTGATCAGCGAGCTGAACGCGCAAGAGGACCAAGGAGAGAACTCTGCGGGCATCCCAATCGACACCGTCGACCCCAACGCACTGCTCTTTATTTATCTGCCTTACCCTCTCGGTACGGCGGGCAAGCTTGTAGAGCTTTCCAATGCGACGGGTTTTACTGACCGCTTCATCAAGGCGCGCAAGGCATTAGAGCGCTTTCGGGAATATCTGGACGCCTAAAATGAACAGTCTACTACTACGGCCACAGCTCGGGATCGACGGGCTTCTTGGAGTTGGCCTAGTTAACGCTTGGTCTGCAATCGGGGGGGGTCGCAACTCCTATCGAACCAGCGATCCAAGGTATGACACCGAGACTGCATCCGCTCCCACGCTAGCGTTAGTAAACTCGGGCGCCCTAAGGACCGTCTGGTGGAGGGCAACCTCCTTCGAGAGGCACAGGAAGGCAAATGGCTTCGTCGATCTTGAAAAGAGGGACGTGCGACCCTCTGTAACGTCAGGGGGCTAAAGCACGTCCTTGAGTGTGATCCAAAAGCTGGCAGATTATGAATGCGGTCGAGATAGAAGAGGCTATTTCTAAGCTGGCTGAGCAGCCATTCGACGCGGCGGAGTTCCCGTTTGCGTTCCTTGTAGCGTTTGCGAACAAAGAGACGACCATCAAGCGGCTACGTACGCGCGACGGCAACTATTCGGATCGTGGGGGTGTCCTGCAGCGTAACAACGCTCATATAGCGGTTTTCCCAAACGGCGACGTCGGTAAAGGTCTTGCTGAACTAAAAGCGAGCCCCGCTACAGCAAAGCACAAGGCACGGTTCGCGATCGCTACTGACGGCGAGTGGTTTGAAGCGGAGGACCTTGATTCAGGCGAGACCGTCGCTTGCGCGTACTCGAACTTCCCGAATCACTTCGGCTTTTTCTTACCACTGGCGGGTATTTCGACCGTCCGACAGGTGCGCGAAAACTCCTTCGACATCCGCGCGACAAGCCGCCTCAATCGCCTCTATATAGAGCTCCTGAAAGAGAATCCAGACTGGGGGACAACGGCACGGCGTCAGGACATGAATCATTTCATGGCTCGTTTGATATTCTGCTTTTTCGCAGAAAACACGGGTATTTTCAACGAAGGACTCTTTACCTACACGGTTGAGCAGATGAGCACGAAAGACTCCTCGAACGCGCACGAGGTTATCTCGACGCTCTTTCGCGCTATGGATACTAAGCGTGAGGATCATGGCAGTGCCGGCATACCGAGATGGGCTGACAGCTTTCCTTACGTAAACGGGGGTCTGTTCGCCGGGGATCCTCAAGTGCCGCGGTTCACACGTGCGGCTAGGTCCTATCTGTTACACGTGGGCAAGCTCGACTGGACGCAGATCAACCCCGACATTTTCGGCTCGATGATCCAAGCCGTCGCGGACGACGAGGAGCGCGGCGCACTTGGAATGCACTATACAAGCCGCCCAAACATCCTCAAGGTGCTGAATCCTCTGTTTCTCGACGATCTCCGGGAAAGGTTGAGGGAAGCGGGAGACAACGCGCGTAAATTACTTAACCTTCGAAGTCGGATAACGCGCATCCGCGTCTTTGATCCAGCGTGCGGAAGCGGCAATTTTCTCGTAATTGCATACAAGGAGATGCGCGAGATCGAGGCCGAGATCAATCGCCGTAGAGGCGAACCAGAGCAGAAATCGCGTGTTCCGCTAACGAATTTCCGCGGTATCGAAACCCGCGGCTTTGCCGCCGAAATCGCTCGCCTTTCTCTCATCATTGCAGAGTTCCAATGTGACGTTCTCTACCGCGGCAAGCAACTGGCGTTGGCCGAGTTTCTTCCGTTACAAAAAGAGAACTGGATTGTACAGGGAAACGCGCTGCGCCTGGACTGGCTGAGTGTCTGTCCACCAGCAGGGAGCGGCGTACGGTTGCGCGGTGACGACCTTTTCGCGACGCCGTTGGGACAAACAGAGATTGACTTTGAGAACGAAGGCGGCGAAACATACATCTGCGGAAATCCGCCGTACCAAGGAGCTCGCGAGCAGTCGCCCGAGCAGAAGGAAGACCTCCGGCTAGTATTTGACAAGCGCATTCGGAGCTGGAAATCTCTCGATTACGTGACGGCGTGGTTTCTCAAGGCCGCAGATTACGGACAATCAACTAATACAACTAGCGCATTTGTCGCCACAAATTCCGTGTGCCAAGGCCAGCACGTCCCAATTCTGTGGCCACATATTCTAGGTGCGGGGAACGAAATAGCCTTTGCACACACAAGTTTTAAGTGGTCGAATTTAGCAAGCCATAACGCAGGCGTATCTGTAGTCGTCGTGGGAATATCTACTCACGCGCCAACGATTAGACGACTATTTTCAGTCTCGGACGACGGCGTGTCTATCGTCAAAGAGACCGAGAATATCAATCCGTATCTGGCCGCAGGACCGAATATAATCGTTTCCAAGCGCTCCCACCCCCTTTCGGGTATTGCGGAAATGAACTATGGAAACTATCCAGGTGACGGGACGCATCTCACCCTCAGCGCCTTAGAAGCTTCGGAGTTTATAAAGCGACGGCCGGATCTAAAGTCCATAATACGACCCGTATATGGCGCGAGAGAATTTATCAACGGCTTGAGTCGCTTCTGCCTTTGGATTGATGATACGGACCTAGAAGCGGCTCGTAGCGATGTTCATGTCCTTGCGAAGATCGAAGCAGTCCGCCAGCATAGATTGAAGAGTGATGACGTTTCCCTAAATAAGCTGGCTCGGCGTCCGCATCAATATAGAGATCGTAATGTTGCTAGACACCATCTCATCTTGGCTCCAACCGTTTCGTCAGAACAGCGCGAATATATCCCGCCTGACCTTAAGAGCGCGAATTCCGTTACGACCAACCAGGCATTCGCGCTGTACGACGCGCCACTTTGGAACCTAGCCCTGATCGCGTCGCGTATGCACCTCGTGTGGATCGCAACCGTCTGCGGAAAACATGAGAGTCGATATAGATATTCGAACACATTGGGTTGGAACACGTTCCCTTTGCCGACATTGACTGACAAGATGAAGGCTGATCTCACGCGTTCTGCGGAAGATATCTTGCTCGCGCGTGAGGCACACTTCCCTGCTACCATAGCTGATCTCTACGACGCGGAGAGCATGCCCGCTAACTTGCGCTCTGCTCACGAACGCAATGATGAAGTCCTGGAACGGATATACATCGGAAGGCGTTTCAAAAATGACACCGAGCGCCTTGAGAAACTCTTTGAGCTCTACTTGAAGCTCGACGCAAATAGATCGCAACAAGGAGGCGCATGAAACCCGATAGTCGAGAGGTACCATCAGTATCCGTCACCTACGATGCAAATGGAAGCACTACGAAGACCAATGCGCTTGGCATGCGCCCGATGCAAGAGCGCGTCTATGAGCGGCGAGGCGAACAGTACCTGCTAATTAAGTCCCCTCCGTCGTCGGGCAAGAGTCGGGCCCTAATGTTCGTCGCGCTGGATAAGCTCGCGAATCAGGGTGTTAAGCAAGCCATCATTGTCGTGCCGGAAAAGGCAATCGGGGCAAGCTTCCACGATGAACCACTGTCAAAATTTGGTTTCTTCGAAGATTGGCGGGTTCTGCCAAAGTGGAATCTCTGCGACGCACCTGGCGACGACAACGGCGGCAAGGTCAACTCAGTCGGAGCTTTCCTCGCCGGCGTTGATAAAGTGTTGGTTTGCACGCATGCCACATTTCGGTTCGCGGTCGATCGCTTCGGCGTTGGCGCCTTCGACGGGAGAATGATCGCGGTCGACGAGTTCCACCACGTCTCCGCGAACCCCGAAAATAAACTCGGCTTGCATCTCGGCGAATTTATAGCGCGCGACAAGGTGCATCTCGTAGCAATGACGGGCTCGTATTTCCGAGGTGATGCCGAACCGGTACTTTCTCCTGCGGACGAGGAAAAGTTCAATACGGTCACTTACACGTATTATGAGCAGCTCAATGGCTACGACTATCTTAAACGCCTCGATATAGGATACTGGTTTTATAATGTGCAGTACGGTGAAGGGCGCTTTGGTTCGTATGTTGACGACATTCTCTCCGTCCTGAATCCCGAAGAAAAGACGATTGTTCACATCCCGAATGTTAACGCGCGCGAGAGTACCCAGGACAAATATCGCGAGGTTGAGCAGATTCTTGGGTCACTCGGCACTTGGGAGGGCACAGACCCTAGGACAGGCTTCCAGCTCTTGAAGAGACCGGATGGACGCGTACTGCGCGTCGCGGACCTTGTCGACGACGATGCAGTAAAGCGTGACCGCGTAACGGCAGCACTGAAGGACCCAGCGCACAAGAACGACCGTGACCACGTCGATATCATCATCGCGTTGGGCATGGCGAAAGAGGGCTTTGACTGGATCTGGTGCGAGCACGCACTGACTGTCGGCTACCGGGCGAGCTTAACCGAAATTGTGCAGATTATTGGGCGCACGACGCGCGACGCTCCCAGCAAGACGCGCGCCCGGTTTACCAACCTTATAGCAGAGCCCGACGCTGCTGATTCGGCCGTGGCTGAGGCCGTAAACGATACGCTCAAGGCGATCGCCGCTAGCCTTTTGATGGAGCAAGTGCTCGCTCCACGGTTCGAATTCAAGCCGAAGAACGCGCAGAGTAGACCCGAGCCGGGCTTCGACTATGGCCCCGGTGGTTACGACCCAACAAAGCCGAATGTCGGGTTTAACCATGAGACCGGGATGTTCCAGATCGAGATCAAGGGACTTGCGGAACCGAAGTCCAATGAAGCTCAACGCATCTGCCGGGATGACCTGAACGAAGTCATAGCTGCATTTGTGCAGGATAAGACGGCGGTCGAACGTGGCATCTTTGACGAAGATATTGCCCCGAACGAACTCACTGAGGTTCGCCTTGGGAAGATCGTCGCCGACAAATATCCCGGCCTTGATGCAGAGGATCAGGAAGCTGTACGACAGCATGCGATCTCCGCGCTCATTCTTACCCAGCAGGGGAAAAAGGCCGCACTTGGCGATACCGCCGAGCCGTCAGCGAACACAGCCCTTATTGACGGGGTTCGTCGCTTTGCGATGGATGTCCGGGAACTCGATATAGATTTGATCGACCGGATCAATCCCTTCGGTGAGGCTTATGCCATCCTGGCGAAGGCAATGACAGAAGAGCGCCTAAGGCAGATCGCCGTGGTGATTTCGGCGAAGCGGACCACGTTGACGCCCGAAGAGGCAAAGGAGCTCGCTGCGCGGGCCGTCGCTTTCAAGAATGACCGCGGACGCCTGCCGTCGTCGACATCGAGCGACCCTTGGGAGCGTCGCATGGCTGAAGGCGCCGCGGTGTTCATGCGCTTCAAGCAAGAAGGTCGGTATGATGGACCTTGACCTCGATGCCCTTGCGGCGGAACTCGCCGAGTTGGCTCCGGAACAGAAAAAAGGCGGAGCTTTGGCACGCGAGGAGCGTATTATAGCCGGCTTCGACGATATCCAACGCTTCGTTGACGAGCATGGGTACGTGCCTCAGCATGGCGAGGAGCGCGATATCTTCGAACGTCTTTATGCTCGACGACTCGATCGAATACGGGCACAAGCGGAGTGTCGCGAGCTGCTTGCGCCCCTCGACCATCAAGGTCTGCTTGTTGGTAGCGCGCGCCCGTTTTCAGGCGAAGAGTCAGGGGTCGATGCCGATGCCCTGTTTGCCGAGCTCGGCGGCGATTCAGACGCTTCAGATATTGCGACGCTACGTTACGTTCGCAGTAACAGCGAGAAGCGCGAAGCTGAGGAAGTAGCTAATCGCACCCAGTGCGCAGATTTTGCAGAGTTCAAGCCGCTCTTTGAACGAGTGAAAAGCGACCTTGCCGATGGCGTTCGAAGAGCGATGCCTCTGCAAGAAAAGCGTCTCGACACAATTAGACGGGGACAGTGGTTCGTCATCGGCGGGCAGATTGCGTACGTCGCCGCGGATAGCGAGA
>DATJUC010000086.1:0-12949 GCA_035502675.1 Candidatus Acidiferrales bacterium | reverse complement strand
CGGCCGCAACTCGCGCGGAATGCCGTCGCGGCGCTGGTGGGGACGCTCTACCACAAAGAGCCCGATCTCAACAAAGTCGTGTTCACCAGCGGGGTGCCGGCGATGGCGTCGCAGTTTTCCAAGCTGTTCGCGCACATCGAGAGTCCGTCGCAGTGGGAAAGCGTCTACACGGTGACGCCGGCTTCGGACGATGGAAAGGTCACCACGTTCCGGCTGGTCCCGCGCAAGCCGGGAAACGTGGCCAGCATCGTGGCCACCGTCGACGACAAAACGGCGCTGGTGCAATCGATGCGCTGGAACTACGAGAACGGCGGATACGCCGAGATGCACGATCGCTACGGACGCGTGGGGGACGCGATGCTGGTCACTTCGCAGACGGGCCACGTCGAAGAACCCGGATACACGGCCGACCTTACCGCGACGATCGGCGGCTACACGCTCAATCCGAAGCTCTCCGACAGTCTGTTCGCATCGTGACGCCGTGATCGCGCAACGTTCTTCGATCGACTTGACGGATTCGATGTTCGGATTGACCGACGGATTCGATCGAGCCGTCACGTATCTGCGCGTCTCGGTGACCGACAAATGCAACCTGCGATGCGTGTACTGCATGCCCGAAAGCGGGTTGACGTGGCTGCGTCGCGACGAGATTCTCAGCTACGAGGAAATCGTCGAGCTCGTGCGGGCGGCCGCCTCGGTCGGCGTTCGCAGCGTACGGCTGAGCGGCGGCGAGCCGCTGGTGCGGCGAAACCTCGACCGCCTGGTGGCGGCGCTGACCGCGCTGGACGGTATCGGCGACGTCGCGCTGTCCACCAACGGTCTGCTGTTGGAGGAACAGCTTCCGGCATTGGCGGCGGCCGGTCTCGGGCGCGTCAACGTCTCGCTCGACACGTTGCGGCCGGACCGGTTCCGGCAAATCGCGCGCCGCGACGGGCTCGCGGCGGTGCTGCGCGGAATCGACGCCGCCGTTGCGGCCGGGTTGACGCCGCTGAAAATCAACTGCGTCGTCATGCGCGGCCAAAACGACGACGAGCTGGAAGACTTCGCGCGGCTGACGTTCGAACGGGCGGTGTACGTCCGGTTCATCGAGGTGATGCCGGTCCACGAGAACCTCGGGCTGGCGCGCTCGGCGTACGTGTCGTCGGACGAGATTCTGGAACGCGTGAGCCGGCTGCGGCGGCTCGAGCCGGTCGAGGGTCCGCCGGGAAACGGGCCGGCCCGGTACTTCGCCTATCCGGGAGCCGCCGGTGCGGTCGGCGTGATCAGCCCGCTCTCCCACGACTACTGCGAACGCTGCAACCGGGTGCGCCTGACTGCCGACGGCCGGCTGCGGCTATGTCTTTTCGGGGATCACGCCGTCGACTTGCGGGGGCCGCTGCGCTCGGGCGCCGGTACCGGCGAGCTTGCCGCGATCTTGCGCGCCTCGATGCTCATCAAACCCGAACGCCACCACCTCCGTCTCGGGGAGGCCTCCTCCCGAATGCGCGCCTTTTCGGAGATCGGCGGGTAGGGGCCGGTCACATGGACCTCGGCGCGGGCGTTGTTGGGGTAAAGGAGCCAGGCATGGACGAGGTCGTTCGCCGGGCCGGGGATGCCGGTGCCGTAGCGGCGCGAGTCGACGCGATGGTGCGCGAGTACCAGACCAAACTCGCTCGGTATCTGCGCCGCATGGTGGGCGATGCCGAGGTCGCGCTCGACCTCACGCAAGACGTCTTCCTGTCGGCCTTCCGGATGCTCGACGCCGATCCGCAGCGCGAACTCTCGGCCGGCTGGCTCTACCGCGCGGCCACGAACGGGGCCATCTCGTATCTGCGCCGGCGCAAGATCGTGCGGATGCTTCCGCTCGATCGCGACGTCGATCGCACGGCGTGGCGAATCGACGAGCGGACCGCGGCATCGGTCGATTTGCAGGCGGCGCTCGCGCGCTTGCCGGCGGATCAGTCGGCGGCGGTGCTTTTGACCAGCTATGCCGGGTATTCGTCGCACGAGGCCGCGGAGATGCTGGGAACGACGGCGGATGCCGTGCGCCAACGCGTGTGCCGCGCGATGCGCGTACTACGAACGGTGATGAAGGAGAGTAGTTAAACCATGAGCCAGGAGTGCGGGCGGGCCGAGATCCTTGCCGGGGCGGTGGCGCTGGGCGAAGCCACCGACACGGAGCGGGATTCGTATCGGCGTCATCTGGCCGAGTGCCGGCGCTGCATCGGACGCTTCGGCGGCGAGCGCGAGATCGAGCGCGTGATGCGGACGGTCGCGCTGGCGCGCGACGCCGAAACCTGGCAACCCGACGTGCGCGGCACGCTGGCGAACGCCCCGCTGCTGCGACGCCGCCGCTGGACCGCGGCCATCCTCGCAGCCGGCGCTACGCTGGCCTTCGCCGCTGCGGCTTTCGCGCTGGTCGTGCGGACCGGCTCTCCGTTAGCGGCAAGCCGGCAGGTCGCTTCGTCGAATCCGGTCTTTCGCGTCGAACTCGAACGCCGTCCGCCGGTCGCCACGCAGCCGCGTCCGCAGACGCACGCGGCGCCCGACCGCGGACTCGTCGTCGTGCACAACGTCGTGACGCTGACGCGCCCGGTCGTTCGCGCCCAGGCGCCGGTCGCGCATCCCAAGCCCGCTGCCGCGGCCGCCGCCGCCGTCGCGACGACGGTTGCGGCGCTCGGACCCTCGGCGCGCGACGAGCGGTCGATCGCCGCCATGCAAACCGTCGCTTCGGCGCCGCTGCCGGCCGAGCGTGCAGAGTCAATGGCGGTCGTGCCGCCGGTGGTTCGAGAAGTCGCGCCCGTCGGCGGCGACGGCGCGATCGTCCCGCATCCTTCCGCGATCGCTTACGACGAAGACGCGCAAGGAACGACGGCGTTCGACGTCGCGGTGGACGACAGCGGAAATCCGACCAAGTGCACGATCACCAAGACGTCGGGCTATCTCGTTCTCGACGTTGCCGTCTGCAAAGCGGCGATGCGCGCGCGATACGTTCCCAGAACCGTCAACGGCCGCGCGACGGCCGGCGTCTATCACGACGCCTTTACCTTTCGCGCGAGCCAAGGCGAGTAACGCGCGCGCCGCGCTGCGGCGCTAGTCGATCGATTTGCGGAAGAACGCCAGCATCTTGGTCGGTTCGGCCATGATGCGAAACTCCTCGAAGCCCCAGCTGCGCGCCTGGTAGATCGCCCGCGAGTTGTTCATCGGCAGACAGAACGTCAGCGTCTTGACGTTACGCTTCATTGCCAGGCGCTGCACCTCGGAGACCAGCTCGTTGCCGACCTCGGGCGGCGCGCCGGCGCGCGTTCGCAGTCCTTCCATCATCGCGACGTCCATGCCGTTTGCCGCTTCGGGATCGTCGTAGCCCAGCGGCAGCTTCATCACCAGCTGCACCATGCCGAGCAGTCCGGTTTCGTCTTCGGCGACCAGGATGAAGCGGCGCCCCGCGCGCTGTTCCGAAAGCCATTTGACGATGCGTTGATTCCAGGTTTCGCGCGACGGCGGCGCGCCCGAAATCACGGCGTCCCGCACCAAGCGGTCGACGTCGCCGGCTTGCGCGAAGCGAATGAAGATCTTGCGCCCGCTCACTCGCGCAGATTCCGCCGTCGGGGAGAAGCCCACCTTTAAACCGAATCCGCCCGCATGCCCGACGGGCCGTTCATCTATCGCTTCACGCGCGATCTGCGACTCGACGACCACGCCGGACTCGCTGCAGCGGCGGCGCGCGGTACGGTGTTGCCCGTGCTCACGATCGACCGATCCGTGGAAACGCGCCTCGCGCGTTCGCCGCGACGCGCCGCGTTCTTTTGCGCGGCAGTCGGCGCTCTCGACGCGGAGCTGCGCGAACTGGGCAGCGCGCTGATCGTTCGGCGCGGCCCGCCCGGGCGCTCCTTGAAAAAGATCGCGCGCGCGTACGGTGCGTCGGGCGTGGCGTGGAGCGCCGCGTACGACGGCACCACGATGCGCGAAGACGCACGGCTCCAATCCGAACTGGAGGAAGCCGGACTGGCCGCGATCGCGGCGCACGACGCGCCCGCGGTTCCCCCTGAAGAAACCGCGGCGGCGCGCTCGGTCGCCGGCCTCGGGTACCGCGCGTTCGCACCGTTTTACGAGGTCTGGCAGTCGCTCCAACCGGCGTCCTACGAAAATCCGCTGCTGCTTCGCTTTGCGGCCGGCGACGCCGCCGGCGAGCCGTTGCCGCAACCCGCCGAGTTCGGCGCGCCGGAGCGCGAGATCGATGCCGGTCCGGCGGCTGCACGGGCGGCGTTCGAGCGGTTCATGCGTGAGTCGGCAACGCAGTACGATCTCGCCGCGACTTCGCCGGCCGACGACCGGACGTCTCGCTTGGCGGAACACTTGAGCTTCGGAACGATCTCGGCACGTTCGGTGCTGCGCGCCGTTCGCGAGCGGATCGGAGACCCGTTTCTGCTTGCCGAGGAGCGTCATTCGCTGCGCTCGTTTTTGCGCGCGCTGGCACATCGGGATTTCTTCCTGCAGTTGTCGTGGTTCCACCCCGAAACCGAGCGCCGGCCGCTGCAGGAGAAGATGCACGACTTCGGATTCGCACGCACGCATCCGGCCTTGGACGCGTGGCGCACGGGCAATACCGGTTTCCCGCTGGTCGACGCGGGTATCCGCCAGCTGCACGAAACCGGCTGGATGCACCCGCACGTTCGCGCGGTCGCGGCCTCGTTTCTTTGCTTCGACCTGGGTGTCGACTGGCGCGTCGGGCGCGACGAATGGGATCGCCGGCTGATCGAAGACGACCCCGCGATTGCGACCGGAAACTGGCAGTGGATCGCCGGGGTCGGCGCCGACATGGCCCAATATCCGCGAATCTACAATCCGGAGCGGCAGCGGCGCCGCTACGATCCCGACGGACGCTACGTGCGCCGTTGGGTACGCGAGCTGGCGCACGTGCCGATGTCGGTGTGGCGCGGGCTCTCGGCGGACGAGCCGCAAATGGCGTTCGATCTGTTTCCCGTCGGCCGTTATCCCGCGCCGGTTCTCGACCACGAGACCGCGGCGCGGAGGTTTCTAGCGCGGTATCGGGCTGCGGTTACTGATTCGTCGACGGATCGAGTGGAAGCCGCTCGTCGATCCAATCGCTGATGACCGGGACGCGGACGTCGTCGCCGTTCCACGTCTTGATGCCGTAATAGACGCTCGCAACCAGGAAGAGCGGCAGCATCAGCGCGATCAACACGCCGGCCGAGAAGCCGAGGATGGGAACGTTGGTGAGCAGCATGAGCAGGCCGGTGAAGGCCGCCATGCCGACGTTGAATCCGAGCGCCTGCAGTGCCGCGCGTTTGAGCGAACGCGACGATTTGCGCTCCAGCAGCGAGAGCAGCGCGAGCGGCCAGAGCGGGTAGCCGAGTGCGACCAGGGCCCGCGACTCGACGGGGTCGGTTACGGTTGCCACCTCGGCTTTGCCGTGTACGACCGGCTGAGGTTGCGGCGCAGGCTGCGGACGCGGCGGAACTTGTCCGCCGATGTACTGGCGCGTCGCCGTCGCTGCGTCGACCTTGGCGGCAAGACGGCAGCTCGGGCAGGACCCGCGGTCGTCGCGACACGTCGCACAGATCGGCTTGCGGCAGTCGACGCACGCGGCGATCGACGGGACGTTCGAGTGAAAGTAGCAGTCCATGATGATTCTTGCCGGTTCTCCTCTTCTCTATTCCCTCGTACCGGGCTGCGCTATGGGAGGTTTCAGGCGATTGCGCCGAAGGAAGCAACCCCGATGACCCGCCGTACGATCCTCAGGCGACTGGCTCGCGAGGCACGCCCCTACTTCCCGCGCATCGTCGTCGCTACGCTGCTGGGAGCGTTGGCCGGCGTGCTGACCATCGTGCCGCCGATCGCCTTCCGGACGATCATCAACCAGGTCCTGGCACCCCCGCGGGGCCACCCGCCCAACCTGCACGCGCTCTACCTCGCCCTGGCCGTGACCTTCGGCGCCCTCGTTCTCGCCAACGTGGCCACCTACTGCCAGACCTACCTGACCGCGTGGAGCGGACAGCATCTGGTCGCGCGGCTGCGCGTGGCGCTGTTCGAGCGTCTGCTCGACCTGTCGCTGGCCGAGTTCGACAAGTGGCGCCCGGGCGAGCTGATCGCGCGCTTCGCGACCGACTTGCAACTGATGACCGATGCGGTGAGCGTCTCGCTTCCGCAGTTGGTCGTCGCGCTCGTCACGTTCGTCTCGTCGTTCGGAACCATGGTCTATCTCGACTGGCGCTTGACGCTGTCGCTAGTGGTCGTCGCGCCGCTGGTCTCCTACGCGGTCTCCAACTTTCAGCGATTGATTGCTTCGAGCACGCATCGCGCGCAAGAGCGCACGGCGGATCTTTCGGCCCACCTCACCGAAGCGCTGCAGGGCCAGCGCGTGATCAAGGCGTTCGGTCGCGAAAGCTACGAAGTCGCGCGCTTCCGCGCCTACAACGACGATTTCTTCGGCGCCTACATGAAGCTCACGCAGTTCATCCAGACGCAGCCGCTGGTCGTTTCGACGATTTTGGTCGCCGCGATCGTGCTGATCATGTGGTTCTCGGTTCGCGAGGTGCTGACCGGCCGGTTGGACACCGGATCGGTCTTCATGTACTGGGCACTGCTGGTCAACTTGATGAATCCGATGAACCGCGTGGCCGCGTTTTTCGGCGACATCAGCAAGGCGCTGGTCGGCGGCGGGCGGATCTTCGAGCTGCTCGACCTGCCGGTAGAGCGCGGCGATCGCGCCAGTGCGGCTCCGATGCCTGCGATTCGCGGCGCGATCGAGTTCGACGACGTGTCGTTTTACTACCGGGCCGGCGAGGCGCCGGCGCTCTCACACGTAAACGCGAAGATCGAGGCCGGGGAGATCGTCGCTCTGGTCGGTCCGTCGGGCGCCGGCAAGACGACGATGGTCAATCTCGTCCCGCGCTTCTACGAACCGCAGTCGGGCGCCGTGCGCGTCGACGGCGTCGACATCGCCGGCGTTCGACTCAACGAGCTGCGGCGGGCGATTGCCATCGTCCCGCAAGATCCGCAGCTGTTCCGCGGATCGGTTCTCGAGAACATTCGGTACGGACGGCTCGAGGCGAGCGACGAGGAGGTGCGCGCGGCCGCGCGCGAGGCGAATGTCGAGGAGTTCGTGACGGGCTTTCCGGACGGCTACGCTACCGAAGCCGGCGAGCGCGGCGTGCGGCTCTCGGGCGGCGAGCGCCAGCGGATCGCGATCGCGCGCGCGATCTTGCGCGACCCTCGGATTCTGATCCTGGACGAAGCGACCAGCGCGCTGGACAGCCACTCGGAGGCGATGATCGAACAAGCGCTCGATCGCCTGCTACCGGGCCGGACCACGCTGATCATCGCGCACCGCCTTTCGACCGTCCGCCGGGCCCACAAAGTGCTCTATATCGAGAGCGGGCGCGTCCTGGAAATCGGCACCCACGACGAACTGCTGGCGCGCGGCGGCGCCTACGCGCGGCTGCACGCGGCTCAGTTCGTGGGCAGGTAAAGCCGCCCGGCGGCGACGCCGATAAGAGAAGTGATGACGGACATTGGAGGCATCTCCTTTGGCACGCCTATTGACGTGCTCAGCAACGCGATTGCGGGGGCCGGCCGCGAACAGGAACAGCTGGCCAACAACATCGCCAACGTCAACACGCCGAACTTCCGGCGCTCGACGACCTCGTTCAAAGAGGCGCTGGCCGCCAGTCTCGGCGCGCCGGCGAGTCCCGACGAACTGGCGCTGACCACCGACGACGACCGGCAGTTCGCCGTCGACGATGCCGTCGCGCCGCAGCCGTTCGATCCGCAGCCGCACGTCGACGACACGACCCAGATGCGCGTCGACAAGAGCAACGTCGACATCGATCAAGAGATGGCGCAGCTGCAGCAGAACTCCGACTATCAATCCGGGATGGCGGCGTTTCTCAAGAAAGAGTACAGCTGGCTGCGCGAAGCCGTGACGGAGCAAGCCTCGTAATGGGTTTTTACAACGCAATCGAAATCAGCGCCTCGGGCATGTCCGCCGAGCGTTTGGCGATGGACGTCATCGCCAACAACATCGCCAACGCGAACACCACGCACACGCCGCAAGGCGGCGCCTTCAAACGCCAACTGATCGTGTTCGCGCAGAAGAGCGCGGCGCCCGACGAGGCCAACGGCACGGCCGACGAAAACGGCGGCTTCGACGCCGGCGCGGCGCCCAAGCCGAGCGTCGACGGCGTGCAGGCTCTAGGCATCGTCGACGACCAATCGCCGGATCGTCTCGTTTTCGACCCGGGTAATCCGGACGCCGACGCGCGCGGATACGTTCACTACCCCAACGTGCAGGTGGTCACCGAGATGGTCGACATGATGGCGGCGTCGCGGGCGTACGAAGCCAACGTGGCCGTCGTCCAAGAAACCAAATCGATGGAAAGCGCCTCCGTGGGCTTGCTTTCGAGCTAGAAAGAGACCGTACAACGATGAACGTCGACCCGTACGCCAGCGCGATCGCTACGATCGTCCCAGGCACCTTCGTGCCGGACGTCGCGCCGAAGCCCCCGGCATCGGAACCGATCGAGCCGGAGAGTTCGGCAACGGTCTCGTTCCGCGATACCGTCAAGTCGATGCTCGACGACGTCAACGACAAGATGGTTTCCGCCGGCCAGAGCGCCCAAGACTTGGCCACCGGGAAGAGCAACGATTTCGACGGCGCGATCAAGTCGATGGAAGAAGCGTCGCTCGCGTTTCAGTTTACGATGGCCGTGCGCAACAAGCTGCTGTCGGCCTATACCGAGATCCAGCAGACGCAGTTTTAGCGCTGCGTCCTTTCGGTGCCGGTACCCAACGCGTCGATCAGCGGCGCGAGCGCTTCGCCATAGGCGCGTCCGCGACCGACCGAACTCGCATAGATCGGCCGCCGGACCTGGGCCGCGCTGGCGGTCCGGACCGGCCGCTGCGTGGCGTGGAATTCCAGACAGGCGTCGTCCCAGGGGAGTCCGCAGAACTCGACGATGCGGCGTGCTTGCGACTCGACGTCGGCGACCACGTCTTCGTAGCGCACGTCGAGGATCGTGCCGGGCGGCAAAACGGCACGCCAATGTTCCATCAGCGCTGCATAGCCGCGGTAGTACCGCCCGATTTCGCCGAGATCGTACGCCCAGTGCTGCTCGTCTCCGAAATACTGCGCGTAGCACGAGAGGCAGGTATCCAGCGGATCGCGACAGGCGTGGATCATGCGCGCGTTGGGCAACGCGATCCTCAGAAGCCCGGCGAAGCGGAAATTGGCCGGCATCTTGTCGGTGGCGCGGGTGGCGCCGCGGGCCGATTCGGCCAAAGCGCCGGCGTACCGGCGGCCGATTTCGCGCAATTGCTGCCGGCCGGCGGCCAGCATCTGCTCGGGAGTCGGCGGTTCGCCCGAACCCAAGACCGCGTTGACCGTCTCTTCGAGCAGCGTGAGCTCGCCGCAGGCGTGCACCTGCGGATGGCTCGCGAGGATTTGCTCGATCAGCGTCGTTCCCGACCGCGGCATGCCGAAGATGAAGACCGGCAGGCCGGACGGATCGCCGCCTCCCGCACGCGATTGCAGAAAGCCGGCATCGAAGACCCGGGCGATGCGCGCGAACGAGCTCAAGGTCGCCGGTTCGTCGTAGTCGATGAATCGGCGTCGGCGCGCGTTGGCGGCGCGCAAGTGTTCGAAGGAACGCCCCGGATCGCCGCGGTGCGCGTAGACGCGTGCCAGCGCGAAATCCGCGTCGATCCGGTCGTCGTCGCGCGTCGCCGGCGTTTGGAGCAGCGCCAGCAGCGCGGCGACGCGGTCGTCGCCGAGCGACTCGGGACGGATCTCGGCCAGATAGCGATGGAACTCGGGGCGTGCCGGATCGATAGTCAGCGCGCGCTGAAAGGCCGCCGCGGCCTCGTCGAAGCGCCCGTGCTCGACCAGGGCATTGCCTCGATAAGCATGCGCCTCGGCGCAGTTCGGGTCGATTTCGATCGCACGCCGGAACGCGTCCACGGCGTCTTGGAAGCGGTCGCATTTCCACAGGGCTTTGCCGAAGGCGCTGTACACGTCGGCGGATTGCGGCGCCTGCGCGACGAGAGCTTCGTAATGCGGAATCGCCTCGGCGTAACGCCGGGCTGCCGCCAGGGTGCCGGCGAGGTTGTAGCGCGCGTCGGCGTAGCGCGGCTCGAGTTCGAGCGCCGCCGAAAAGTGCGCGAGGGCCTCGTCGTCGCGCCCGAGGGCTCGAAGGGCGGCGCCCAGATTGTTGAGGATCTCGGGCCGTCGCGGTGCCGCTGCATGGGCGCGCTCGAGAAAGCCGAGGGCTTCGCGCGGCCGGCCCATGGCCGACAGCAGCCCGCCGGCCTGCGCCTGGGCATCGGCCAAGCCCGGCCGCAGCGCCGCGGCGCGCAGCGCCAGCGCCAGCGCCTCATCGAAACGCCGCTGGCCGGCGCGGATCAAAGCCAGGCGGCAAAGCGCTTCGGCGTCGGTCGCGTCGCCGGCCAAAAGCCGCTCGTACGCGGCGGCCGCCTCGTCGAGTGCGGTCATGGTTTAGTGTGTCGGCCGTGACGCCGCGTTCCTAAACTCTCTCTTTAAACGTCCGATTATTCGGAATAGGCGCGGCTGGACGACCTTTGCACGAGGTGGGGCCGCGGCGGAACCCGATCGATTGACGGTTCCGCAGGAAACAACGGCTTCGTGCGGAGGTTTTGCTTTTGATACGCGGCTTGTATACGGCGGCGAGCGGCGCGCTCGTAGCCCAGAGCATGGCCGACAACGTGGCGAGTAATCTCGCCAACGTGAGTTCCAGCGGTTTCAAACAGACGCTGATGCAGATCCAGTCGGCCCCGTCGCTCGACATCTACCGCATGCAAACCGATCCCGGGCACGCGGCGGGCCGCGCGCTTCCGGGCGTGCCGGTCTCGCAGGCCGTCGGTTCGCTGGGAACGGGCTCGCAGATCTACGACACGCCCGAAGACTTCACGCAAGGCCCGCTGCAGCAGACCGGCAATCGTCTCGACGTCGCACTGCTGGGCGGCAACGGATTCTTTACGATCCTGACGCCGCAAGGCGTTCGGTACACGCGCGACGGCCAATTCTCGCTCAATCCCAACGGCAATCTCGTCACCCAGGACGGCAACTTCGTTCTAGGTACCGACGGACGGCCGATTCAGTACAACGAGCAGCAGGGCATCGCGACGATCGCTGCCGACGGGACGATCACGCAAGCGGCTCAAGCCGGACAAACCAGTGCCGCGCAGACGCAGATCGGCGCGCTGGCGATCACCTCGTTCGCCAATCTCTCCGCGCTGCGCAAAGAGGGCGCCAACAACTTCGTGGATACCGGCAACGCCCAGCCCGGCGCCGCGGCCAACGTGACCGTGGAGCAGGGCTCGCTCGAGCAGAGCAACGGCAACGTCGTCCGCGCGATGGTCGATTTGATCACCGCCAACCGCTGGTTCGACGCCAACGAGCGGGTCATCAAAGCCGAAGACGACGCCGTCAACCAAGACATCACCAACGTCGCACGTCCCACCAGCTAGCAAGGAGCGCGCCCATCATGATGCGAGCACTGTACTCCGCGGCCTCCGGAATGATCGCCCAGCAATACAACATGGATACGATCTCCAACAACTTGGCCAACGTCGACACGTCGGGCTTCAAAAACAACTTGGCGCGTTTCCAGGACCTGATCTACCAGCAGCTCCAAGCGCCGGGCGCTCCGATCGGCCCCAGCATCGTGCCGGTGGGCCAGGACGTCGGACTGGGCGTCAAGGTGAGCTCTTCGGAAAAGATCTTCACGCAGGGCTCCCTGGTGAGCACCAACAACCCGCTCGACGTTGCGGTCGAGGGCGACGGATTCTTTCAAGTCACGTTGCCGGACGGAACGACGGCCTACACGCGCGACGGCGGGTTCAAGACCGACGCCAACGGTTCGCTGGTCACGTCGGACGGTTACTTCGTGCAGCCGCAGATCACGATCCCGCAAAACGCGGTCTCGGTGCAGGTCGGCGAGACGGGAATCGTCACGGCGCAGATCCCCGGCACCAGCCAGCCGGAGCAGCTCGGGCAGCTGACGCTCGCGCGCTTCGTCAACAACGCCGGCCTCGAGCCGACCGGTCAGAACCTCTACCTGCAGACGGCCGCCAGCGGTCCGCCGATCGTGACGCAGCCCGGCCTCAACGGTGCGGGCGTGCTGCAAGGCGGATATCTGGAAAACTCCAACGTGCAGATGGTCAACGAGATCGTGAACATGATCGTCGCGCAGCGCGCCTACGAAGCCGATTCGAAAGCGATCGGATCGGCCGACCAAATGCTGCAGACCGCGATCAACATCCCGCCGTTCCAATAGGTTGAGATGAGATGATGCGCCGCACGTTCGCAACGCTCGCGCTCCTGGCCGCCGCAACCCTGTGCGGCGGTGCGGCGGCGCGCGCGCAGGACGTGTCTACCCAGCGCATCAGCGGCAAGACCTTCGAGACGCTCGGAAAGAAGGCGGTCGCGAGCCTGAGCTTTACCGGCGACGTCCAGCTCGTCGAAGCGACGCCGGTACGCGATCAGATCGTCGCCGCGGGCACGCCGTCGCTGGTGGTGGAGTCGCCGCTGGTGACGCCGACCTACGTGAACGTTCCGATCGACGTGAAGGTCGACGGTACGTTCATCCGCACGGTGTTCGTCGGATACCGCGTGCAGGAGTTCGCCAAGACGGCGGTCGCGGCGCGCGACCTGGTGGCGGGTTCGGTGATCGGCGCCGACGACGTGACGATGGCGCGCGTAGCGTACTTCGGACGCCCGCCCAACGGCACCGAAGTGCTGATCGGCCGCAAGATCGTCTGTCCGTTTCGTAAGGGTCAGCCGATCTACGTCGAGGAGACGCAGACCAACGATATCGTCAAGCCGGGTTCCTCGGTGGTGCTGATCGTCAACGACGGCGGCGTCTCGATCGTGGCGGAAGCGGTCGCGCGCACCGGCGGCGGTCTCGGCGACGAAGTCGACGTCTACAACCCA
>DATJUC010000085.1:0-10228 GCA_035502675.1 Candidatus Acidiferrales bacterium | reverse complement strand
GCCGGGACGTACATCGTGCCGCTGCCGAAGGCGAGGTGCCCCTGATTGGTCGGATGGGTGCCGTCGACGTCCTTGTGCGCGGGAATGGCGTCGGCGATTTCGCGAATCGAAAGATGCGGTGGAAGAGGCTGCTGGAGCATGACGCCGTGGACCGACCCGTCGGCATAGAGCCGTTCCAGCCGGCCGCGCACTTCGCCGATCGAGGCGCGTTCGGGCAGCCGATCCACCTCGACCGCGATCCCGACGCGCTCGCCGGTCTTGGCCAGGTTGCGCACGTAGGCGATGCTGGATTCGTTCTCACCTACGAAGACGACGACCAGTTTGGGATGAATCCCGGCATCGCGCAGCGCAAACGTACGCGCGAGGAGTTCCGTTCGCAGGTCGGCGGCCAGCGCTTTGCCGTCGAGGATCTGGGCGGGCACGCCGTCGCCGATTCGTCCGCCGAAGGAGGCTTACCCCCTGGAGAGCGTTCGCCGCGAAATACAACTCGATGCGTCGTTTGCGGCCGAGGAGTTCGAGCGCGCATTCGACAGTTTCGTGCAAACGTATAACGTGCCGCCCCGCGTCGCGCGCTGCGCGCCGCAAGTCTTGGGACGCTACTGCCGGCTGTTCGAGCGCGGCGACGAGGTCGCGCGACGGCGCGAAGTGCGGTTTCGCGGCGTGCCGCTTTACGCCGCGGTGCTGCCGGCCGGAACGATCGTCCTGGAGGGCGAGGTCGACGAAGATCGCATGGGCGACTGGTGAGCGGCCGCGTCGGGTATCTGGCCGCCGCGGCGGTGGCGGTGGTGGCGGCGCTGATTCTCGTACCGTTGTTTCGCTCGCCGGCGGCGCGTCCGCCGGGTCCCTCCGGCATGAGCGGCGAGGCTGCCCCGGTCTTTGCGATGCGCGACGACGCCGGTGCCCGCGTCTCGCTTTCACAATACCGCGGCCGCGTCGTGGTCATGAACTTGTGGGCGTCGTGGTGCCCGCCGTGCCGCGCCGAAATGCCGGATTTGCAGCGGCTGTGGCAACGGTATCGCGACCGCGGGGTTACGGTCGTCGGCGTCAACGAGGGTGAGTCGCCGCAGCGCGCGCGTGAGTTCGCCGCGTCGCTGGGAATCCGGTTTCCGATTTGGATCGACGAACGCCAACAGTACGGACGCGTCTACGCCGCTTTGGGTATGCCGACGACGGTCGTGATCGGCCGCGACGGCGTCGTGGTTCGAGGATACGACGGCGCGCTGACCTTCGATCAGATGCGCGCGGCCGTCGGCGACTTGGTCGCGACGCGTTGAAGCTGCGCGAGCTGGCGGCGCTGGCGGTCGTTGCGACGGTTCTGCTGGAGATCGCCGTTCCGGGTCGCGACGTCTATCACGCCGGCTGGCTGAACGTGCTGCTCGTCGCCCTGGCGGTGCTGGCGATCGCGCCCGCCGGAAAGGCCGTTCGCGCCGCCGCCGGGGCGCCGGCACGCTGGAGCGTCGCAGCCGCGGCGTTCGGCGTTGCGATCGTGGCGATCGCCGGAGTTGCCAACGGTTTGCTGGCTCCGGACGACTCGCGCGTAATCGGCGCCCCCGGCGAACGAGTTCGTAATGCCGATCTCGGCGGCATTTTGGTTTTCCCGCTGCTCTCGCCGTCTCCGGAGAACGCGCAAGCCGCAACGGTTACGTTGGAACGCGACGGCGGTGCGTTCGAGATCGGCCCCAGAACGCGTGTCGCCGGCAGCTTCGCGCTGCATACCGAAGAACGCACCGTCGTGCTGATCGAGGCGCGCGATCCCGGCGGCGCGCACCTGACGGTCACGCAGCCGACCGGCAGCGCGTTTTTGTCGCCCGTCCTGCTCATGCAGCATCACCAGACGATCGCGGGGATGGACGTTCCGTTCGACTCGTTTGCGGTTCCCGCCGCGCACCGGCTCGTCAAGGCCGTCCTGTTGACGCCGCAGCAAGCCTCGGCGATGCGCGGGATGGAAGGGCTCGCGATCCCGGCCGTGCTCTTCGCGGTCGACGACGAGCGCGACCAGCCGCTGCCGCACGGCATCGCGCTGGATCCGGGCGGCGCTGCGATCGCCGTCGGCGGCTTGCGTCTGCGCGCGCTCGTGCTGGACTATCCGGCGGTCGCGGTCGAGCCGGTGCCGCAGTTGGAGGTCGCGGTCTTGGGCGCGCTGCTGGTGGCGGCGGGCGCGATCGGCTCGGCGGTTGCGCGCGCGCGCCGCGGCTAGAACTCGGTCGTGGACGTGAACGTGAAGTTTTCGACCTTGACCGCCGGCGTCACCAGGGCGTAGTGATAGCTCTCGGTGCGCACCTGATCGCGAGCGAACTCGCAGCGCTGCAGCATCTCGAGCAGGCTTTGGTTGAAGCGCAGGTTGCGCACGCCGCCGGTCACGCGCCCGTCTTCGATCGCAAACGTTCCGTCGCGCGTCATGCCCGTCACGATCGCGCGCTTGCGGTCGACGGTGCGAATGTACCACGTGCGCGTTACGAGTAGGCCCCGTTTCGTCTCGGCCACGAGTTGCTCGACGGTTTTTTCACCCGCCCCGACCACCAGATCGTGCGCCTGCGGTCCCCACGAGTTCGGTGCGGGAAGGGCGTGGCCGGTGTTGATACGGCCGAGCTTGCGGGCGTAGTAGCTGTCGGTGACGATCTGGCGGACGACGCCGCGATCGATCAGCGCCAGCCGCGATTTGGGTTGGCCTTCGTAATCGAACGGCATGCCCGGCTTGAGAGGATGCGCGTAGTCGTCGTAGAGCGTCACGTTGTCGGCGAAGTAGCGGCGGTTCAAACCGTCGCTGAAGAACGACGAGCCTTCTTCGTAGGACTGGGCCGAGAAGTGCTCGGCGAGATAGGCGACCAGTTCGCCGAAAGCCGCCGGCTCGAAAACGACCGTCCACCCTCCCGGATCGACGGCGCGCGGCGACGCACCCTCGCGCGCTTTGGCCGCCGCCCGGGAAGCCGCGGCAGCCGCGTCGATCGATCCAACCGCCGGCGCGTAGGCCTCTCCGAAACCGGTCGAGCTGGCGGCGTTCATCTTCACGTTGACGGCAGCCGCCGTACCGTCGAACGACGCGAGCGCGCCCGAGCTGTTGGCGATGGTGATGCCCGAGGCGTCCGTCGAGGCGTAGCCGGCGCACCAGAAGCCGTCCGCTTCGGCCGCGCGAAAGATCGCGTCGCACATCGCCGCTCGCACGCCGGCCGGAGCGCCGGCGGTCGCGCGATCGTAGGCGCCGACGGGTGCGGCGGTGGCGGCGCCCGCCGGAAGCTCCACCTGCAGCGGATCGGCCGGCGCGAGCTTCGCCAGCGCGATGGCCCGGGCGGCGACGTCGCGCAGCGAGGCGTCGTCCAAGCAGTTCGTACGCGCGACCCCCGTGCGTCCGCCGACGATCGCACGAACCGAAATCGCCACGTCGGAAAGAGCGACGCTCTGGTTGGAGGCTTCGTGCGTAAACCGCGTCAGCGCTGCATCGGTCGACGAAATCAGCGTCTCCGTCTGATCCGCGCCGGAATGCTCCAGCACGCGGCGTGCGATCTCCTCTCGGCGCGCGCTATCCACGGTAGCCGGCTCCGACGCTCACGTTGCGAAAGCGCGCCGGCGCCGCCGCCTGGGTGGTGCGGCCGGTTTGCATCGGCTCGCCTTTTCCGCAGTTCGGCGTTCCCCATGCAAACCACGAATCCGCATCCGCGACGGCGTCGCACGAGTTCCAAAACTGCGGCGTCATGCCGGCGTAGGTCGGATTCTTGACCATCCGTCCGCGCTTGCCGTTCTTGATCTCCCAGCCGATCTCGCACCCGAACTGAAAGTTCAGCCGCCGGTCGTCGATCGACCACGAGCGGTTGCTCTCCATGTAAACGCCGTCGGCGACGCCTTCGAACAGTCCGGCGAACGGAACGTCTCCCGGGAGCAGGCTCAGGTTGCACATCCGAATCATCGGTGCGAACGCCCAGCCCTGCGCGCGTACGCACGCATTGCTTCGCCGCCCGATCGCGCGGGCCGTGTCGTTGCTCATTTCGTAACCCCGCAGGATTCCGTCGCGCACGATGTCGGAGGCGACCGACTTGCTGCCTTCGTCGTCGTAGCCGCAGGTCGCCATTCCGAGCGGCAGCGTGTTGTCGACGACGATCGTTACGGCCTCCGAGCCGTATCGCAGCTTGTCGAGCTGGTCGATCTCGAGAAAGCTGGTACCGGAGAAATTCGCTTCCCATCCCATCACGCGATCGAGCTCGGCCGGGTGACCGCACGACTCGTGAATCTGCAGCGAGACCTGCGAGCCGCCCAAGACGACGTCCAGCGTTCCGCTGGGACACTGCGGCGCGCGCAGCAGCGCGACGGCTTCTTCGCCGATGCGGGGTGCGTTCTCGCGCAGCCGCGCCGCCTCGACGATCTCCCAACCGCCGGTTTGATAGAGTCCGACGTCGCCGGGAAAGCTGCGCGTCTGTACGTCTCCGCTGCCGACCGCCATGGCTTCGATTCCGGAACCCGTCTGAAGGATCTCCTGGTCGATTCGCGACCCCGTCGTGCCGAAGAAGAACTTTCGCGTTCGCCACAGATCCATCCACGCCCGGCCCGAGGAGATTTCGGGCGAGACGTGCAGCAACCGTTCGGCGTCCATCAATAAAGCGACGCGCTCGCCCAGCGGGACGCTGCCGGGATCGCGCGACACCTTCGTGCGAAACGAATCGACGTACGCGTCGGGCGGCGGCTGACCGATCGTGCGCCGGGCGATCCGGGCGCCGGCGCGCGCGATGTCGACCGCGCGAGCTGACGCAGCGTCGAGGCCCGCGAGCGTGAGATCGGAACTCGCGGCAAAGCCCCAGGCACCGTCGACCAGCGCCCGGATGCCGTAGCCGGTGCTGCCCGCGTCGGCGAGCGCGGCCACGACGCCGTTGCGCACTTCGATGCGTTCGGCGCGCTCGATTTCGAAACGCACGTCGGCATAGTCGGCACCGCGCGCCGTCGAAGTGTCGAGGGCGCGTTCGGCGAGGTCGGTAAACTCCATCGGGAGCGGTATTCTCGCTAGCGGGGCGACTCCCCGGCGACCACCGCACGCACGTTTCGAAGCACGATCTGTCCGTTGGAGAGCTGCATTCCCTTGGGCGGCAGCACGTAGATCGCGGTGAGCCGCGCCGCCTCGCCGGTCTCGGCCGGAAAGCGAATCGCGACCGGACGCCATCCGGGCTGGTCGAGCACCGTTCCGTCGACGAGCACCGATTCGTTGATGGAGTTGCGCAGTGCGACGCGCAGACGCGCCGCGCTGCCGTCGTCGAGCACGTCGAAGGCCAATCCGATCGTGTTCGGCGGCAGCGGGAGGTCGGCGACCGCGTACGCCGCGCGCTCCTGACCGCCGAACGAATACCGCAAGTCGACGCAGCTGCCACACTGCGGGTCGCGCGCGGTCGCGCCTTCGCCGCCGTGCGGAATCGTCATGAAGCGCGCCCTTTCGGCGAAGCCCAGGGCGACGTCGTGCGAACCGACGGTGACGCGCGTGATGCCGGTACCGTCGCCGATGCGAACCGATACGTCGGCGTCGCCGCCGCCGGCGCGATAGAATCCGTCGGCGTCGATCGAACCGCCGGTCGCGCTCCACCCGAGCGTCGCCGGAAGCTCCAGCACGTAACCGCGCTCGTCGTACGCGCGCGCGTGCAGCTCGATCGAGCCGCCCTTGTCGACGTTGGGAGCGTACGGTGCGATCGCGATGCGCGCCGGCGTGCGCTCGACTTCCACCGGCACCTCGCCCTTGAGAGCGCCGCTGCGCAGGATCAGGCGCCCGGTGCCGGCCCCCAGCGCCACGAAACGGCCGTCGCGTACGGTGCCGAGCGACGCAGGCTCGACGGCCGCTTCGAGCGGCTCGCCGGTCGCCGTAACGTGGTTGGCGGCGTCGACCGCCGCGACGCGAAGCTGGACTTCGGCTCCGTCGATCGCGCGTACCACCCCAGGGCGGGCGACGAGACGCACGGGATCGCCGACCGGCGCGGTGCTGTACACCAAAAGGCCGTCGGCGACCGGCCGCTCGCGACCGTCGGAGGGCCGATTCACGACGCCCGAATCGACGTCGCCGAGCCGCCGAACGACGATCGTCGACGAACCTCCGCCGTCGAACGCCATGCCGGTGTCGGCGCCGAGCGCGCGCATCAGCGCCGAAAACTCCCGGCGCGTGAGCCCGACGCTGGTCGAAGGCTCGCGTCCGTCGACCTCGATGAGGAAGAGCCGTCCGTCCGGGGCGAGCGCCGCTCCCGAACACGGGATTCGTTTGGCGTATTCGCCGCCGTTGGGCCCATCGGGATCCTCGTACCAGGCGCCGTCCTGGAGAATCAGCGGGCCGCCGCCGATCGCGGTGGCGATTTGGTCGAGCCCCATCGGCGAGAGATCGCCGGAAGCCGACACGACGTCGCCGGGCGACGGAACGTCGATCGAGTTGTACGCACCCGGACCGACCGCGACGTAGTATCCGGGGGGCTGCGTCCGCAAGTTGTCGGCGACGCTGGTGACGCGGTATTCGGAAAGGGGCGGTGCGCCGGAAAGCGGCTCCATGGCGATCAGCGTAACGTTTTCCTCCGGCGGCACGCTGCCGTAATTCGGCGTAATCAGCGAGGTACCGCCGTCGGGCGGCGGCAACTCGTCGACGGCATCGACCGACGTCGTCCGCGTTCCGATCGAAACCTGGCCCTGAAACGAAAACTCGGCGATGCGCGCGCTGCCGTCGCGCCCGATCGCCAGCGCGTAGCGTTTGCGCGGCATTTGGAGCAGCACGCCGTTGCGGACGACGATGTTGAGCGGCCGGTTGGTGCTGCCTATGTCGAAGTAATCGCCGTTGATGCCGGCGACTGCGCCGGTTCGCTTGGCCATCGAGCCGACCGTTTCGCCGCGCGATTCGAGCGCGTTATCGGCCAGCACGTTCTCGAGTCGGACGTCGCTACGCCGGGTCGCTACCGCGACGACGTGAACGGCCAGCGGGCCTTCCGCCGTGACGAACTGATAGTCGCCGTACTCGATGCCCGGCGCGACCGGCTCCAGCGTCGGGGCTTCCTGCAGGATGCGTGGAAACGGCGGCTCGGGTGCGATTCGTTCGGGGAGCAGCGATCCCGCCACCGCTCGCGCGCACGACAGCGCGAGCAGCACGCAGACCAACGCGAAGGTCTTCATGTCGCGCTAACGATTCGCTCCCGGCGCCGGGTGCCATACCGCAACGGCGAGCGGATAGCTGCCCGTTGCAAAGGGTGCGCCGCGCACGCGCCGGTCCGTCGTTGCGTCGAAGACGTCGACCTCGTCGGAACGCGCGCACGGCACGTAGAGACGGTCGTCGACCGGATCGAACGCCGGCTTCCACGGCGTCCGGCAGGTGGAGAGCGGCGGTCGTTTCGGGCGCAGCGTGGCGGCGTCGAGGACATAGACGCGGTCGGCCGCCTCGTCGGTCACGAACAGCGTGTGTCGCCGGGCGTCGAGCGCCTCCGAAACGGGAAACGTGAGGTTCGCGCTGCGCGCGACCACGCGCGGTTTCGCGGCCGATCCGAGCGCAATCGCCACGACGCTGCCCGGCGCACCCAGCGGCGGCGAGAGCGTTTGATTCGAGACCGCGTACAACCGCGTTCCGCTGGGCGAGAGCGCGAGCGAAAAGACGCGCGAGACGGCGTGGAAGCGGCGCAGCAACTGCATCGAGCGCGCGTCGACCGCCGCGACCGTGTCGTCGTTGACGTTGGCGACGTAGACGATCTGCCGGCGCTCGTCGATGGCTACGCCCTCGGCCGTTTTTCCGGTCGCGAGCTGAGATACCGTGCCGTCCGGAAGCACGCGCGTGAGTGCGCCCGATCCGTCGAGATCGCGATTCGTGACGAAGACGGCACGGGTGGCGCCATCGACGGCGATCGCGTCGCCGAACGGCACGTTTTGCACGCGGATCACGTTCCAGGGCGCCAGCTGCAGCGCGGTGAGCGTCGTGCCCTGCGTGTCGGAGGCGGCGAACCCGCCGGCCGGGTTGGCGGCGACGTCGACGGGCGGACCGCCGATCGCGAGCGCGCCCGCGACGGCGAATCCGGCGGCCCGGTGCAGCACGATGCCGTCGTCGTAGCACGCGACCGCGATCAGCGCCGAGCCGGGTGCCGGCGGCTCACCGATCGTTACGCTCCTGGACGCCAGCCCTTGGGCGTTACCGGCGACCAGCAGCGCCGATCCCGGCGTCGCGGTTACCGGAATGGCGTAGAGGCCGTTTTCGAGCATCGCGCCGGGACCGACGACCGCAACGCGGTAGGGCGGCGCAAAACCGTCGACGCGAACCGGGAGGACGCTGCCCGGCAGATAGGGCATCGTGCCGGCGGCGATCGAGCCGGTCGCGCGGCGATCCTGCGGCGCGCGCGCGGCCGTACCGCTCAACAGCACGATCGCCGCGACGGCTGCCGCGCTCCCGGCAATCCACCGGAGCCCGGCGATCAATGGCCTTGAGAGAGGGCGTAGATCATGAGCGCGATGCCGAGTCCGCTAACCGAGCAGCCGACGATGAAGAAGATGCGCGTCCGCACCAGCGCGGAGATCGAGACCAGGACGATCGAGACCTCGAAGAACGTGGTCGCGATCTCCAGCAGCTCGTAGGAGTGCAAAATCGTTTGCGCGCGTTCGTCACGAGTTTGGGATTCCTCCTCGAGTGCGAGCGCGCGCTGCAGCACCGCACTCGCCGAGCTCTGCTGTTTGGCGGCGAGTTCGACGATCAGTTTTTTGGCCGCTTCCGTTCGCGGGACGTCGGCGTCGACCAGCGCGGTGAGGACGTCGGCGCGCACGCGCTGCGCTTCGTACGCGCTGAAGCGGTCGGAGGCGCGCGCTTGGAAGAGAATCGCGTGATTCATCGTCGTGATCGCAGAGATCGACCGATGATGCGAGAGCAGCGTGCCCAGCGCCGCGAGCACCGCGATGATCGCGGCGGCCAGCGAGACGAGCCGGTCGCCGCGGTTCGCGAACTCGGGTGCTTCGATCCCGCTCACGCGCGAATCGCGTCGCCGGTGACGGCGATTGCGGCCGCGCGCGCCAGGCCTTCAACGACGTCGGTCGAGGGCGCGACCGACGTCTCGGCCGCTTTACGAGGATCCAGCAGGAAACTGGCCAGCGTGAAGCCGCCGAACGTCCCCGCGACGATCGTTCCGTCCGGATCGACGGCGAACGCGCGATCCGCCGCGCGAACGAAAACCACGGCATAGACGCGCAACTCAAGAGCGCGCGCGCGGGCCAACCGCTGCGCGAGCTCGACGTCCAGGGACGTCTGCCAGACGATCAGCCGGTATCCGGCCCGGCGGTAGCCGACGAGTCCGGCCGGATCCAAGACGTCGCCGTCGGCCACGGCGGCTGCCGGGAAAACCCGGTCGAGGGCGTGCAGGCGGCCGTGTTCGCCGGGTGCGAGCGCGAAGGCGTCGTCGAGCAGCTCGAGGCGGCGGTCGACGTCGGAGGGCAGATCCCGGCACGAGACCGCGATCCGGAAAGCCGCGAGCGAAGGCGCGCGCCGCTCGGGCGGAAGGGCCGGCTGCGTGCGGTGCGGGCGGCCAAGGCCGGTCTCCACGGTCGCGCGGAGGGTCTCGGGTTCGAGCTCGCCGGCCATTGCCAACGGCGTTCCCGAGGCTCCCACGATTTGGCTCTTGCCGCAATAGGCGACCATTCCCAGTTCGGCGCCGCACTTGTTGGCGGCGACGAACGGCACCCCGTTTTCGAACGCGCGCACGCGCGCCAGCAAATCGGCCTGGACGTTCTCCAGGTGCGCGGGGTCGCGGCCGCTCGTCACCCAGGCCGTCGGCATGACGAGCATCTCGGCGCCGCGGTCGACCAGCGCCCGCGCGATGGTCGGAATGCGCCCGTCCGCGCAGATCAGGACGCCGAGACGGCCGACCGAGGTGTCGATCGGCTCGAGCCGGTCTCCGGCCTCGAACCAGCGCCGGTCGAAATGCCATAGGAAAAGCTTGTCGGCGCGCCCCGCCACGCTGCCGTTGCGGTCGATCACCAGCGCGGCGTTGCGCAGCGCCGGCCCGCTGCGAACGGCCGCGCCGACGACGATCGCGGTCGCGGTGCGGCGCGCCAGCTCGCGCAAACGTGCCACGGCGCGCTCGACCGCAGCGTCGTCGATCGACGAGTCGCCGAGCACGTAGGCCGGGAAGGTTGCTTCGGGCAGGACGACGAGCTCGGCGCCGGCCGACGCCTCCTCGACTGCGGCGGCGATGCCGTCGAGTGCGGTCGCGAACCCCTCGCGTTCGTGCGCTCGCAGCTGCAACGCCGCCACGCGTATGGA
>DATJUC010000084.1:0-15242 GCA_035502675.1 Candidatus Acidiferrales bacterium | reverse complement strand
AGTCCGGGTTTCACCGCGCCCAGCGTGACCGTTTCCGTCGCGCGGACGCAAACGTCGGCCGCGGCGCCGGTCAAGGCATCGACTCCGGACGGAAGGTCGATCGCGAGTACCGGCCGGCGCCGGCAATCCAGGGCGAGCGCTGCCGCGCGGTAGCTCTCGGGGATCGGAAGGCGCGATCCGGTGCCGAAGAGTGCGTCCACCGCGACGGCGCCGTCGACCGCGGACTCGGCTTCTCGCGGCGTTTGCGGTAAGACGCGGATCGCGACGCCGGCCTCACGGGCGCGCTTCTCGGCGGCAGCGCGAGCCGGCGAAACGCGCTGAGCCGGCGACGCATAGATCGCGCAATCCCATTCGGGCCCGAGCTCGGCGAACGCCGCAAACGCATCGCCGCCGTTGTTCCCCGGGCCGGCGAACGCGACGACGCGCGTGCCGGGCGCGGCCAGCGTCGCAATGCGCCCGGCAATCTGGAGGCCGGCGTTGCGCATCAGCGCGTCCTCGCCGAGAACGGCCATGGCTTGCGCGTCGGCGGCGCGCATTTGCTCGGGCGTCAGAACGTCGATCATCGTTCGAGAATGACGACGGCGGCCGCCGTCCGTGCGGTGTGCGTGATCGTCAGGTGGACGAGACGGACGTCGCGCGCTTCCAAAAGGCGCTCCGCTTTACCGAAGAGACGAATCACCGGCTTGCCGCTGGGCTCGTGCCCCACGCCGATCCAGCGCCAGGGGATCGCGTGCCCGAACGCCTTACGCGTCGCCTCCTTGGCCGCGAAGAATCCCGCCAGCCGTTCGGGCCAGTGGCGCTTGCGCATCGCGTACGTCATCTCTTCCTCGGTGTAGATCTTGCGCGCGAACCACGCGCGTTCGCGTTCGCCGAAGCGGTATCGCTCGACGTCGGCCAGATCGATTCCGATGCCAACGATCATTTCTTAACGCCTTCGTAATGAGCGACAAGTTTTCCGGCCGCCGGCGCCGAAGAGACCGGCCCGAGATGGATTCCAAGATTCGCATCGTTCCGATCAATACCATCGACACCGGATTCTTGGATCGCCTCGCGCTCTGCCTCGAGGAGCGATTTCTCGCTTCGGCCCGGATCGAGCGTTCGCTCGTCGTTCCCCGCAGCGCGCTCAACTCCACGCGGCAGCAACTCTTCCTGTCGACGCTGTTCGCCAAAGTCTTGCGCGCGCACCCCGAAGACGACGGGGTGCTGCTGGCGGTCACCGACTTCGATCTTTACAAAACCTCGCACCGGTTCATCTTCGGCGACGCCGACGACGCGCAGGGCGTCGCGGCGGTATCGCTGCACCGGCTGCGCAGCGAGTTCTACGGCGAGGAGCCCGACGAGAACTTGCTCTTCCAGCGCCTGCTCAAAGAATCGGTCCACGAGCTGGGCCACGCGTTCGGCTTGAAGCACTGCTTCAACGCGCGCTGCGCCATGCATTACTCGAACTCGATCTTCGAAACCGACAACAAAATGCCGTACTTCTGCGAGGTCTGCGACCGCCGAATCGGGCGAGCGCGCAACGAGCGGCCGTAAAGGCCGCGGCCCTCCCTGCCGACTAGATAATTCAGGGATGATGGCCCAGCTAAGAGAGGGCCCTAAACGCCATGCGTTTGGAGGACCCGGCCGATGATCTACGCCTTCTTCGCCGGACAGCGGGCGCGTTTGTCGTTTCTTGGCCGCCTCGTCGTCGCCGCCGCCGGGGCGGCACTCTGTTTGCTGGCCCTCTGGCTCGCGGGCCGCTCTGCCGGAGCCCACGTAGCCGTCGAAGTCGGGCTGCTGGGCGTGGTGGCCGTGGTCGCCGCCTTGACGGGGTTTCCGCTCGGCGCGATCGTGACCGCCATCGCCGCCGGCGGCGATTACTGGCTGACCGACGGTGCCGGCGGCGCCGTGGCCGGCGCGATCGCGCTGCTGATCGTCGGCTGCCTGATCTCCGCGCTTTTTCAGGGTGAGGCGGTCGCCGTCGACGACGTGGGCGAAGCCGCACCCGGACGGCTGGCCTTTGCGAGCGGCTTCCGGACGGCCTTGCCGCGCGGCGACGGTGCGTTAGCTTTACAAACCAGTATCGCGTCTTTGGCCGCCGGCATCCGGGAAGTCTCGCAAGGCGACTTCACCAAGAACATCGCGGTTTCGGACGCCACTCTGCAAGATCTCGCGATCGCGCTCAACAAGCTCATTTTCGGAATTCGCGGCTTCCTGGATCAGCTGCACGGCAGTGCCGCGCACCTCGGAAACGCCGGCAGCGAGCTGCAGACGACCGCTTCGACGGCTCTGGCCGTGATCGAAGGCGCCGCGGTCGCGCAAGGGCAGCTCGACGAAGGCATCGCCGAGCAGTCCAGGATCGTCGACGAAGCGACGGTCAAAGTGGCCGCGCTGAGCGAAGCGATCGCGTCGATCGCCGCCGCCGCCGAAGAGCAAACGCGCAGCCTCGACGAGACGGCGCTGGCGGTTTCCAACATGGCCACGTCGATCGAGCAGGTTGCCGCGCAGGTCGATTCGCTCTCGTCGATTTCTACCGAGACGTCGCGCACCGCCGAGCGCGGCGGCAGTGCGATCGGCACGATCGTCGACGGCATGCACACGATCCGCTCGACCATCAACGAGCTCGCCACCGACATCTCGCAGCTCGGCAGCAACTCCGATCAGATCGGCGACATCGTCAAAGTGATCGACCGGATCGCCGAGCAAACGAATTTGCTGGCGCTCAACGCGGCCATCGAGGCGGCGCGGGCCGGCGAGCACGGGCGCGGCTTCGCCGTCGTCGCCAGCGAGATTCGCAAGCTCGCCGACGGCAGCGTTCAGGCGACCAAGGAGATCGCCGCCCACATCACCTCCACGCAGGCCGTGATCGGAGAAGTCGTCACCGCGATGGAGCGCCTGACCGAGCGCGTCGAAGACAGCGCCAACAGCACGAGCTCGGCGTCGGGCGCGCTGCAGGACATCGTTTCGGCGGTGCTGACCGCCAATCAGCAGATCGGCGAGATCAGCTCGGTCGCGCGCGACATGAGTTCGAATTCCTATCAGGTGATACGCTCGATCGAAGAGATCACCAAATCCGTCGCTGCCAACATGGGCGCGACGCAGCACATGACCAGTCAGTCCGACGAGGTCAACAAAGCCTTCTCCGACATCGCGTCGATCTCGCAGCAGAACGCCTCGTCGGTCGAAGTGCTCACCTACGTGAACAAGGAAGTTACCGACGCGGCGCAGCGGATGCTCTCGTCGGTCGAACAGATGAACGACCTTGCGAAGCAAATCGACGCCCGGCTCGGCAACTTCAAAGTCAGCGACGCCGGGACAGAGGAAGTCACCGCATGAAAATGAGTCTCCGCGTTCGTCTCCTGGGGACGATCATCGGCGCGATCCTGGTCTTTTTCATCGTCAGCGTCGCGGCCGCGCGCCTCGTGCTGCAGCGCGACCTGATCGACTTGGGCAAGACCGAGGTTACCAATGGCGGCAGTGCCTTCGGCGGATACTGGGACTCGCGCAAAGACCAAATTCGGCTGCTGGTGGCGCAGGACGCGCTTTCCGACGCGGTTCGCAAGAGCATTCAGACCTCGAATTACGCGGCGCTGGGCGACCAGCTCTCGAACGTCGCGCGCACTTCCGGGCTGTCGTTCTTGACGGTCGTCGACGCCAACGGCAACGTCATCGCGCGGGCGAACGGTCCGCAGCGCGGTTCCCTCAAGAGCGATCCGCTCATTCAGCGCGCGTTGACCGGCGAAACCGTGAGCACCGCGACGCTCTTGGATCCCGCCTTCCTCAACGGCGAAGGTCTGGCCCCGCAGGCGCAATCCGACATCAAGGATGCGGCCGGAAAAGTGACCGAGCACGTCGACAAAGGGCTGGCGCTGGTATCGGCAGCGCCGATCAGCGATCAGAACGAGCGCACCATCGGAGCCGTCTACGGCGGCATCTTGATGAACCATTACTACGACCTCGTCGATCAGGCCAAGCGCGCGCTGGGCGGCGATTCGGCGCTGCTCGACGGCGACGCGATCGTGGCCGGCACGATTCCCCAGCCGGACGGCACGCGCGCGGTCGACGTCGCCGTCGTTCCCGCGGCCGACGTGATCAAAAGCGGCCAGCCTTTTACCGGCGAAGACGTTCAAGGCGGAACGCGTTATCTAGTGCACGTCGATCCGATCGTCAACGACCAGAACACGGTGCTGGGAGCTCGCTGGTACGGCATTCCGCTGCAGCAAACCACCGACATCATCAACCACACGACGCAGACGCTGGTGCTGTGGGGCGTCGTCGCGATGATCATCGCGCTGGCGCTGGCGATTCCGATCGTACAGGCGCTTTCCAAGACGCTGGCTTCGCGCAGCCATCAGATTCGCGACGCCGCTAAGGAACTGGAAGTGATCATCGTCGGCAGCGAGGTCTCCGGCGATCACGTCGCGGCGACCAAAGCGGTGGTGGAGAAGAGCGGCGAGGTGATCTCCCAGATCGCCGCCGGCCAGACCGGCAAAATCGCCGAGCTCAAGACGCTCAACGACGAGCTGCAGGGCGACATGATCGTGATCGACACGCTCTCGCAAGAGATGTCCGTCCGAATGAAACAGGCGGTCGATCGCGTCGAAGAGCTCAACGACGTCGCCGGCGGTCTCAACCAGCTCGTTACGGGGGAGACCGGCTAGACGGCGATGGCGGAGGTCATTCTCTTCTTCGGCAGCAACGCCGATACGATGATCGCGACCAAGACGCTCAAGGATGCGGGCGTCACCGCGAAGATGATTCCCAAGCCGGCGAACGTCGCGACGACGTCGAATCTGTGCTTGAGCATCGACGCGGGCGCGGAAACGCAAGCCAAGAGCGCGCTCTCGACCGCGGGCGTCGCGCTCGGCGGCGTCGTGAAATAACGTTCTTAGCGCAACGCGCGCGCGTCGGCCAAGCTGATGGTTTCGCGCGCTCCGTCGTCACGCGCGACCACGAGACCGCCGCCGTTCGCCAGAGCGAGCGCAGTCGCTTCGAACGGCGTCTGCGTGCCGTCCTTGAGAATACGATAGCGCCGGCCGGGTAGCTCGGCCGCCTTTTCCCAGGCGCGAACGATGCGGCCGGGGTCGGCGAGCGCTCCGAGTTCGCTCGCATACCCCTGCAAGATCGAAAGCAGCAGACTCGCGCGATCGACCGGTGCGACGTCGTCGCAGAACGCAGGCGGCGGCTCGATGTTTTGTTCGGCGCCGGCGCGCCGGTGAACGTTGATTCCGGCGCCGACGCCCACCGACGCGCGTTCGCCCGATACGCGCGACACGCACAAGATGCCGCCGACCTTGCGGCTCTCGATCAGCAAGTCGTTGGGCCAATGCAGGGTAGCCGCAACCCCATGCCGCTCCAACGCGCCGCCGATCGCCAGCGCCGCCCAAAACGGCACGATCCAAAGCGTTGCGGTTGCCACCGGTTCGGGAAGAACGGTCGTGAAGAGCAGCGAGGTGCCGGCGCCGGCGACCCAGGTTCGCCCTTTGCGCCCCTTGCCCAGCGTTTGGTGTTCGGCGACCAGCGTTCGTCCGGCGAAACGTGCGTCGCCGAGCAGGTCGGCGGCGTCCGCGTTCGTACTGGCGGTGCGTTCGACGTAGCGGACGTCCGAAAACGGGGTGCCGGCCAGCGCCGCCGCGACTCCGGCGTACGGGTGTTCGTGCATGGAGGCAATCCCCTTCGGCGAGCCGTATTCGCCGGTCCTATGGCTATTGAACGAACGCTGATTCTCTGCAAGCCGGACGCCGTCTCGCGCGGTTTGGTCGGAGAAATAACGTCGCGCTTGGAACGGCGCGGCTACGTCATTACGGCGATGAAGATGATGCAGCTGGACGGCGATCGCGCGCGCCAGCATTACGGCGAGCACAAGGACAAACCGTTCTTCGGCGATCTGGTCGGGTTCATCACCAGCGGGCCGCTGGTGGCGATTGCGGTCGAAGGCGAGAATGCCGTGGACGGATGCCGCCAGCTGATCGGCGCGACCGATCCGTTGACCGCCGCGCCGGGTTCGATTCGCGCGGACTTCGCGCAGTCGATCGGGCGCAACTTGGTCCACGGCAGCGATAGTAAGGCGAGTGCCGATCGCGAACTGCGAATCTTCTTTCACGAGAATGATTTCATGTCGCGGCGCCACGATCTCGATCGCTGGATTCGCGAGTAGTGTCGCTCGAGTCGATGCGCGCCGGCGGCCGGCCGCTGATCGAGGGCGTCCACGCGCGCGAGGTGCTCGACTCGCGCGGAAACCCGACGGTCGCCGTTTCGGTCGCGACCAGCTTCGGCGCCGTCGAGGAAGCCATGGTTCCGTCCGGCGCGTCGACCGGCGCGCACGAAGCGGTCGAGCTGCGCGACGGCGATCCGAAGCGCTACGGCGGCAAAGGCGTGCTGCGCGCGGTGCGCTCCGTCAACGAAGTCCTGGGGCCCGAGCTCGAAGGCCTGGACGCAACGGCGCAGCGCGAAATCGACGAGCGGCTGATCGCGCTCGACGGTTCGGCGAATAAATCGAATCTCGGCGCAAACGCCATCCTGGGCGTCTCGCTGGCGGTTGCGCGCGCCGCCGCGTCGAGCCTGTCGCTGCCGCTCTTTCGTTACTTGGGCGGTCCGTCGGCGGCACTGCTGCCGGTGCCGATGATGAACGTGATCAACGGCGGCAAGCATGCCGAAGGCGCGCTGCAGTTTCAAGAGTGTATGATCGTGCCGTTGGGCGCTTCGAGCGAAGCCGAGGCGGTGCGATGGGGCGCCGAGGTCTTTCACGCGCTCGGAAAGCTGTTGCACGATCGTCACCTGTCGACGCTGGTCGGCGACGAGGGCGGGTACGCGCCGCCGCTCGAAACGCCGCAGCAGGCGCTGGATCTGATCCTCGCGGCGATCGACCTGGCCGGCTACCGGGCCGGCAGCGAGGTCGCCATCGCCCTCGATCCGGCGTCGAGCGAGTTCTACCGAGACGGCAAGTATTTTGCGCTCTCGCGGGATCGCGGGCTGAGTGCGGGCGAGATGATCGATCTCTATTGCGAGCTGACCGAGCGCTATCCGATCGTCTCGATCGAGGACGGCCTGGCGGAAGACGATTGGGACGGCTGGCGCGCGCTGACCGAGGCGCTCGGCGATCGCGTGCAGCTGGTCGGCGACGACATCTTCGTCACCAACCTCACCTTTCTCGAACGCGGCATCGCCGAAGGCGTGGCCAACTCGATACTTATCAAAGTCAACCAAATCGGCACGTTGACCGAGACGCTGGACGCGATCGAGACCGCGCACAAGGCCGGGTACACTACGGTGATCTCGCACCGTTCGGGCGAGACCGAGGACACGACGATTGCCGACATCGCGGTTGCGACCGGCGCGGGACAGATCAAGACCGGCTCGCTTTCGCGCAGCGACCGGATTGCCAAGTACAATCGCCTGACGGCGATCGAAGAGCAACTGGGATCCGCAGCGCAATATGCGGGTGCGGCGGCGTTCGCGCGGACGGGCCGCAGCCGGCCGTGAGGTTCCGGCGCGGAGGTGCGCTTTGGGCGGCGGCGGGGGTTGCGCTTGCCTCGTGCGGCGGGCCGTTGTCGAACGGCTATTCGCCGAGCCTGCAATTTCCGCAAGCGAAGGGGGTTCGGCACGCGGCGTGCTACGCAACGCCGCAGCAGCCCAAGACGGTCACGGCGACGATCACGTTCTACGGTTGGCCGGACAACACGCCGCCCGGCAACAAGATCGCGCATCCCGTCGTGCACAGGGTCGCCTCCGGCGACGGAACCTGGTGCAACCCGACGACGTTCGCGACCGAACCTTCCAACGGAGCGCAGTTTCCGTACGGCGTCAAAATCTACGTTCCGTTCCTCCGGCAGTACTTCGTACGCGAAGACGACTGCACGCCGTCGGGTCCCAAATCGGGGAGCGGCTCCAACGGCTGCTACAAGATTTGGTTCGACTTATGGATCGGGGGAAATGCGAAATCGGACTTCAAGTCCGTCGTCGCCTGCGAACGCTCATTGACGCCTAATGCGAAGGTGCAGGTCGTCGTAAATCCGGCTGCCAATTTGCCGGTGAACCTTCCGGGACCGCTTTATCGCGACGCTCCGCCGCCGTACGGCACCTGTTACGGCAAGCCGGGTCGCCCGATATAGAATCTCGGCGGGTACTTTTCGCCGGGGAGGCTCTCATGCGCTCGTTGATTACCGCTTCGTTGCTTTGTCTAGCATTCTTACCGTCGGCGGCGCTCGGTCAGACGGTGCTCGCGCAGAACGCGCCGGTCCAGCCGGCACCCGTGCAAGCGCCGCAGCAGGGACCCTGCGGCCGGACGCCCGTCACGCCCACCGAACAGGTGCTCTATCAGCGTATTTTGCGCCGGTTCGGTCCCGCCGGACTCACCTCGCAGCAGCAACAGCAGATCCAGCAAATGGTCGGTCAGTACTCGCAAGCGCATCCTGCCGGCAGCCCGGTCGATCGTCCTGCAATGAAGCAGCTGCGCCGGAGCATCGTGGCCATGCTGACGCCGCAGCAGCAGCAAGCGCTCGAGCAAGCCCGCGAGGCGGCGCGGCAAAACGGCGGCGGCATGCACGGCGGCGGCGGTGGCTGCCGGGGTTAACGCTTAGCCGACCATTTTTTGCAGCAACGCGACGCGCGTCTCGGCGCGCGCGCGTTCGAGTCCGTCGGCGGAGTGCGTCAGCGCACGGCCTGCGCTCGTGCGAACGCCGAGCGTCGACGCGGCGCCCAGCGCCACCAGCCGCGCGTCGCACGCGACCGCGTCGATTCCGCAGTCGAAAAGCCGTTCCGCCGCTGCATCGGAACGATCCAGCGCGGCTTTGAAATCGCCTGCGTGCGCTTCGACCTTGGCTTGCGCGAGTTCGAGGAACAGCCGATCGCGTTCGCCCAAACGCGGCGAACGCGCGCGCATCACCGCTTCGGCGCCCGCCTCGGTGCCGCGCGCGTGCAAGAGGAGCGGAATCGCTTCCAGCGTCAGTTCGGCGAGGCGATCTCCCGGATAGTAACGCCGCACGATCGTCAGGCCGTAATCCACGAACTTCATCGCCGCTTCGACGTCCTCGGCGCGCAGTGCGAGCGCGTAGTGAATGGCCGTCTCGGCGACGTTTCCGAGCTCGCTCGAAGAACGGGCGGCGTCGAGCGCGGCGCGGTACCCGACGATCGCGCGAATGCGATCGCCGTCGGCATGGATCGCCAGCTGCGCCGACAAGCGGTAGATCAATGCCGATAACCGAAGCAGCGACGCGGGCTTCGCACCCGCTCCGTTTTGCGCCAGCGCGGACGCGCGCGCCAGCAGCGAGCGGGCGCGATCCCAGTGGCCGCAATGCACCTCCATGCGCGCGGCGCTCGCGAGCATGATGCCTAGCAGCACGGCTTCTTTGCCGTACAGGCGTTCCTCCGTCGGTCCGCCCGCACGGGCAGCCTCGAACGTCACGCGCGCTTGCTGGCTGTGCGCGTCGAGCCATGCCAAATTCATCGCCGAACTCGCGATCCACAGCGATCGCCAGAACGAATCGGTCGGTTTCGTTTGCCGCGCTCGCTCGAGCGCTTCGCCGGCCATCGAACGGTCGGCAAAAAAACGAGCCGCTTCCGACGCAACCAGCCACAGCTCGGCCTCGCGCGGCTCGCCGGCGTTTTGCGTCGCGAGCGACGTCGCTTCGTTCCAGACCTCGCGGTATTGCCCGGCCGAACGCAGTGCTTCCAGAAAGGCTTCGCCGGCGTCTCCGAGATCGACGATCCTCGTCGTAGTCGCCTGCCCGGGCCGTTGCAACGCGCCGGCGACCGCACTGCGAATTCGCTCGGCAAGTCCGACGAGCGCCTCGTGGCGTTCGCGGTAGAACTGCCGGCGCGAGATCGCCATCGAGGTGACGACGGCCTTGTGATGCTCGCCGCCCAGATCGCAGCGGACCAGAATGCCGTGCATGCGCCGTTGCTTTCGCACGGCCGGACCCGTGCCGACCGGTTCGAGCGACTGTAGCGCACTGAGCACGACGAACCGCACGGTGCCGTACGAAAACGCGTGATTTTGCGGCAGCAAGGGATTGGCTAGCAGGTCGCGTTCGTTCTCGATGTTTGAGAGCGCCGCGCGCGCTGCGGTGGCGAGCTCGCGGTCGGTCATTGGTGCCCCTCACGATTCGGTCGGCACCGTTTTGGCACCTCGGCCGTGCGGGGCGCCATCGCGGCACCGGCCGCAAGGGACCAAAGCCAAGACCGTTCGAGCCTTTACGTCGCCGTCGCGTTGGCGACGGTTTGCCAGTCGATCGTGTCGGCGGTCGCGGAGCGGTGCGGCGGCGGCGGCGACTTCGTCGTGTGCCGCTGCGCGGCCACGTCCGTCGGCGAAGCGCCGTGCGGTACCGCGGCGACTCCCAGCAGCAGGCCCGCGATCGCTGCGGTGATTGCAAGCTTCATGGCGCCAGTCTACGCGACGATTGTGAATCCGCGCGGAAGACTTCCGCGCGGTTCTTCCGATGCAGGGTGCGGCGCAACCGTCTGAAAGGTCCGGGGATGCGCGTCTTTTTCGCTATCTCAGCCTTGCTTGCTTTGGGGTTGACGGCCTTGGCAGCGGCCGGGCCGGTCACGACCGGGCCCGCGCTCGGCCTGCACCTGCGACGGTGCACGCAGGGGCGCAACAAGACGCCGGCGATGTGCGGGACGTTCGGCGTCTACGAGAACCGTGCCGCGGGCACCGGCCGCATCATTCAACTCGGCGTCGTCGTGCTGAAGGCGCCGCATCCTACTGCCGATCCGATCGCGTTCATCGAGGGCGGCCCGGGCGTCGCAGCCGTCCCGGATGCCCCCTATATCGCCGACGGCGACGACCCCGTGCTGGCTGCCGTGAAAGCGAACCGCGATATCTTTTTCGTCGACGCGCGCGGCATGGGCACGTCGAATCCGACCAAGTGCAACATCTCGCCGTACGGCAATATGCCCGCATATTTTCTACAGATTTGGCCCGACGCGATCCTCTCGGCATGTTACCTGCGCTACAGCGCGCACAGCGATCCGAGCGCCTACAACACCGACAACGCGGTCGACGACCTGGACGACGTTCGCGCAGCGCTCGGCTACCAGAAGATCGTGCTCTACGGCGGATCGTACGGCTCGTTCTTCTCGTTCGTGTACATCCGGCGGCACCAGGCCCACGTTCGCAGCGCGGCTCTGGAAGGCATCATCGCGCCGCACTACGAGTCGTTGCCCGGCGCGCCGGACGGCGCGCAGACGGCGTTCGACGATCTCGCCGCCAAGTGCGGGCGCGATGCGACGTGCCGGTCGACGTTTCCGCAGTTCGTTCCGCACTTCTACGCGGTACTGAGGCGCTTCGCGAACGGTCCGGTCGCGATAACCGTGCGCAATCCGAAGACGAAGCGTTGGGTCGAGGTGCGGCTATCGAAAGAAGTGCTGGTCGACCGGATTCGCGAGAATCTGTACGCGCCACAGACGGCGGCATATCTGCCGTACATCGTCGAACGGGCCTATCGCGGCGACTACGCGCCGCTAGGTCGCCTCGTCGATCTCTGGTCGCAGTTCTTAGCGCAAGGACAAGACGCCGGTACGAACCTAGGCTATCGCTGCGCCGATCTCGACCCGTTCATCTCGGATGCGGAGCTCGAGGAACAAGCAGCGCATTCGTTCACGGGCGACTTGCGCGTCGTTGCCGAGCGGCATGCCTGCGAGATTTGGAAGGTCGCGCCGATGCCGCCGTCGTTCAACGATCCCGTGCGCAGCACGGTTCCGATTCTCATGGTGAACGGGTCGGACGATCCCGTCACGCCGCCGAAATACGCGACGGCCGCGCTCGCCAATCTGCCCAACGGCCGGCTCGTTTTGGTGCGCGGCGCCGGTCACGGCGTCGACACGCCCTGCACGGATCGCGCGATGATCCGCTTCCTGCGGAACGCGTCGGTCGAAGGCATAGATTCCGACGCCTGCGTCGCGTCGTTCAAGCCCCCGCCGTTCGCAACGTCGATGGCGAAATGGCAAGACTACTAGGCGCATGCCGGCGCGCGGCCCGGGATGCTAACGTATCTTTGTAGCGAAATCCACCTGCGACGATGCCTCAGAGGACGCTACAGAGTGTCTGCGCGGCTTGCTTTGCTGCGGACGTAGACGTAGCTGCAAACCCCAGAACGACTCCGTTGAGACTGGGCCGGCCGTGAAAGTACCGCGACAAAGGCGGTGCGACGATGCCGCTATCGGCCGCACGTCTCGATATTTCCGTGTCCGGCACGTGGCGGGGTAACTCCGCCACGAAGTGGAGCCCGGCGCCCGAATCACGAAGGCGTAGTCCGGCTCCGGATAACAAGGTGCTTAGGAAGCGCCGTCGCGTGTCGTAAATTCTCCGCATTTTGACGAGGTGCCGCGAGAGCTGGCCGCTCTCGATGAAGACTGCGAGTGCCGCCTGCAAGATCGGACTAGCATGGCCACCGGTAGCTTGATGAGCCGCTTCGAAGGTTCGTCGCAGCGCGCGCGGCACGATGATAAACGCGAGCTGGATCGACGGCGACAGAATCTTGCTGAACGTGGACATGTAGAGAACGCGTTCTCCATCGTCTAAGCTATGCAATGTGGGTTGGGGCTGCCCCAGATAGCTAAACTCGCTGTCGTAGTCATTTTCAACGATCCAGGCGTCGCAGGAAGAAGCCCATTGCAGCAACGCGATGCGACGCTCGAGCGATAGCACCGAGCCCAGTGGGTATTGGTGGGAGGGCGTCACGAACGCCATAGCTGCCGAGAGGTTCGCAAGCGACCGGACGTCGAGCCCCCGATCGTCGATCGGCGCAAGGATGAGCCGCGCGCCCAGCGCAACCAATATCGAACGTGCAACGGGACATCCGGGCTCCTCGAAGACGACTGGATCGAGCGGGGCCATGAGCGCGCGCCCAATCAGCGATACTGCATAATCGAGGCTCGGAACGACCAGGATCTGATCGGGCGAGCAGACGACGCCGCGCGTTTGCTGCAAGCGTTGGGCGAGAGCCGTTCGGAGCCTTTCGCTTGCCCATAACGTAGGATTCGCCAAAGCCTCCTCGGTGCAACCGCTTACGTTTAGGGCACGGCGAAACTGTGACGGAAAAGAGTCGGTCGCGGGAATGCCGGGACGAAAGGCTATCGCACCTTCCCGGCAACCCTCCATCTCATCGGTTGCTCGTATGACGCTCTGCGCCGAAAGGTAGCGCGTGGCTGCGTTCGTTGGTGTTAAATCAGTCTCGTCAGCGGGTATATCACGTCGCTTGGCCGACGTCAGAAGCGAACCCGAAACGAAGGTTCCGGAACCGCGGATTGTCTCGACATAGCCTTCCGCTTGGAGCTGGCCTAGGGCGTTCAACGCCGTAGTTCGGGAGATGCCCAAGTGAAGCTGCAATTCGCGGCTAGGCAATACACGATCGCCGGCGCGAAGCTTCCCGGAGACGATTGCATCGCGAAAGGCATTCGCCAATTGGCAATAGAGCGGGACTGCCGAGCGCGGATCCAGCATGATTGCCGATCGTTTTATCGTCTGTGACACGTCCTCACGCGCGGCGGGCACTCTCACCTAGCCTTACCCTAAGCGCCCGGGCCTGCCGGCGTGTGACGCGGCGCTACGCCGTTTTCGTGTCCCGGTCCTCAATTGGTATCCTGCATTCTATCGTAATTGGTACTTTTGCCTTTCGTATCGGGATTGGTACCAATTGAGAGTGACAAGTTTTACGCTAGAAATGCGAGCCCATGATTCGCGCTCGGCGGGCGGGCCTGCTGTCCTTGGCGGCCGTTATCTCGATGCCCGAAACCCATCTCTACCGTGACTTTCGACGCTCGTTGGCCCGGCTGTCTTTCCGGCCATTGCGTGCGGACTCAAGCCGAAGCTTCGAGTGCTCGCGCAATCATTTGTGATCGCTCTTCTGCCATTAGCACGGACTATGGCGGCATCTCCGATCGAAATGACTTCGCGCAAAGTGCCTTAAGCCCGGTGGCGAGCGGTCATCGCTTCGGCTGCACGCGTCTACACTTGCGGCCGAAAGCAACGAGACGGCTCGCATCGTCCGAGGGAGTGGGGGAGTGGTGACCCTAGGCGCGAGGCTTGCCACTAGGGAGCTGGATGAGAGAGCCCCTAGTTCTTTGGATGCGACACCAGTTTCGAGTGAAGCGAGAGAGCGCGGCTTCTATAGCTTCGGGCCGTTTGCGTACGATCCGTCACGACGCGTCCTCATCCGGCAGAGCGACTCGGTCGTGCTGTCCGAGCGCATAGGCCAGCTGCTTATGACGCTCCTCGAAGCCAACGGGGACTTCGTCAGTAAGAAGGCGATTACGGGTAGGATTTGGCCCGAAGGAGTTCCCAGCGAGAATAACTTGTTCCAACAAGTATACCTGCTGCGAAATCTGCTTAGGGACCAATACGGATCGGCGATAGTCGGCGCCCGGCAGCGCGGCTACCGCCTCGCTCTTCCCATTTCCGGCGCGTTTTCGGAGACGCAGGCGTTACGCGCGGCACCTTCCGACCAGGAATTGGCAGGCACGCCGAAACCGGACGGTATCACGCACTATGCGCGGGGTTCATGTCTGGTTGAGAAGGAAACGTCGGGGGCCCTGGCCGACGCGGTACGACACTTTGAAGCGACGCTGAGCTGCGAGCCCGACTCCGTACCGGCGCTTTTTGGCATCGCTCGTGCCCTTGATTTGCTCGCCGAGCACGCCTATATTCCAAGCGCGGCGGCTCTGGCCGAAGCCAAGCGAGCGACAAAACGGGCTTTGGAGATCGATGCGTCATACGCGCCGGCACGCGCGCTCCTAGCTAAGTTGAAGCTCGCCTCTGATTGGGACTGGCATGGGGCTGCGCGCGACCTTAGAAACGCAATCCAACTGAACCCTTCCTCGAGCTTCGTCCACGGCATCGCCATGTGGGCGAAGTTCTGCGAAGGCGACGTCGAGCAGGCGTTAACGCACGCGAGCGCCGCACTGAGGATGTCGTCAACGGCGCCCAGTCAGTTGCTCCTAGGACGAGCGCTTTTCTTAAGTAGGCGGTACGAGAAATGCGTGGAGCTCCTCTCGGCGCTCGTGGATGTCGAACCCGGTTATCGTGTAGCGTTCCTTTACCGCGCCCAGGCCTATATCGCGGCCGGGCGTCCCTTCGAAGCGATGGCCGATCTCAACCATTTGTCGAGCGAGCGACTCGAAGACCTTTCTTACCGGCTGCCGCTTCTGGCCCGCGCCTACGCACTTTGCGGAGAAGAGCGCCGCGCCGCGCATCTCTATACACGCTTATTGGACGCAAGCCGGGCCGACTATGTGTCGCAAACGAACCTTGCAATGGTCGCAGC